>JBGFRN010000078.1:0-24474 GCA_041695105.1 Bacillota bacterium | reverse complement strand
CTGAGGTTTGAAATTCTCCCAACCCGTATAGGGGGCAAGACGGTTTACGGCAAGGAAATGAGGAGCTACTTGAATCAGATCCTTACCTTCTTCTGTTAAAAAGACCATTTTTCTTGAGTCAGATTCACCAGATACATTTGAAACCGACCCGGTTTGCGCATCAATGTGAATGGCAATGGCCCTTTCCTCTCGTCTTTGAATATATTTTTTCTGAACCTTTGTATAGAAAATCCCCGGAACGGTCCAGTCCCATTGGGCCTCCGGTTCAAATTGGAATTCACACAGGGCTTCGATAATCGGAGGGTTGCGATACCTTTTCTTCACCAGCACTACTCCCTAACAACCTTTGATTCAAATTTGGCCAACTACTTAAACATTCTATTCATGAATTCCTTCCTCATTCGTCCCCACTTGAAAGCGACCTCAGGCCCCACCGGACTATCCGGTGATCGTCGGCGATAAGGACTCGGAACCGCTCCAACCCTCAACGCCCCCTCCGGCCGGCAAGGTTGCCAGCAGCGCCGCGCCCCCGCCAGGCAGTGGTTCGACCTTCAGGCTCCCCCCCAGGGCCCCGGCCCGTTCGGCCAACAGGGATAGCCCGAAAGAGGGTTCGCTGTCCATTAGTTGTTCGGGGCTAATCCCGGCATCCCCGGTGATGGATAGCGCCACCGTCGGCCCGATTTTGATTCGCACCTCAATCCGGCCGGCCCGGCTGCGCTTGGCCAGGGTGAGGGTCGCCTCCTGCACCAGACGGAAGATCGTCTCGCAGACGGCCGGCCTGAGCCGGCTCGCCTCGCCGGTCACCTCTAAAACGGTTTGGATACGATACCGGGCCTGGAAGCGCTTAAAGTAGCTCTCCAGGCTTTTTTCCAGCCCGCCCCCGGCGATGGACAGGGGCCGCAGGTCGTAGATGAACCGCCGGACATCCTTCAGACCGCGGGTCAGGTCGTTCTGGACCTGCCCCATCAAGCGCTCGGCCTCGGTCGGGGCCGACCGGACGGCCTGACGGGCGCGGTCCAGTTCCCCCAAGCTGGCCAGGATGGTCTTCCCAAGGCCGTCGTTGATCTCCTCGGCGATCCGCTTGCGCTCGCGGGAGAGGAAAAACCCCTTGATCTCCCGTGCGGCCACCAGATTGCGGATGGCGGCGGCTCCCAGCCCGGCCGCGATGTGAAGGAATTTGACGTGGTCGTGCCCAGATCTGACGGTCGGTCGGTAGGCAAAGACCGCCCCGAGGGCCAGGCTCTGGGCCAGCAAGGGAGCGCAGAGTACCTCACCCGGCGGCTTGAGGCCATCTGGGCGGGACTCCTCGGAAAGCAGGCCCCGGCAGGAGCTCTGGGCCGGGCAAAAAGCCCGGCCGCAGCCGCGGATTCGCCCGGTGAACCAGTCTGGAAGCCTCCCGGGGTTCTCGCCCCGGCTGCTGATCATGATCTTAGGGGCGGCGGCCTCTCCAGCGGGGCTGAGAATCAGGGCGGCGTCCTCAGACCCGAGGAGGCTCCGGACGGAGTTCACCAGGCTGATCGCCACCTCTTCCAGGCCGCCCTCGGTTCGGACATCGGTAGCCAGTTCGAATAAGGCATCAAGCTGCCCACCGGCCACCTGGTTGGCCTCAACCGCCTCGCGAAGCCTGGCGCGATCTACCTCACCCCGGAGGATGAGCCAGCGCCCGGCTGAAAAAGCCGCGGCGGCAACAATCAGGGCGGCCGCCAGAGGGGGCAGCCCGGCTACAGCGGCCTGGCTTGGCCCCACTGCCAGCCAGCCTCCGGCTGAGAGCGAGAAAAAGCTCAACGCAGCCGCCAGGCCCCATTTAAACCCCCTGACCGCCGCTATCATCGCAACCGGCGAGACCAGGTAAAACAGGGCGAGATGGGGAAAACCCGGCAGCAGGGCGATGGTCCCGGCCACCGCCGCCAAGTCGGCCCCGGCCAGCGGCACCAGGCCCCAAACAGAACGGAGCGCGTACGGGTAGAGGCAGGGAACAGCCAGGGCCAAAAAGCCGTTGACCCAGAGAAACTCCTGGACTCCCGGCTCGGGCCAGCGACCGGCGATCAGCATCTCGGCGGTCACCAGTCCGTAGGCCAACCAACGGTACAGCTTGGCTGCCTTCAAAGCGTCACCCCAAAATAGTTAATTATGGTTCCCGCCTTCAAGTATAGGACAGGCCTGGAGCGCGCCCGTGTCGGAGGCCGTCCAGCGTGGCCGGAAGTTGGTGACATTAAAAGACATTACCCGAGGATGTCAACGCTTTCCGAGCGTCACCTCGACCACCTGCTCCTTACCGTCGCGGACCACGGTCAGTTTGACCTTGTCGCCCGGCTTTTTCTTAAGCACCTCGGAAGCCAGGTTGTTGCCGGTGATGGTAACCCCGTCCAGGGCGATAATAATGTCGCCACCGACCGTCAGAGTCACGCCCCCGGCGGCAGACTCTCGGTTCCCGCCCTTTAGGCCGGCCGCCTCGGCCGCCGAACCTTTGAGGACCTGCCCGACCAAAGCCCCGGAGTCACGCGGCAGCCTAAGCTTCGAAAACTCCTCTCCGAGGCTCTCCTTGAGCTTATCGAGACCCTGGAAGGTGATGCCCAGTGCCGCCCGTTCGACCGGTTTGCCCTGGATCAGGGTCGGAACCACCCGCCTGACGATGTTGGACGGGACGGCGAAACCGATTCCCTGGGCCTGGGGAGCGATGGCGGTGTTGACGCCGATGACCTCGCCCCGCGAGTTCAGCAGCGGCCCGCCGCTGTTGCCCGGATTAATAGCGGCATCGGTCTGGATCAGTCCTTCAATCGTAATATCGGTCATCCGCGGATCATTCAGGCTCGAAATCGGCAGGCTGCGGTCGCGGGCGCTGACGATGCCCTGAGTGACCGAGGGCGAGCGCTCCAATCCCAGCCCTCCCTCCGATCCAAGCGGGCTACCGATGGCAATCGTCTTCTGTCCAACCCGAACCTCGTCTGAATTCCCAAGCGGGAGCGGCCGGAGCAGGTTGGCCGGGACGTCGACCTTGACCACGGCCAGGTCGGAGAGCCGGTCACTCCCGAGAACCTGGGCCTGGCGCACCAAACCGTCGGGGAAGACGACCTCTACCTTGGGGTTGCCCTCGACTACGTGAGCGTTGGTAATGATGTGCCCATAGACATCGTAGACGAAACCCGAGCCGAAGCCCCTCAGGCGCCGGTCAGGAACCGGCACTCCCCGGTGTCCCGGCAGGCCGTCGCCCTCTCCGACCATTCGCCCGGCTACCCGGAGCTGGACAACCCCTGGAGTAGCACCCTCGACGACCTGGATCGTATTCTGTTCATAATCGGCCGGCCCCTGGATGGCTGGGAGCGAGCCGCGGGTTCCGACCGCCGCAGTCCGAGTTCCGGCCTGCCATTTGACCGCCGCCGGGACTACCAGAAAGGCGGTGGCAGCGCTTCCGAGAATGCTTCCTATCAGGGCCCCGGCCAGAACGGACTTCCATGGGCTCCCGCCCCGGTGGGCCTGCCCGGAGGCCTGCCCGGGGGCTCCCCCGGGCGTCAGCACCAGAGGGGTTTCCGGCTTTTCCTTATTATCGGTCCCGCTGCCTTCCGGCTCGGAGCCTTCGTTCTGAATTTGGTTCAACATCAACCCTCCAAAATGGCGTTGTCCACTTTCAGCGTAAACCCGAATCTGCATCCAGGCAAGAGCAAGAAACTCTCAGGCCTGGATGAAACATGTCATTTTAAGAGGAAAAAAAAAATAGACCGAGAATAGAGTTTAAACCAAAAATTCAGGGGGGTTAATTGTGGGTTTTAATTACGAGGCAGAAAGACAAAGTTTCAATTACGAGGTACCTAAGAATTTTAATCTCGCCAGGAACCTAGTCGAGGATAATATCGCGAAGGGTCTTGGAGATAAAGTCGCCGTAATTTGGGAGAACCACAAGGGTGATGTCCGGCAACTGACCTATAGTGACCTGGCCCGCCTCTCCAATCAGTTCGGCAACGCCCTGAAAAACCTGGGCGTCAAGTTCGGTGATCGCCTGCTTTTCCGCACTCCCAACCTGCCTGAGTTCATGGTCGCCTTCTTGGGTGCGGTCAAGATCGGGGCGGTGCCGATCCCGTCCTCCACCCTCTTCCGCGAGCCTGAAGTGGCCTACCGCATTAACGACTCCGGCGCCGTTGCCGTCGTGACCTCAGCCGCCTATGTGGCCGCCGTCGACAACGTCAAAGCCGAATGCCCCGGGCTGAAGCACATCATCGTCATCGGTGAGGCCAAAGAAGGTCACATCTCCTATGACCAGATCATGGCAGCAGCCTCGGAGCAGCTCGATATCGCCGATACCGACGCCGAGGATTATTCCTTTATGATGTACACGTCGGGCACGACTGGCAATCCCAAGGCGGCCGCCCACGCCCAGCGCTACGTCATTGGCCACGACCCGATCTCGAAGTACTGGCAGGCTTACCAGCCCGGCGACATCGTCAGCCACTCGGGCGAGCTGAACTGGATCTTCACCCTGTGCAACAACTTCATGCTGCCCCTGCGCTACGGCCTGACCGTTATCCTCTACCAGGGCGGCCCGAGGTTTGAACCCGAGAAGTGGTTCGAACTGTTCGAGAAATACAAGATCAGCAACTTCGCCGCTACCCCAACCGTCTACCGGATGCTCCTGACGGTTCCGGACGCCGAGAAGAAATACGATATCTCAAGCCTCAAGCACTGCATCAGCGCCGGCGAGCCCCTCCCCTCGGATACCTACGAAGAGTTCAAGCGCCGCTTCGGCGTTGAGCTGCATGACGGCATCGGCCAGACCGAGGTTATGGTCTTCGTATCCAACCTGCGCGGTATGCCGATCAAACCGGGTTCCTGCGGCCGCCCGCAGCCGGGCCGCGAGTGCCGGATCCTCGACGAGAACGGCAACGATGTCAAGCCGGGCGAAACCGGGGTGCTGGTCATCAACATGAAGGACCCGGGCCTGATGAAGGATTACTGGAACAAACCCGAGAAGACGGCTGAGGTTTTTATCGACGGCTGGTATTACACCGGCGACGTGGTCGAGATGGACGAGGACGGCTACTACTGGTTCAAGGGCCGAAACGACGACCTGATCAAGGCCTCCGGCTACCGCATCTCGCCTTTTGAAGTCGAAAGCGCCCTGGCCTCACACCCGGCCGTTCTAGAATCAGCCGCCGTGGAATCACCCGACGAAATGCGCGGCAATGTCGTTAAGGCCTTCATCGTCCTCAAGGAAGGCTTCCAGCCCTCCGACAAGCTGGTTGAGGAGATCCAGAACCACGTCAAGGTCACCGCTGCACCGTACAAGTACCCGCGGCTAGTCGATTTCGTTAAGGAACTCCCCAAGACCCAATCAGGCAAGATCAAGCGTAAGGAACTGCGGACGGCCGAATTCGCCAAGGCCGGGAAATAGCTCCAGCGCGAGCCATGGGATGGCGAGCGGAACTGAACTCAAACTGGGGCAGTCGCCATGACTGCCCCAGTTTTCTTTCCGCCTTGGGTTTCCGCCTTGAGTTTCAATTGACCCTCCCTACCGGTTCCTCTATACTTAAGCTAACTCAGCTTTTTGACCTTATAAACTTAACCCCAACCGGAGGAAACCACCTTGTCACAGATCATTGATGACATCGACCGTCGAATTCTTAACATATTACAGGATGACGCCCGCACCCCCGTGACCGAGTTGGCCAGGGCAGTCGGCCTGAGCGGCCCTTCGGTTCATGAGCGGCTGAAGAAGCTCGAGGACCGGGGGGTGATCCAGGGCTACCGCGCCGTGCTCGTGCCCAAGGAACTTGGGCTCGAGGTAACCGCCTTTGTCCACGTCATGACCGAACCAGGCTGCCTGCTCGACCGGGTGACCGAGGCCCTGATCCGGATGCCTGAGGTCCAAGAATGCCACACCATTGCTGGGGACGACTGTTTCATCCTCAAGGTTCGCACAACCGGCACCCACTCCCTGGAGAAGTTCCTGACCAAGAGCGTCCGGGACATTCCTGGGGTAGTGCACACGCGGACAACGGTAGTGCTGTCGACCTATAAAGAAGACACCAAGATCGATTTAAGCCAGACCTAGTAGCCTAATCCTTCGGCCGCTCCTCAAGCGCTACTTTGAGCTCTTTCACCTCGGCCGTTCCCCCGCCGGCCGGTCGGATCTTGATCGTAATCGTATCGCCCGGATTGCGAACCTCAAGGGCGGTGCGCAGTTCGGGTAAGCTGTTAACCGTTTGGCCGTCGACCTCAAGCAGGATGTCACCCGTCTTGAGACCGGCCCGGCTGGCCGGGGTATTTTCGATGACCTCCTGAAGAGTCAGACCGCTGTTGAGGATCACCCCATACTTGACGACCTCGGCCTCTTTCAGCATCACTCCGAGCCAGGGCCGCCTCATGCGGCCGTGTTTGATCAGGCTCTCAGAGATTGGCCGGGCGATCTTGCTGGGGATGGCAAATCCAAGCCCCTCTACCCCTTGACCGGAGAACTTCAGGGTATTGATCCCGACCACCCGGCCCTCGGAATCGAGCAGCGGTCCCCCGCTGTTCCCACGGTTGATGGCGGCGTCGGTCTGCATCAAGGTGTAATAATATCCGTCCAAGCCGAGCAGGTGGCGGTTGGTGCCGCTGATGATCCCGGCCGTTACCGTGGACTGGTACTGAAACCCGAGGGGGTTGCCGACCGCCACGGCCAGGTCGCCGGTCCTAACCTCGTCGGAGTTTCCCCAGGTGGCCGGAGATAGGGGTTCAGAGAGCAAGCTCTGATCCTTGACCTTGATCACGGCCAGATCAGCCTTGGGGTCGGCCCCGACTAGAGCGGCGTCGACCATGCGGCCGGAGATCAGGATATAGATCGAGGCGGAGCCTACAACCACGTGGTGGTTGGTCAAAACGTGCCCAGTCTTGTCCAGCACCACCCCGGTGCCGGTGGAATAGCTTCCGTTGGGCAGGTTGTTGACCACACCGACCACCGAGGGCCTGGCCTTGTCGACGATTCCTCGGATGCCGCCACCCGCCAGGTTGGTCTGCCCAACCAGTTGCGGCGAGCTGACCTTGACCTCGCGCCTGACCCCGTCCCACTCCACCTTTGCGCCCAGGGCGTCGGCCACAAAGCGCAGGGGAACCATCGTCCGGCCGTCGATTATTTGAGCCGGAACGTCCGATTTTACCGGCTGTCCGTCGACCAAAACCGTGACTTCTGAGGACGATCTGACTCCGGACGGCAGAAAAGCCATCAAGGTAATCAGAAAAACTATCAAGCCTCGATTAAGCACCAAAAAGCCACCTCCGCGGGAAGTACCCAAAGACTTCGTCCACGGGAGGTGGCTTTCCTTCGTTCTCGCTGGCTCTTCGGCCCGGTTTTCCGGCTGCTAGCGTTGGGCCCGCCCTTGCCCCTGCTGGCCCCCGATGCCTTCGGGAACCAGTGTCCTGGGATCAAGGAAGAAGAAGATGGCGGCACCGATGGCCCCGGTCAGGGCGGCCATCCCCAAAAGCCATGGGGCTTGCCCGACCTTGTCAATCAAGCCGAAGGCCGGCGGGCCAATGGCGACCCCGAAGAACCGGACCGTCCCGTAGAGCGCGGTGATCGCCCCGCGTTTTTCGGTACCGGCCGAGCTGGTAATCAGGGTGTTGAGCAGCGACAGAATCAGGCCGTTTCCGATACCGATCAAGACCATAGCGACAAAAAGCGGCACTGCCCCCTTAAAGAAAGCCGAAGCGGCCAGGCCGGCCGTAATCATCACCGCCCCGGTCAAGATGACCCCCTTGGTCAAAGAGAGCGAGGCCGAGATTTTCTTCTGCATCATCGTACCGGTGACGTATGAAGTGATGGCGCTGGCCAAAACCGGCCCGGCGATGACGAATCCCTTGAAGAACCCCTTGATCTGATACCGGTCTTCAAGGATATCGGAGTACCAGGAAAGCATCCCGAACAGGACATAGAGTGCCGCCGACCCGGTCAGAAAGGCCACCGAGAGCGGAACGCTTTTTTGGGCGAAGACCTGCTTAACCCCGTCAAAGTACTCTGAGACCGATTGGCCCTTTTTTTGTTGTTTTTCGGGTTCCTTCACGATCAGCCAGACCCCGATCGCGATCGGGATGGCCAGGAGACCGTAGACAAAGAACGGGGCGAACCAGATAATCAGTGCGGCGGCGGCTCCGGCGATGGGACTGATCACCTTACCCAGGCCGTTCGAGGCCTCAAGCAGCCCCAGGGCCTTGGTGCGCTCAGCGGTCTTGAAGATATCGCCAGTGAGCGCCATGGCTAGCTGATAGGTGCCCCCCGCTCCGACTCCCTGAATGAACCGGCCGGCCATGATCGGCCAATAAGCATTTTCCTGAAGGAACAGGGCTGAAACCCCGGCGATCAGTCCCCCAACCCCGTAAACGACCAGGGCCGGTACCATAATAGTTTTGCGGCCGACCCGATCGGAAAGCATCCCGGCCCAAGGTATGGTTAGCCCGGCCGGGATGGAGAAGATCGTAATCAGCAGGCCGACCTGGAACTTGCTGATGTCCATCACCGACTGCATCTTCGGCAGTACCGGTATCAGCATCGAGTTGCCCAGAACCATAATGAACGGGACGGCTGCCAGCATGGCGAATCGCCATGAGGTTTGCGATTTCATTGCTGCCTCCGTGACTTGGACTGTTCGGCGAATTACTCCCGCAGTATGTCCAAATCTGAAGACAAATAACGGCGCGGCTTAAGCCGTCGACCGGCTGTGACCTTCTTCCAGGTTATATAGGCTTTCGATCGTATCCCTCACGCGCAAGAAAGCCTTAACCACCAGTGGGTCGAACTGAGTCCCCGCCCCTCGGTTAACCTCATCCAGGGCCTCCTGAGGCGACCGGGCGCGCCGGTACGGCCGGTCGGAGCGCATGGCGTCGTAGGAGTCAGCCAGAGCGATGATCCTGGCTCCTAACGGTATGTCACCGTTCAGCAAGCCCGAGGGGTAACCCCGCCCGTCGTACCGCTCGTGATGATGCTTGATTATCATTAGCACCTTGGGGTCGAACGACTCGGACGAGGCGATGATCAGGGCTCCGATCTCAGGGTGAGCCTTCATCTCTTCCCATTCTTCCAGGGTCAAGGCGTTGGGCTTGTTCAGGATGCTGTCTTTGATACCGATCTTTCCGACGTCGTGGAGGATGGCCGCCTGTTCAACCACCTTTTGCTCTTCTTTAGGCAAGTGCAGGGCCCCGGCCAGCATCACGGCGTTTCTGGCCACCCGGCCGGAATGTCCCATCGTATACGGATCCTTGGCGTCGATGGCCGCCGCCAGGGACTTGATGATATCAAGATAGGCCTTCTCCTGAGATTCCTGAGATTTCACCAACTCGGCTGAACGCTGGTCAAAGAGGTTCGAGGCGCCGCCGACCAGCCGGTAAATCAGGCCATACATTAAGGAGAAGAACACGATAATGACCGTGACCGTGGCCGTCTGGGCTTTACGGATCAAGACCTTTAGGTTGCTGGCGTCCCAATAGATCTCCACAACGCCCAAAATCTTATCTGTTGTGCTGTTACGGTAAGGAACATAGATTTCAATAACTTCGGTTTGTGCCTTTTCAGTTCCCTCGTACAGGCCCCACTGTGACCTAACCGTCCCGGAAATGGCGGCGATAAGGTTCGGGTAATCGTGAAACAACTTGCCGATCGCGCTATTTTCGGTCGACCAGATTACCGTGCGGTTGGGGTTGAACAGATTCAACCTGGCCACTTTGGACGGTATCATGGGGCTTTCTAGACCGGTCCCGGCCAGTTCGTTCAGGTGTTTGACCATCTTGTTCAGTTCTTCGGTCTCTCGCACCGGAACGTTCCAATCTTTGATCTCGGAAAGATGATCCTTGCCCATGAAATGCACGATTGCCGTAGTTTGGGCGACAAAATAGCTGGTCAGGTACTTGCTGATCGCCAATGAAACCAGGCCCCCGACCACCAGGGTGATGATTATAAAAAGGACGAAGCTCTGAGTGACAAAGCGACGAATTAGCAAGTTTGATTACCTCCGTCCTGGTAATAGCTCACCGAGGGCTTCAAAAAAGACAAATACCATTAGTAAATTCTTCAAAAACCAAGACTTTCCTTTTCTAATTAACCACTCGTTTTAGGAATATTTTATTCATTTACGGGAAGCGTAGGTCCGAGCCTATTAATGAGGAGGTAAGATTTTGGTGTTGCAACCGACTCCGAAACAACCGTCTTCCGGACAGATCTCAACCAAGGATTTGGCCTACCTGCAGGATCAGCTCTCCTGGGAGCTTTTGGCCATTAAGAAGTACCAGGAGTATAGCGTCCAGTGCCAGGACTCAGACCTCAAGACCTTGTGCCAGCAGAACGGGCAAAAGCACCAGCAGGCTTACCAGGATCTCCTGAAATGCCTTGGACAGGCCACTCAGGGTGCGCACACCCATTAAGGCGCTAAATTATTCTCTGTGGAGGTTAGAAGCATGCCTGAGCAGCAGTGGAGTCAACCCCAGTCCCAGCAGCAGAACCTGATGGCCCAACCCTCGGCCGGCCAGCAGGCCAACACCACCCAGTTTACCGATCGCGATCGGATCAGCGACCTTCTCGCGATGGAGAAGTGGATCTGCAACGGATATAATACCGCCTGCAACGAGGCCAGCCACCGGGCCCTCTATGATGATTGGAAGCGCATCCTGAGCGACCATCATGAGTGCCAGTACAAGATCTTTGAAACCATGTACAGCAAGGGATGGTACAAGCTGAAGGCGGCCGATCAGCAAGAGGTCTCACAGGTCTATCAGACCTTCACCCAAAACCAGGCGCAGATTCCGAAGACCTGGTAGGCGTACAACGGCCCGGCCGGTCGGCCGGGCCATCTATTTGATCCGGCCCCGCATCCGGCCCCGCGCCCTTGGGCGGGCCGGGCCGGGACTAGATATGCAGGTACTGCCGGGTCAGGCCGATGGCGGTATCGGCCATCATCCTCGGCATTACCTTGGGCGGCTTCGGCAGAACCTCGGCCACCTCGACATCGATGATGGCCAGCTTCTTGGAGTTGAGGGCGTCCCGCAGGGCCGGTTCAAGATCGTTGGGCTGGGTGACTTTGAACCCAAGCCCGCCCCAGGCCTCGCCCAAGTCGGCGAAGTTGGGGTTATGGATCTCGGTGCCGAACTCGGGGTTGCCGTGAGCGAACTCAGAGTGCTTTTCGATGGACATCCCACCGTTATTCATCACCACCATGGTGAAGGGCAGGTCGTACCTGAGGGCGGTGGCGATCTCCATCCCGCTGATCCCAAAACATCCGTCGCCAATCAGGCAGAGCACCTGCCGGTCGGGATTGTCGAGCCGGGCGGCGATGGCGGCCGGGATGGCCGCGCCCATGACTCGCCAATGGCCCGAGATGATCACCTGGTTCTTTCTGGCGCGGAACTGCTGCCCGAACCAGAAGGTATGGTCCCCGGTGTCGACCGCCAGAATCGCGTCCGGGGCCAGGGTCTCGCCCAGGGCGCGGATAACCCGCTGGGGCCGGATCGGGACGTGATCAGCCACGGCCAGGCGGTCGATCTTCTTGGTCCATTTCTCCTTGGTCCGGTGGATGAAGTTCTCCCACTCCGGCTTGTCGACCGAGGAGACCATCTCGTTGAGCCGGGGAATGGTCTTCTTGCCGTCGCCGGGCAGGGCCAGGTCGACCCGGTAGAGCATCCCGATGTGAGATACGTCGTTATCGATTTGAATGATCCGGGCGCTCACCGGCATGAACTCGCGCTGATGCCAGGTGCTCCCGATTACCAGCGCCAGGTCAGCCCGCCCGAAAACGTCTTCCGAGGCCTCGGTCCCGAGCTTGCCGCTGACCCCGAGGTTGAGCGGGTGGTCGTAGGGGATGCGCCCCACGGCCAGCAGCGAGTGGACGATCCCGGCCTTGACCTTTTCAGCCAGCAGAAGGACGTCGTCAATATACTGCTTCGTCCCCCGCCCGACGAAAATAACCGGCCGTTTGGCCTCCATCAATAGTCGTGCCGCCTTCTTGATTTCCCGCTGCGAGGCCGATGGGGAAACTCCCAGGTAAGATCCCCAGCGGCGCAGCGAAGCCTCAATCGTCTTGGTTTGGAGGTCGAAAGGCAAGCCCATCAGGGTCGGCCCCTTCTCATGAAGGGCTGACCGGATCGAGAGATTGAGCAATCCGATGGCCGAGTGCTCGTCAAAGAGCATGTGGATGGCGGTAGTGGCGTCATGGAACGAGATCACGTCGTCGATCAGCCGTGGCTGCTTCACCGCCAGTTGATCGGTGGGGCTGTATCCGACCAGGGCCAGGATCGGGACGCGATCCTTTCTGGCGTCATAGAGCCCGTTCAGCATCCGGAGCGCGGCCGGTCCGCTTTCGCTCAGGCAGACCCCGAGATGGCCGCTGAGCTTGGCATAGGCCGAGGCCATCAGGGCGGCGTTTTCGGGATGTTTAGTCTCGATGTACCGCAGCCCGCCGTTGCGCAGGATGGCGCTTACCATGGGACGGATGTTTTTCCCCGCGTCTCCGAAGACGAAACGGACTCCCCAGTCCGAAAGCTGGGCCGCCAGGTGTTCCGCTACCGTCCGCCGGTCCTTTTTCACAAGTTCACCGCTTTCATGAGAAAACTTCTTTTATGAGAAAACTTCAACCAGGGCCGGAAGCTGGCTCTCCAGGGCGACTTTGATCGTTCCCTCGTACTCTTCGGGCCGGCTGACCTTGAACCCGTCCCCCCCGCAGGCCCGGGCGAACCTGGCCAAATCGAGCGAGCCGAGGTTGGCGGCCCCTTGAACCAGCTCGCGGCTCGACCGGAGGACGAAGGCCTTAACCGGGACCCGGTACTTGACGGCGGTGGTGAATTCCATCATCGAGTTCATAAAGGCGTCATCATTAGAAATGGCCACCGCCTGCCGGCCGGGGTAGGCCATCCGGGCGGCGATGGCCGCCGGCAGGGCCGCTCCCGGGGCGCGGTAGTTTCCTGAGAGAAGGATCTCCTGTTCGGTTGCCCGGAAACCGTTTCCGAAATAATAGGTCGGCCCGCCGGCCTCAACCGCCAGGACCGCCCTCTGGTCGACCATCCGGCCCAGGGCCTCAAGAAACCGCCCCGGGCCGAAGAAACCCGCCCCAAGCGGCGAGTAGCGGGTTAACTCGATCTCGGTTTTAGCCTGGTTGATCAGTCCTTGCCACTCGGGGTTATCCCGGTAGGTCAGGTGATGGTTGATCAGGATCAGCGCATCCTTGGCCTTGCCGACCAAACCGACGTCGACCGGGTACATGCCGCCGATACGGGTCAGATCCTGATCGATCTGAATCATCCTGGCGTTTTCGGGCAGGTACCCAGGCTGGTACCAGGTCGAGCCGGCCACCAGGATAGTGTCAGCCTGACTGAAGACGAAGTTGGCCGCTCGCCGCCCGGCCTCTCCGACCACCCCCAGGTTGGCCGGATGCCCGTCGTCGATCGTCCCGGCCCCGGGGATAGTATGAAAGACGGCGGCCTTGATCTTGCCGGCGATTTCGAGCACCGGCTCGGCGCTGTTCCTGGCCCCGCGCCCAATCAACAGGGCTGGGCGTTTAGCCTTTTGAAGGAAGTAACCGGCTTCAAATACCTCACGGTGCTCGGGTTTAGGCGTTGCACCCAGGTAGTTTTCCTCAAGCCGGATCTGGGCCGAAAGGCGCTTATGCTGAAGATCCAGCGGAATGACGATGTTGGCCAGGCCCTTGCGGATCAGGGCCGCCCGCATGGCTCCGGTCAGGTGACCGACTATCTGCTTCGGGTGATGAACCATCCGGTTGTAGACGGTCGCGCCCTTCCAGGCAGTGGCCTGATCCATATCCTGGGGGAACCCGGTGCCGATCTCGTCGGTCTTGATGTGCCCAGTGACCGCCAGCACCGGCACCTTGTCGAGCTGGGCATCCATGCCCCCGCTGAGCAGGTGAACCGCCCCCGGGCCCCCGTCCGCCAGGCAGACGCCAAGCCTCCCGGTCAGCTTGGCCCAGGCCGAGGCCATGAAGGCGGCGTTCTCCTCGTTGCGCACCCCGATAAAGCGGACGCGGTCCTGCTTCCGGAGCGCCTCGAGGATCGGGATAACGCTGTCGCCCGGGAGCCCGAAGATGTGGGTGACTCCCCAGGCGCTCAGTTCCTCGATCAGGTACTCGGCCACGGTTTGGGTGCTCAGGAGATCCAAGCCTTCGCCTCCCCGAGATTGAGTTCAGTGTACCGGCGTCGGGCCGAAGACCCCGGCGATGAATCCGGTTATGCCGCCCGCCAGAATCGAGGGAAGGGCCTCGTACAAGATCTGCGGCCAGCCAAGCGTCCAGAGCGAGGGTACGCCGGTAAAGACCGGGGCCCACCACCCCCAGAAGCCAAGGAACCACAAGACCCCCAAGGCCACCCCGCTCCAGGCGACAATGTTGCGATTGGCCACGACCATCAGGGCCATCCCCAGAAAGGCCCAGAGGATGGGATGGAGGATGATGCCGTAGGCTGTCGCCAGCCAGGAACGTTCGCTCACGCCGAGGATTCCCCTGGCCTCAAGTTCGAGGACGTTGCGCCCGATCAGGCCGGTCCAGTACATGACCAGATAGATCGGAGCCGTGGCCAAGCCCCCGAAAAGACCGGCCCAAAAACCTAGCCAGTAGGTTTTCAAAGCTTCTCCTTCCAAAGCTGAGAGTTCCCTTCTAGATTGCCCAGAAACCAGGGCATACTACACGACGAAACCCACCAGCACGACGACAAGCACCAACCACCCAATTGCTGCGGGAGGTCTTAATTTGCCAGTCGACATCTCGGTTGCGCCTCTGATGCCGATGATCTGGTCGATGGTCGGAACCTTCGCCGTCTTCGCCATCATAGCGATCATTTTTTTCACCTTCGGCCGGACGGCCGCCTCAATGGCCTTTGGCTCGTTCATACGCCGCTTCCTTAAGGACAAGTACTCGGAAAACCTGGCCGAATTTTACACCGCCACCCTGGCCAACCCGCCCCGGATCATCATCGAGACCAGTCTAAGGGCGGAAGACGGAAAGCCCCTGCATCGGGCGCTGGGCAGCCCCAAGAACTTCCCCCACTTTGACAACCTGATGTTCGGCGCCGCCCAGCTCGGCAAGCTCCCGACCCCCGAGCATGTCAAGGTCGATACGACGGTAACGATCGGTAAGATGGCTCGAAAACCGCTCAAACTTGAAATTCCGATCCTGATCTCGGCCATGGCCTTCGGCCTGGCCCTGAGCAAGAAATCAAAAATTGCCATCGGCCGGGCGGCCACTATCGCCGGCACGGCCACCAACAGCGGCGAGGCCAGCGTTATTCCCGAGGAGAGACAGGCGGCCAAGCACCTGATCGTCCAGTTCAGCCGCGGCGGCTGGGCCCAGTCGCCCGAGGTGCTGGGCCAGGCTGACGCCATCGAGATCCAGATCGGCCAGGGGGCCGACGTCTCGGCCGCCGTCACCCGGCTGCCCGAAACCATAAGCCGCGAGACCAGAAAGGTCTTGGGCCTGGAGCCCGGCCAGGAAGCGATTATCCGCTCCCGCCAGCCGGGGGTGGAGTGCCCGGACGACTTCAGAAAGATCGTCGACTACTGCCGGCAGGTCTCGGGCGGGGTTCCGGTCGGCTTCAAGATCGCCGGCACCCACTTTATTGAGCGTGACCTCGATGTCGTGATTCTTTGCGGGGCCGACTTCATCTCAATCGACGGAGCCCAGGCCGGCTCTCACGGGGCCCCGGCCATGCTTCAGGACGACTTCGGGCTTCCGACCGTCATCGCCCTGGACCGGGCGGTCAAGTACCTGATCAGCCGGGGGGCCAGGGACAAGATGAGCGTCATTATCGGAGGCGGGCTCTCCACCCCAGGTGAATTTCTGAAATGCCTGGCCATGGGGGCCGACGCCTGCTACATCGGAACGGCGGCCCTCTTTGCCGTGACCCATTCCTCGGTGAGCAAGGCCCTGCCCTGGGAGCCGGTCACGCAGCTCGTCTGGCAGGAGGGCAACCTCAAGGACCAGCTCGATGTGCCAATGGCGGTGCAGAACCTGGCCAACTATCTCAAGTCTTGTGTCTTGGAGATGACCCTCGGGGTCCGCGCCCTGGGCAAGACCGCCATCAACCATGTCAACCGCGAGGACCTCTGCGCCCTGACCCGGGAGATCTCCGAAATCACCGGAATTCAGCTCGCCTATGAGGTCAACCGGTGCTGAGCAGGCGGGAGTTCATTAAACTGGTGTTGGCCACCGCCGCTGGCGGTTTGGCCGAGGCTTTGATCCCGAACCTGGCCGAGGCCTTCCACGGTAAAAAAAGACCGGTGGCCATCTGGTTGGAGCTTATGAGCTGCACAGGTGATTTTCTTTCCTTCGCCAACACGATGCATCCCAGTATGCGGCAGGTAATGTTTGAAACCATCGACTTGAGGTTCAGCAACACCTCGATGGCCGCCGAAGGCGACCTGGCCATCGACACCTTGGTGAAAACAGCGGAAGAAGCCAAGGGCGAATTCATCTTAATTGTCGAAGGCACCGTGCCCACGGTGGCCGGCGGCCGTTACGGGCTGATTGGTCACCATAAGGACGGGCGACCGTTCACCCACCTGGAAGCAATCAAACTGCTCGCCCCCAAGGCCAAATACATCATGTCCGCCGGAAGTTGCTCCGCCTTTGGCGGCCCTTTCGCCGCCCATCCCAATCCTTCTGGTTCCCGGGCCGTTTACCAGGTAGTCGACCAACAAGTAGTTAATGTGCCGGGCTGCCCAGTACATCCAGATTGGGCGATTGGAACGCTGACTCACCTGCTGCTCTACGGAATACCCGACCTCGACGCCTTTAACCGACCGGCACTGTTTTTCGGCCGGCGCATTCATGACTGGTGTCCTCGTCGCAGTCATTTCGACCAGGGGGATTTCGCCAAGCATCCGGGCGATGAACTCTGCACCTATAAAATCGGCTGCAAGGGCCCGGTTACCTACTCGGATTGCCCGACCCGGGAATGGATCAGTGAACATAACAACTGGCCGGTCGAAGCTAACAGCCCCTGTATCGGCTGTGTCAACCCGGATTTTCCCGACGCTAGCATGCCGTTCTTCGAACACCTTCCTGGGGTAGTGAGCCCCGCCTTCGGAACGACGGCCACCAAGTTTGGCCTGGGCCTGGCGGCTCTCACCGCCGCCGGGATCGGGGCGCACCTGGCGGCTAACATCGCCACCGGTCGGTTGGGACGGCACCTGGTTGACGGGACCAAACCTGTCGGCACCGGAGCCCTCCCCCACATCGCGTCAAAGAAAGGTGAACTGATTGTCTCCTCTGATTCGCATCAGCCCACTGACCCGGATTAATGGTCTTTGGAATGTAGAAGTCGAAGTTAATACTGGTCGGGTGACCGACGCCCGCAGCAGTGGCATCTATTTCCGCGGTTTAGAATTGATTTTGCGCAACCGGGATCCACGGGACGCCATATATATCACCGAACGGATCTGCGGCATCTGTTCAACGGCACACGCCATAACCGCCGCTTACGCCATTGAAGACGCCTTGAATTTAACTGTGCCGCAGAACGCGGTATTCATTAGAAATCTCACTTTTGGCGCTGACCTTTTGTCAAATCACATTCGCCATTTCTACTTACTGTCGATTGCGGACTGGGTGGAGGGCCCGAACCTCCCTCCCATGACCCCCCGGTACAAAGGGGGGTATCGCATGCCCAAGACTGAGAGCCAGGAAGTCTTTACTAATTACTACGAGGCCTTTGAGATGGCGCGTAAGTGCCATGAGATGTTGACCCTATTTGGCGGTAAGGCTCCGCACCAGCACGGGATCGTCGCCGGCGGGGTGACGGTCAACCCCGATTCCTCAAAGATCCAGAAATTCCTAGCCATGCTCGATGAAGTTGAGGATTTTATTATAAAAAAAATGCTGCCGGACGCGGAACGGCTGGCCCATTACTACCCTGAATACTACGAGATCGGGCGCGGTTACGAGCGGATGCTGGCCTATGCTCAGTTCCCCACCGATCCGAAGCATGAAAACATGGTGGTACCCTTTGGGCTCATCATCAACGGAAAGGTGGAAAGGTTTAATAAAGGGCAGATTTTGGAGCACACTAATCATTCTTGGTACAAGAGCGGTAAGCCACTGCCCCCTGAAAGCGGCCTGACCGAACCTGATATCGATAAAAAAGGAGGCTATTCCTGGGTCAAGGCGCCCAGGTACCAAGAAAAACCGTTCGAAACCGGGCCGCTGGCCCACCTATGGGTCAAAGGCGATTATACCCGGGGGATATCAACCTTGGATCGAATTATGGCCCGGGTCTTCGAGGCCAAAATGGTGATCGGCCTGATGAAGGGCTGGGCCAGGGAATTGAAACAGGGTCAACCGATCTTCCAGCCCTACGAGTTCCCGGATGGAGAGGTCTCCGGCGTGGGGTACCACGGGGCGATGAGAGGGGCTTTGGCCCACTGGGTAACCATCAAGGACAAGCGGATAGCTCATTATCAAATCGTAACGCCCTCGGCCTGGAACTGTTCGCCCCGAGACGACACCGGTGCTCGAGGCCCGATTGAGGAGGCTTTAATTGGAACGCCTGTGGCCGATTCAGAGAACCCAATCGAAATCGGCAGGGTGGTCCGGGCCTTTGACCCCTGCCTATCTTGTGCGATCCACTTGATTCAACCGGGGAGAAGCATGAAAATCTTTGAGGTTATGTGACGGGGGCACGCTTGTTGAATAAAGTTTTGATCCATTCCCGGGCCAGCCGCCTGTTTCACTGGTCGTTGGCGCTGAGCATCATGGTGGCGTTGCCGGCCGGCTTTTATTACCACTATCCGCTCGACCTCGGTCCGCACTACGGTACCGGGCTGAACGGTTTCATCAAGCAGATCGCGTCTTTCGCATCGATGGCTGTTTTTTCGGCCTGGGTCTACTACATAGCGATCACCGGCGATTACCGTAATCATCTTTTTTCTTTCAGTGAACTTAAACACTTCTTGCCGCTTTTCAAATACTACCTCTTTGTCGAGAAAAAACTTCCCCCTCACCCCAAATACAACATCGGGCAAAGATTCTTTCACGTCGCCTGGTTTCTGGGTTTCCTTATCCAATCCGGCACCGGACTGCTGCTATTGTTCCCCGACTGGACTAATCTGGTTGTCCCTTTAACTCATCAACAGCTACGCTATTACCATTTCATGGTAGCCTTATTTTTTGCAGGTAGCATATTTCTTCACATCTATCTGGCCCTGACCGAGGATCCGGCCCGGCTTCAGTCGATGTTCACCGGGTGGATCAAACGATCCGGCCCACAAAAGCCTTCGCGAAATTAAAACATGATCTTATGCCTTCGCATATAGACGTTCAGCAGCATCCCGATGGCAATCGAGTTCGTCAGCATCGAACTGCCGCCGTAGCTCACGAATGGTAGCGGGATGCCGGTGACGGGCATGACCCCGATGGTCATGCCGATGTTGACCAGCACGTGGAAGAAGAGCATCGAGCCGACCCCGGCCGCGATCAGCATGCCGAACTGGTCTTTGGCCAGGCCGGAGACCCGAACCGCCCTGGAGATAACGAAAAAGAAAAGCACCAGCAGGATAGCCCCGCCGATGAAACCCATCTCCTCGCCGATAACCGAAAAGATGAAGTCGGTGTGCTGCTCGGGCAAAAAGTTGAGCTGGTTCTGGGTTCCGAAAAACAGCCCCTTGCCGAAGATACCGCCCGACCCGATGGCGATCTTGGATTGGATGATGTGATAGCCGTCGCCGAGCTTGTCTTGCTCTGGATCGAGGAAGATCACCAACCGGCGAAGCTGGTAGGCCTTAAGCGGGAACTCCTTGCCCATCGGAAGCAGGTAAGTTATCTCGACCCAAATGAGCGTGGCCGCCGCCAAAAAGCCGCCCCCGAAGATGGTGGCCATCTTGAGGATGGGAGCCCCGGCCATGAAGAGCATGCCGACCACGATGGCGATAAAGACTAGCGAGGTTCCCAGGTCGGGCTGAAGCAGGATCAGAAGCATCGGAATGCCGGCGTGGATGCCGGCTGGGACGAAATCAACCCAGCTCTTGATTTTTCCCTGGCGGGCCAGGAGGTAGGCCAGGGTGATAATAATCGCCAGCTTGGCGAACTCGGAGGGCTGGATGAAGACCGGCCCTTTGGTTGGGTGAGGCAGTCCGAGCCAGCGCTGGGCACCCAATGCCGCCCGGCCGGAGATCATAACCACGGCCAGCAGGGCGACGTTGGCCCAGTAGATGATTGAGGCGTAGCGAGCCCAGCCGTTATAATCGGTCGTCAACACCAGCAGGATCAGAGTCCAGCCCAAAGCAATCCAGGCCCACTGACGCTTTACATAGTAAAGGTCGTAGGCCTTGGTCGCGCTCCCGACAATGATCACCCCGATGACCATGATGGTCAAGATGGCGAACATCAGGGGGAAATCAAGGTTTCTGATCAGTCGCCTTTCGATCAAAGATTAAATCCGCCTTTGCGGGGCTGGCTATTCAACCGCTTTGGCGATGCCGCGCTTCATACGGCGCACCGGGATGTTGGCCACTAAAGCCACCGTCCCGTCAACGCTGGTCAGATTGACATCAATATTCTCATCTATTTCCATATAACGGGAAATGACCTGAATCAGATCATTCTTAAGCATTTCCAGGAACTGAGGGGAAACGCTGGCCCGGTCATGAACCAGCACCAGGCGCAACCGTTCTTTGGCCACGTCCTTGGAGGGCTCGCGTCCGAAGAACCGCCCGATTAAGTCCAATAATCCCCCGCCTCCCTTCGACACCCTACCTCACCCCCAGGCCAAAGATGTTCTTGATTTTAGAAATCAAGCCATTCTCGGTGTCAAGGTTGATCAAGGGTACTTCTTCGCCCAGGAGGCGTCTGGCTATATTACGATAGGCTTCTCCGGCCTTGCTTTGGCCCATGACGGCCGGTTCGCCGCGATTGGTTGAGACGACGATCGACTCGTCATCGGGAACGATGCCCAGCAGGCCGATAGCCAAGATCTCCAGGATATCGTCGATGTCCATCATGTCACCGCGCTTGACCATCTGAGGGCGGATGCGGTTGACAATCAGAACCGGCGGGGGCATCTCGGCCGCCTCAAGCAGGCCAATGATACGGTCGGCGTCCCGAACGGCCGAGACCTCGGGAGTAGTGACAATGACAGCCTTTTCCGCACCGGCGATGGCGTTCTTGAAACCCTGCTCGATGCCGGCCGGACAATCAATTATAACAAAATCAAACTCCTTTTTCATTTCCTCGGTCAAAGCCTTCATTTGTTCCGGATTAACCGCGGATTTGTCTTTGGTTTGGGCGGCCGGCAGCAAATATAGGTTTTCAAAGCGCTTGTCCTTGATCAGGGCCTGCTTGAGCCGGCAATACCCCTCAACCACATCGACCAGATCGTAAACAATCCGGTTTTCAAGGCCCATTACCACATCAAGGTTGCGCAACCCAATATCGGCGTCCATCAGGACGACTTTCTTGCCCAAAAGCGCCAGGGCGGTACCGAGATTGGCGGTGGTGGTCGTCTTTCCTACGCCACCCTTGCCTGAGGTCACGACAATAACTTGGCCCAATAGATTTCCCTCCTGGTAATCTAATCTTTGAGGCGTTACCCCAGGGTGTGAGACGGATAACTCTCTATGATGACCCTGCCGTCCCTGATCTGGGCAATTTCAGGATAATCCGATGGGGTCAGATCCCCGTCGGGGGCGCGGCTGATCAGGTTGGCGATGCGAAGCTGGGTCGGAAGCAGCCGGAAGGCCGCCACGACAGCGCCAGTCGAACCGGTCGCCCCGGCGTGAGCCACCCCCCTCAGCGACCCCATTACCAGTATGTCCCCACCGGCAATGACCTCGGCTCCGGGGTTAACATCGCCCAGAACGACGATGTTGCCGGCGAACCTGACTCGTTGCCCGGAGCGCAGGGTGCGCTTAATCATCATGGTGTCCCCCGCGGCCCCCCCGGGGTCTGAAAGAAGGGGTTCAGTCTCTTTTCGCCGGGGCTCGACGGCCGGATACACCGGGGCGGTGGCCGCCACTTCGTCCTCAGACTGCTGGCTATGAACCACGTCCAACAACTGCAGCCCGTGTTTTTCGCCCAGAAGCTGCTCGATCTCGATTAGTTGAGTGCTGGTCAGGCTCCGGGCACCGACGTCGATGGTCACTCCTACTCCCGGGTAAAAGAACTTCTCGGCACCATCGAGCTTTTCCGCCAGCCTTTTCTTGAGAAGGCCGAAATCAAGCTGGTCACTAAGGATGACCAGCACGCCATTCTTGCTGCCCTTAAATACTACCTGTTCGCGAGACCTCACCCTGAATCTGCCCTCTCCCTTGCGGGAATTCATCCCGTAGTTTGTAAACTGTAATTCTGCGGCTAGTAACCAAATCCTGCTACCCGTTATTTTATCGCCACGTCATTGGGCGGGCGCGGGCTTGGCCGGGGGCTTGGGTTCGATGCCAAAATAGACAGAAATAATATCGTTAGCCACTTGGGCCGCCCAGGATCCGTGCAAGCCCCCTTCAATAATCACGGCTACGGCGATTTCCGGCTTGTCGAACGGGGCAAAGGCGACGAACAGGCCGTTATCGGGGAATCCCTTGAGGTACTCAGACGTCCCGGTCTTGGCACCGACCGGCAGCGGGAACTGCCCGAAGGCCCCGCTGGCCGTACCGCCCAAAACCACCTGGCGCATCCCGCGGCGGAGCCATTCCAAGCTCTCGTCGGAAACCGGAACCTTTTCGACCACCTCAGCCTTGGCGGCCTTGGTTACCTCTCCGGTGTTCGACCTTACCTCTTTGAGGAGGTGAGGCCGCATCCGCCAGCCGCCGCTGGCCAGGGTAGCGGTGTAGCTCGCCAGTTGCAGTGGGGTGACCTCGACGTAGCCCTGACCGATGGCCACGGACAGGGTTTCCCCCTCATACCAGCGCTCGCCGAACTTCTTTTCTTTAAAGAACGAAGTTGGGTTGATCCCACCCGGCTCTTCCAGAAGGTCGATCCCGGTCGGCTGCCCGAAGCCGAAATACGAGGCGTATTTAGCTAACTTGTCTACCCCCACCCGGCGGCCAAGTTCATAAAAGTAGATGTCGCAGGAGACGGCCAGGCCGGTGACGATATTACGGTTCCCCTGGCCGGCCGGGTAGGTCCAGCACTTGGGTTTATGTAAATCCGGATATTCACCGGTGCAGAAAATTGTTTCATAAGGACCGACCTTTTTCTCTTCCAGGGCGGCGATACCGGTAACCATCTTGTAGGTCGAACCCGGGGCGTAGAGACCGTTGAGGGCCCAGTTGATAAAGGGCCGCCCGGGCATCTTTTCCAGAACCTCCAGGTACTTGGTCCGGTCGTTGGCCGGGCCGCTGACCAGAATGTTCGGATCGAAGGATGGATAGCTAACCATGGCGAGAACCCCGCCGGTCTTGACATCCAGAGCCACCACCGCCCCCGAGACGGCCGCCTGCCGTCGCCCTTGGGGTAAGATCGGAACCCACTTTCGGGCCTCAGGTTGGCGTGAAATCCACTTGATCCGGCTATCGATGGCCGCTTCAGCCGCCTTCTGAAGTTCAAGGTCGATCGTCAGGACAAGATTGTTCCCGCCCTGGGGATCGATCACTCCCAGGTCGCGGAGCGGCCGGCCCTGATGGTCGACCTCAACCTGCTTGCCGCCATGCTTGCCCCGAAGGGTCTTTTCGTATGAGCGCTCGACCCCGGTCAAACCGATAATGTCGTCGCCCCGGTAGTCCTTAAATTTCTCCAGGGCAAGGTCCTCATCACGGATCAGGCCGACGTAACCAAGGATATGGGCGGTGGCGCTGCCCCCGGGGTATTCCCGGACCGGCTGGACCTCGATCATCACCCCGGGAAGATCGGCCCGGCGTTCCTCAAGCATTGAATAGACCTCGGGCGAGATGTTCGACTCAATCCGGATCGGCTCAAAGAGCCGGCCCTCCTGTCGCTTGATCTTGTCGTAGATCTCCCCGACCTTCTTTTGGTAGCCAGCCGGGTTTGGGCTGGTCAGGATCCGGGCCAATAGTTCGACCGTCGTCTCTAGGTTGCGCACACCGAGGTAGACCAAAGAAACGGTGTAAGCCGGGCGATTCGAGGCCAAGACCCGGCCCTTCCGGTCGTAGATCAGACCCCGGGGGGCGGTGACCGATACTAGCCGGATTCGATTGCCGTCGGAAAGCTCCGACCACCTTTTTTGTTCGACCACCTGGAGGTTCCCCAGTTGCCCCAGCAGGAGGGCAAAACCCAGGGAGACGGCCGCGGTGAAGGCGATGACCCTTCGCCGGACCACTTTGGATTGTGACAAACTGGCCACCCTACCTTAAGTGACGGCCCGGCTCGTAACGCCAGGTTTGGCCCAACCGCAAGATCAGCCAATAAAACGGCACGCTGAGCAACCCATTGTAAATGGCTGAGGGAAAGATAATCTGGCGCCAGGCGGGAATGAATTCGAACGAACGTCCCAGTAACAAGAGCAAGAAGTAAACGATCAACTCACTGACCACAGTCATCAAGAAGCAAGCAAAGGCCGGAACCAGTAGGTTTTCCTTCCAAA
>JBGFRN010000044.1:0-24608 GCA_041695105.1 Bacillota bacterium | reverse complement strand
GGGCTTGATCGCAACCACCATCTGGATGGTTGAACAGTTGGGCGAGGCCACGATTCCCTGGTGTTTGGCCAGCGCGTCTCCGTTAACTTCTGGGACAACAAGCGGTACGTTAGGATCCATCCGGAAGGCGTTGGATTTGTCGATGACGATCGCACCCTCGCGTGCCGCCATCGGGCCATACTCCTTGCTGGCCGCGGTGGTGGCCGCGATGAAGGCGAACTTAACACCTTTGAAGGCCTCAGGCTTAGCTTCCTGGACGGTATAGGTCTGGCCCCTCCAGGTCACCCGATTGCCGGCCGACCTTGAGGTCGCCAGCAGGCGAAGCTCGCTGACCGGGAAATTGCGCTCATCGAGAATTTTCAGGAGCTCCTGGCCCACCGCCCCCGTACCGAGGACCGCGATAACGTAACCGCACATGTACATTCCTCCTGGGTTAATTCGTGTCTTGGCGGGTTTATGGGTATGTCAATGAGAGTAACTCACCAAAAGGGGCTGAATCTGACGGCCTTTAAGAGCCAGGTCGAGGGTTGGAATGGCCAGGTCGAACCTGGATTCGATGGAAGTCGGTTTGGTCTGTGGGTTGTCCTGCCCGAACGGCACGAAATAAATATTCTTGGCGGCCAATAGGACTCCCAGATTCCGGGCATTCAGCCCCAGGCCATCGTTGGTGGTCACGGCCAAAACGACCGGACGCCCGTTTCGGAGGTGGGCCTTGCAGGCCATCAGCACCGGGGTGTCGGTAATGGCGTTGGCCAGTTTGGCCAGAGTGTTCCCGGTGCAGGGCAGAACCAGCATGATATCTACAAGTTTATCGGGGCCAAACGGCTCGGCTTCGGAGATGGTCCGAACCGCCACCTTGCCGGCTACAGCCTCGGCCTGCTTGACCCAGTCTTCGCCCCGCCCGAACCGGGAGTCGTGACCGGCGGTATTGGGCGACACGATCGGAACGATGTCGGCGCCGGCCTCAACTAGTTCAGCCAGTGTCTTTATGGCCCGCTCCATATTACAGTGGGAAGCGGTCAGGGCAAAACCGATACGCTTGCCAGCCAAATCCACTACAGCCACCCCCCCGCTTCGTCCAGCGCTTGGCCGGAGGGGTGCCCGGTCGCCTTGAGATGCCTGACGATCAGGTGGGCCAGGTAGCGGCCGGCGGATTTGGGGGCCACCTTGCCCGGCAGGCCGGGGGCCAGGACGGCCTTGATGCCAAGACGTTTGGCCGCCTCGAAATCGACCCCGCCTGGGGCCGAAGCCAAATCAATTATAGCCGTCCCGGCCCGGCAGCCTCGCAGGATCGGTTCCGGAAGAACCAGGGCCGGAACGGTGTTGAAAATCAGATCGGATCCCCCGGCCGCGGCACCCAGGCCGGCATACTCGACCGGCTGAAAACCCTCGGCGGCGATCCAGGCCAGGTCGGCTGGTTTACGGGCCGCCACCGCTACCCGGGAACCAAGGGCTTTAAGGGTTCTGGCCACGATGGCCCCGGTCCGCCCGAACCCAAGGACCATCGCCTCGGATCCAAAAATGGTGGCCGGGGTCATGTCCATAGCCATGCGTACAGCGCCCTCGGCGGACGGAATCGAGTTGAGTATAGCAAAATCGTCGCGATCGCGGTACTCACAGATTTCGATTTTAAGGGTTTCAGCCAGCCGCTTTAAGTAATTGGAAGCCTTCCCGACGAAGAGGCAGGCACCAGGCTCCATCCCAGCCAGGGATTGACTATCGAGCACGAGTCCAGGAACCTGGTCGGAGTGAATCGCTCCCTCTTCGCTGACTCCATGAATACCGAGCAAGGCGGCCGACGCTCCCAGGAGCGCTTCGGGCGGACCATCGGAAAACATCACACCTGGAATCTCATTCTCCGCCTGACAACCGGCTATAACGGGCTGGGCACCGAGTTCGGCCAGACGGCGGCCCGCCTCGGGTGAACGGGCATCTCCTCCCAAAACGGCGATTTTAGGTCTCTTGGCTTTCCACATCGGCAGACCTCCTGAAGCATCGAACCTCGCTCCAGTATATGGAGGCCGCGAATAGGTGGCGACAATCAGGAGAATTTAGTGGCGGCCGGGGCAAGGATGCCGGAAGGTCGGCCGGCTAGTCGATGATCTCCTCCAGGTCATAAACAATTCCCCGTAGGGAACCAACCTTACGGGCGGCCATCAGGACTCCGGGGACGAAGGACTCACGGGAAAGGCTATCGTGCCGGATGGTCAAAAGCTGGCCCGGGCCGCCGAAGACGACTTCGTGGTGAGCGACGGCCCCCGGCAAGCGCAGGCTCTGGATCTTGACCGGACCACCTCCAGCGGCCTCCAGCCGGCGGCCAAGACGCAGGGCCGTGCCCGATGGTGAATCAATCTTAGTTTCGTGATGGAGCTCGATGATTTCGACTTTGGGGAAGTACTTTCTCGCCATCTCGGCGAAGCGGAACATCAGCATGGCGCCAGTGGCGAAGTTTGAAATTATAGCCGCGCCGACTCCCCCGCGGTAGGCCAGTTCTTCGAACTCCTTGAGGTCTCCGGCGGTAAAGCCGGTCGTGCCCACCACAACCGGTACCTTGCGGGTCAAAGCCAGACGGATGTTTTCACGCGCGGCCTCAGCCCGGGTAAAGTCAATGACGACGTCGACCGAAGCGGATTCAAAAACCTCCGCCAGGGAGGAAACGACCTTAACCCCTGCCTCCCCGCCCCCGACCGCTAAACCGGCGTCCTGGCCGACGCAGGTCAGCGAAGCCGCACCGCATAGCTTAAGGTCTGGCTCTTTAATTATTCCTTTGACCAGCTCGCTGCCAACTTTTCCGGTGGCACCTGTCACGGCAACCCGCAACTTCTTCATCTATTCTTCCTCCCCCCCGGATCCTGGCCAGGATCATCAAGGTATTGTATTGGAACCCAAAACAAAAGACGACAGACGAGAGTAGTCCCGCCGGTCGTCAAAAAAGACCCTTTACGGCAGCCTCATCTGACCCTCACCGCGAGATAGCTCTCCACTTAAAGCCGGAGGGTCGGCAATAAGCGACAGTCCTGCACCTGTTCGATGCAACCCCAGCGCCCGGTCTTGGGCCAGACTCGAGCGCTTCGGCGAACTTCCCTTTCCCTTTGGGGCACCCTTGCCCGTTTCCCCTCGGTACTCTTAAAGCCCGCGCCTCTACCTCACCCCGGTCGAGATGAGGCACCGAAACCTATTCTGTTGTGAACGACGCTAACATACCGGCCTAGCGCTTGTCAAGGTTCTCCTGCAAGGCCACGTGGATATTCATATTTCCCAATGGGGTCTCAATCGGTATCACCAGCCGCTTGATGGCCAGGGTACTGATGATTACCCCACGACCGGTAATAACCGATGGCGGGGCGATCCGGCACTGAAATCCGGCCCTTTCCAGCAGACCGCTGGCGATTCCGGTGATGACATTCCCCATCTCGGCCACGGCGCTTTCAACCATCTTGTCAAAGACGGGGGTGATCTCTCCGGTCATGGCCCCGACAAAGGCCTTGGACGTTCGCTCGGACATGCAGTACATGACCACGCCTTTGATCTGTCCGGTCACCCCGACCAAGACCGTTACTTCGTCCGAATGCAAGGCTGTTTCGGCCATTCCGATCGGGCCCTTCTGAGGAGTGCACCGGATCTCAGACTCCAGAACCTGAAAGGCGCCTTTCAAAAAAGGATTTATGAATTCGGCCTTCAGGTCAACCACCTCCAAACAATCAAGAATCAAGACCCTTTTGACACAGGTTGGCCAGTTGAGCTAAGATCTCCTCCAGATCCCTATCGCTCAGGCCGATCCGGGCCACCGCCTCGGGGTAAAAGACATAGTTCAATCCATCAACCCCCAATCCCTGACCGAGCGAAAGAGCCAAACCGTCGGCGACATGCGTCACGAAGGCCAGAAGACCACCTTCCCCGAACTCGAGAGGAGCATGGTGCCCGCAGATGGCTCGCGCCAGCTTAGGCGGCAGGTTCCAGGCCGCAGCCACCTGGCCTCCAACCTTGGCGTGATCGGTATTGAACAATTGCCGCTCGGCCTCGAGAAAGCTCATTTTCTCTCCACGGGTAAGGTGAACGGCCTGCTCGTAACGGGTTCCAAGGAACTTGGCCAGGACGAGTTTACCTAAGTCGTGCATCAGCCCCGCGGTGAAGGCCTCTTCCTGGCTCAGCCCAGCTTTTTGGGCCAGCAGCCCCGAGGCCCAGGCAGCGGCCAGGCTGTGCCGCCAGAGGTCGCCCTTGCCCATGAAGTACCCGGAAACCGGCCCTTGGACCAGGCCGTGAATCCCAGCGGCCATGATCATCTGCCTGATCGCCCCGAAACCAAGAACCACCACCGCCTGCTGGACCGACGCAACCTGCCTGGGGAGACCGTAATAGGCCGAATTAGCTAGCCGCAAGACCTTTCCGGCCAGCACCTGGTCGGTGGCTACAGCCTGGGCCACTTCCTGAGCCGAAGCCTTGGACGAGGCCGTCAGCGCGAGAACCCGTTGGACCGCTTCGGGGAGCGGTGGGAGCCTGCTGGCCTCTTTTTGGATCTCTTGCTCCAAATTTTGGCTCAGAGCGCTTCACCTCGTTCTAAACAGCCTTGCGGTAAAAGAACGGAAAAATAGGTTCGAATCCGATGGCCCGGGAATTGAGAAGGCTCTCGGTGCCCCCGACAAAGAGCACGCCACCCGGTCTGAGGGCGTCGTAAAAACGGCGATAGAGCTGGTCCTTGACCGGTTCGGTGAAATAAATGACAACGTTACGGCAGATAATTAGGTCGAAACCCGGATCGAACGGGTCGCAGAGCAGGTTGTGTTCCTTAAAGGTAACCCGTGACTTAATGTTGGGCTTGACCTGAAGCTGCCCGCCCGGTAACCGAATAAAAAACTTGCCAAGGCGTTCCGGCGCCACCGACTTCAGGTCTTTCTCCTGGTAGCAGCCGGCCTGGGCGACCTTAAGGATTTCCCGGTCCAGGTCGGTAGCTAAAATCTGATGGTTTCCACGCTGGTCCGTTTCCTCGAGGAGAATCGAGACGGTGTAGGGCTCGGACCCATTGGAGCATCCGGCGCTCCAGATCTTCAGGTCGGGCCGGTTCATCAGCAGGACCGGGAAGATCTTGGTCTTCAATTCCTCAAACTTCTCCGGGTTGCGGAAGAACTCCGAGACGTTGATGGTTACAAAATCCCTGAACTCTTTCAGGGCGACCGGGTCACGCTCCAGCAAGGCGCCGTAGGCTTGATAGTTATTGACTCCGAAGCGCTTCATGATGGTCTGGAGCCGCCTTTGCATCTGAACGCACTTATAGCCCGAAAGGTCGATCCCCGTCAGTTGGTGGACCTTTCGCTCAAAGAGGTTGTAGGCCTGATCCTGATCCACATCTCACCCCGCCCGGGCCCAGTCCGTGATGGCGCCCGCAATTTCAGTTACTGGAAGAATCCGGTCAGCCGCGCCCATCTCAATGACCACCCTGGGCATACCGAAGACGACGCAGGTCGATTCATGTTCGGCGATGACACGCCCTCCGGCTTTTTTTAAGGCCATTGCCCCCCTGGCGCCATCATAGCCCATGCCGGTCATGACAACGCCCAGGCATTTAGATCCGTAATTCGGGACCACTGATTCAAAGGTTTTGTCGACGGCCGGCCTGACCCCATGCATTGGGGGATCCTGATTGAGGGCGACTTTTCCTTCAGCCGTAAGGGCCAGATGATACCCACCCGGGGCCACCAGGGCGGTGCCCCTGGCCAGGGAATCACCCACAGCGGCCTCTTTGACCTGGATGGCCGACAGCTCGTCAAGCCTTTGGGCCAATGATCTGGTGAACCCGGGCGGCATGTGCTGAACCACTACTATCCCGGCTGGGAGGTCCCCGGGAAGGGCGGGAATGACTCGATGCAACGCTCCGGGGCCACCGGTTGAGCAGCCGATGACCACCAACCGGTCGACCTGGCCTCCCGCGGGCCAAACCGGCCGGTCCGGCCTGGGCCGGGCCGGCGGGAGCGGGAGCGGGCGCGGGAGGCACCTGCCTTTTAACTGGGCCGCCAGCTTGACTTTCTTGACCAGATCGGCCGCCACTTTGTCCATATCCAGCGAGATTGAGCCGGAGGGCTTGGCCACGAAGTCAAAGGCCCCCATGGCCAGCGCACGAACCGTCGTTTCAGCCCCTTCCTGGGTCAGGCTGGAGACCATTACCACCTGGAGGCGGTACCGCTTTAGAATCTCCTGCAGGGCGGTTAGGCCGTCCATCCGGGGCATCTCGACGTCTAGAGTCACGACATCGGGCTCCAACGTATCGATCTTTTCCAGGGCGTCCTGACCGTCTCTAGCCGTGCCGGCAACTTCTATCCCGGGTTCTCTTTTCAATAGGTCGCTGATGATTTTCCGCATGAAGGCGGAATCATCCACCACCAGGACCTTAATCGAATTCATGGGTTCCTCCCTAATACTAGCCAACTAGTTTCTTTACTGTTATTAGGATCTTGTCGGGCTGGAAGGGCTTGACGATGAAATCCTTGGCCCCGGCCTTAATCGCCTCGATTACCATGCTCTGCTGACCGAGGGCGCTGACCATGACTACCTTGGCCTCAGGGTCTTTGGCCTTGATCTCCTTGACCGCGGTAATCCCGTCCATGATGGGCATGGTGATGTCCATCAAGACCAGGTCGGGCCGCCCGGTAACATATTTGCTGACCCCATCCTGGCCGTTTTCGGCTTCAATGGTCTCGTACCCGTTTTCCTGGAGGAGCTTGGCGCACCTCATTCTCATAAAGGCAGCGTCGTCGACTAACAAAATCTTGGGCAAGGCTATTCCTCCATTTCCCCTAAAGCTCGTTCTCGCCCAGTCCGATGCTGGAAACCACTACCTTGCCTTCTGGCAATAATAGTTGCATGGTTCGCCCATAGTTGCCCCCAATATCGGTTGAGACTACCCGGGTGCCCAGCTTGGACAGGGCCGTTTGAACAGCCTCGACGTTGCGGCGGCCAATATCGAGCTTGCCAGCCAGGGCGGCCACCGCCAGCATTTGGGCCCCGCCGGCCAGCTTGACTACGATTCGAGACTGGACGGCCCCCAATGAGCACATCTCTTGAATCAGGCGAGGAATACCGGTATCGGCGAACTTGGCGCCGGAATCGCCGCTCTGCCCCAGTGAGGAATCGGGCAAAACCACGTGGGCCATTCCCCCGACCTTGGCCACAGTATCATAAGCGGCCACCCCGATGCAGGAGCCCAGGCCATAACAGACCAGAACCATCCTGCAATTGCGGCTGACCAGCAACTCCCCCAGACCAATCGCAAACGTCTTGCAGTGGGCCTCAGGCCGGCTGGGCAAGATCATGGCGATCTCCCCAACGCGCCAGTCAATTTTTCAAGAGACCTGATCTCCGGCAACAGATAAAATTTGACCTCGGACTCATGCAAAGGGCCGGTGAATGAAGCCTGAGCAACCAGGGCTTGATCATCAAAAAGGCTAACGGCCGCGAGAACTGAGTTTAGGATGGCGTCGGCCATATCGATCAGCAGGGTCGGGGCCGAAGGTGTGATTTGAAGGCCCGAGGCGTCTGCCAGGGAATTGAGGACGAACGATCCGGTCAGGTTGGCGGCTTCCTCAAGAGCCGAGCGCTCAACGTCACCCAGTTCCCCCGTCGCCCCGGCGGGCAGATCCATGATCAGGTCGACCATCCGGCGGGCCGAACCCAGGTCAAAAAAAACCATGATGTGCCCGCCGATATCTCCGGAGATCGATAAGTAGACCGCCACGGCCGCCTCGTGCCCGATCTGTGACTCCTGGCAGACCTGTGAAATGGGAACCAGGGCGACCTGAGGAGCAGTAATTTTGATATCCCGGTTCACCATTTCCGAAAGACCCTGGCCGGCCCTGTTCAGGCCGTTCTTAAGGGCTGCCTCCAGGGTTTTCATTTGCCAATGTTCTCCAATAGCGAAGGCAAGTCGATGATCAGCGAGATACTGCCATCGCCAAGGATAGTGGCCCCAGAGATACCTGCGACCTCGCCAATGAACTTACCAAGGCTCTTGATAACCACTTCCTGCTCCCCGACCAAGCTGTCCACGGCCAGGCCGTACTGTCGCGGTCCGAGAGTGACAATAACCACCGGAAAGCGGTCGCGCTTTTTCTCCTCCGCTTCAAGCCCAAATTCCCGCCGCATACGGATGAGCGGGAGAACCCGCCCGCGGACGACGATCACCTCAGTGTTCTTGATGGTGTTGATTTCACTGGGAGTGACGTGGATCGTCTCCAGAACCGAGGTCAGGGGAATGCAGAAGGTATTTCCGGCAAAATCGACCAAAAGGGCCTGGATGATGGCCAGGGTCAAGGGAAGTTTAATTCGGAATTCCGTCCCCTTGCCGGCCTCAGTATTGATTTCGATCGACCCGTTGAGCCTTTCAATGTTGCTCCGGACGACATCCATTCCGACCCCGCGCCCGGAGATCTCACTGACCTTGTCGACAGTCGAGAACCCTGGGGCAAAGATCAGGTTGAGCACATCGTGCTCGTCCATCCTCCGAGAATGCTCCTCGCTGATCAGGCCCTTCTCCAGGGCCTTGGCTTTGAGCTTATGGAAGTTGATACCCTGGCCGTCGTCTCTGACGGTAATGACGATCGAGTTCTCCTCGTGGCTGGCCTCCAACAGCACCTGCCCGCGCTGGCTCTTGCCGGCCGCGCGGCGCTCAGCGGGATATTCAATACCATGGTCAATGGCGTTGCGCAACAGATGCATCAGCGGATCGCCGATTTCTTCGATAACCGACCGGTCGAGTTCGGTCTCCTCGCCCCTGATAATCAGGTCAATCTCCTTGTTGAACGACTGGGCCAGGTCGCGAATCATGCGCGGGAATTTCTTAAAGAGGTTGTCCACCGGTTGCATCCGTGCGCGCATGATTTCTTCCTGGAGGTCGGTCGTCACCCGGCCGATATGCGACGATGTGCGGGAGAGATCCTGGGCCAGATCCCCTCCGTCCTGCTGGGAGAGGGTGCCGGCAATCTGGGTCAGGCGCCCGCGATCGATAACCAGCTCACCGACTAGATTCATTAGATTGTCGAGAACCTCGACGTCGACCCGGACGGTGCGAGAGGACTTCTTGGCCGCCGAAGCAGCCGCGGCAGCCTTCGCGGCGGAAGCGGCAGCGGTCTGCCCCACGGCCTCGGGCCTCTCTGGAGAGAGTTCGGGCTCAACCGGGGCCGCCGGAAGCTGGATTTCCCTCATGCCGGACAGGAAAACCTCGCTGACCGAGGAGGCGATTTCCTTGACCGCCTGGGCCTCTTCCAGGGTGGCCAGCAGGATCCGGACATCTAAACCGACCTTCTCCTCTTCGATCTCGCTCTGAGAGGGCTGGCTAAAAACGACCTCGCCGGCGTCTCCCAGGGACAACAGAACCTGGAAGGCACGGACCGAAGGCATGGCGCTAGTTGAATCAATGTTGAAGCGAAGATCATAGACCTTTTTTCCTCCGGCGATCGAGGCCGAGACCAGACCCAAGATCAACGGATCGAGATCCTGACCCCTGGCCTGGATCTCGGGCTCAGACCCGGCCGCCATTTGAGCCCCGCCGCCCTCGGCGACGATTCCCTGCAAGTCGTCCAGGACTCCGTACATATCGATGTCCTTGGCCTGGCCGGTGGCGATTTCTTCTTTCAGTATCCTCAGAATATCGAGGCACTTGAACATAACATTGACAATGTGGCTGTTGATTGCAAGCTGGCGCTTACGGAGCTTGTCCAGGACGTTCTCCATCTTATGGGTCAGGTCGGCCATCCTCTGGTGACCCAGGGTGGCCGAGGAACCCTTAAGGGTATGGGCAGCCCGAAAAATTCCCTGGAGTAGTTGCTCGTCGTCGCCAGCCTGCTCCAGCTTGAGAATGTCCTCTTCTAGTAGTTGTATCTGCTCGTCGGCTTCTTCCAAAAAAACCTTAAGATCGTCGGCCGTAATCTCGAAACCCATCCGCGGCCTCCTCAGTCTCTTCTTGAGAGAACATTGGGCAAATCCAGAAGGATAATTAACCGCCCTTGGTGCTTGGCCACCCCGATGACATGCTCGGAGTCAGCCCCGATCAAGTTTGACGGGGGCGGCTCAACCTGATCCTCTTTGACTTGTAGAACCTCTGAGACGCCGTCAACCAGCATGCCTACCGTATACTGCTCCAAGTCGGCGACGGCGATTTTCTGCTTTGGGTTTCGCTCCATCACCGGGAGGCCCAGCCGGGATCTCAGGTCAATGACCGGTATCACCCGGCCGCGGAGGTTAATCACGCCAAGGATGAACTCCGGAGTCTGCGGGACCCTGGTGATTGCCTGAAGTGGAATGATCTCTCGCACCTGTTTAATGGCGACGCCGTAAAGCTCCCCGCCCAACAAAAAGACGACCAGTTCTCGCTCCTGGCCGCTGCCCGGTTGGGCGGCCGTTTCAGTGCTGGCTGCAATCGCGCTGGCGGTCAAACCACCCACCCCTTTCTAAAGTTTGTCGGATTTTAGCAAAAATCAAATTCCACGCCCGGCCAGGGTTTTCCTCCCAAAATCCCTAGTTTCGGGCGTCTTTTTGCCCTCCTGAGTCCCCGCAGGCAGGCGATTAACGTTGTCAGGAGGGATATCGACAATGATCAGATCCCGTCCGATACGCCGGATCGATTCCCAGGGAACATTATGACTCTTGCCCCACCACCAGCCCTTGCGAACGGTGAGTCTCAGCCCGCTGATCCGGTCCTTATCAGGGTGGATCTCGGCGTCGACCTCGATGACGTGGCCGAGACGCGTGGCATCATACAGATTGATTATCTCGACACCGGTCAATTCGCTGAGCCGCACCGCAACCACCCCTCACGGATGTTTATGAGCGCGCCCAAGACAAAAGGCCGGCTGAGTGCCGGCCTTACTACCCCGTATGGCCGAACCCGCCCGCCCCTCGTCCCGTGTCATCTAGATCCTCAACCTCAACCAGTTCAGCCTGTTCAGCCCGGGCGATGACCATTTGGGCGATCCGCTCCCCTCTCTTGACGACAAAAGGGTTGGGGCCGAGGTTGATAGCGATGACTTTAATCTCGCCCCGGTAGTCGCAATCGATCGTCCCCGGGGAATTGAGCATGGTGACGCCGTGATTCAGGGCCAAACCTGACCGCGGCCTGATTTGTGCCTCATAGCCAGGCGGCAGGGCCACCCGAATGCCGGTCGGAATTAACAAGTACCGGCCAGGCTCAATGACTTGGTCGCCGGTCACAGCCGCCATCAGGTCTAGACCAGCCGCACCTTGGGTCATGTAGCGAGGCAAGGGCAGGTCATCGTTGCCGGGGGTTCTGGCAAGCTTGAGCGAGATTCGATTCACGTCGCACCTCAGATGGTCAGGTTGAGGCCGGAAACTTCGGGCATCTTGCCCTGGGGCCCGACCGCCGACAGGGTCAGCGGGCGGCTGAGGATTCTTTCGGCCACCCGGGCCAGATCCTGTGGAGTGACAGCATCGATCTTGGCGATAACCTGATCGGGGGAGAGCACCCGGCCCAAAGTCAACTCGGAGCGCCCCAGACGGCTCATGCGGTTGGAAATGCTCTCCATCGACAAGACAAGCTGCCCTTTCATCTGCTCCTTTGACCGGCGCACCTCACCCTCAGACAAACCCCGCTCTTTGATCTCCCGGAGCTGGTCAAGGGTGATTTCGACCACCTGGGCCGTCTGGTCAGGGCTCATCCCCGCATAGACGGCAAAAACCCCTGAGTCTTTGTAGCTGGAGAGGTAGGAATAAACCGAGTAGGCTAAACCCCGGCACTCCCGGATTTCCTGGAAGAGCCGTGAACTCGGGCCGCCGCCCAGGCAGTTATTGAGGATATAGAGCGGATACATGTCTTCATGATCCTGGGGCACGCCGACATTGCCAAGGCAAATGTGAACCTGTTCAATGTCCTTGGTTCGAACACAGCGGCTGGGCAGGACCACCGGGGGCTCTTCTCCGGACGCGGCCCGCCTGGCTCCCGTGACAGGACTGATGCCGCCGAAGGCCGTTTCAAGAACCTCAATTAAGGACTCTAGCTTGAGGTTTCCGGCCGCCGACAGGACGATGCGTTCGGGGGAATAATGCGCCTGGAAGTAATCAATGATGTTGTCCCTGGTCAGGCTCTTAATGACCGGGGCGGTGCCGACGATGCTCCGACCCAGCGGGTGTTGGGGCCAGATCGCCTGGGCGAACAGGTCGTGAACCAGCTCGTCGGGGGCGTCCTCGTACATCTTGATTTCTTCGATGATAACCCCTTTTTCCTTATCCAGTTCATTGGGGTCGATCACCGAGTGGAAGACCATGTCGGAAAGGAGATCCACCGCCAGATTGAGATGCTGGTCGAGCACCCTGGCATAGTAGCAGGTAGTCTCTTTGGCGGTGAAGGCGTTGAGCTGGCCGCCGACCGAGTCCATCGTCTCGGCGATGTCCTTGGCCGACCGGCGCTCGGTTCCCTTGAAGAGCAGGTGCTCAATCAGGTGCGAGATTCCGGCCTGTTCGGCCAGTTCGTAGCGGGAGCCAGCGCCAACCCAGACGCCGATACTGACTGATCTGACGTACGGGACCTCCTCGCAAAGAACCCGGATGCCATTGGATAACGTGTGGCGATGATAGAAACCTTGGTTCAACCAGTTCACCCCTCGGCCACTTTGGCCAGTTGCTTGACACTCCTGATCTCCCCGGCGAAGTGACCCACCCGCTCGCACGGAGATTCAAGGATCATGGGAAGACCATCTAGCAGTTGTGATTTAAACAGATCCAGGAAACCGGTTAGGGCGATCTGACCCATCCCGAATTTGGCGTGCCGGTCCTGGCGGCTGCCATGCGGGTGAGCCGAGTCGTTCAGGTGACAGATCCGGGCGGTGTTCGGCTGGAACAGTTCTTTGAGACGCCTGACCAGTCGTTCCGGCCTTTCGGGCAGGAGCTGCCCGGAGGCGTAAAGGTGACCGGTATCAAGGCACAAACCCAGGCGCCCCGGGTGCCGGACCAACTCAAATACCGAAGCCATTTGTTCAAGAGTATAGCCAATTTCGGCCCCGTGCCCGCTCATAGTCTCGATCAGGATTATTCCACGCCCGGATGACTGGTCAAAAACGCGGTTGAGGGAGCCGGCCAGAATGGTGATGGCCTCGTCCTCAGTCTGATCCAGGGCGTGCCCAGGGTGAGCCACCAGGTACGAGCATCCGATCTGGTCGATTCTGGCCAGGTCCTCGACCAGAACCCGGACAGCGAAGTCGCGGGTTTCAACGTGCGGCGAGGCTGGGTTGAGGGAATAGGGGGCGTGAGCCACCGGGGGCAGGAAACCCTTACTTTGCCACAGGGCGCGCGCCTTTTCAATTTCCTCCGGGTCGGGCGGTTTGACCGGGGCCGCCCTGAGATTCCGAGTATAGAACTGAAAGGTGTTGGCTTCAAGTTCAATGGCGCTTTCGACCATGCTCAGAAGGCCCTTGCCGTAGGGTAAATGGGCCCCGACAATTAGTGCCCGGGAATCCACCGCCAACCGTTCCTCACCCCACAAGATTCTATATATGCCTGTCCGGTGCAGTTTATGTAATTTTAAAAAAGGGCCGGCCCGCTTTAACGGTGGCCAGCCCTCAGGCGCTCAGCCCTAAGAACTTCTTTTCTTGAGAGGTTGATCCGCCCCATCTTGTCGATCTCGATAACCTTGACGGTGACCATATCTCCGGTGTTTACAACGTCTTCGACCTTGCCCACGCGCTCTTCCGCGAGCTGGGAGATGTGAACCATGCCCTCTTTGCCGGGGGCAATCTCGACAAAGGCCCCGAAGTTCATCAGACGGGTGACTTTGCCGGTGTAGACCTCGCCCACCTGGGGATCCTTGACCAGGGCCTCGATCATCTTGACAGCCCTCTCGCCGGCCTCCTGGTTGACGGAGGCGATAAAGATGGTTCCGTCGTCTTCGATCGAGATATCAACCTTCTGATTGCCGACCTTGGTCTCCTCGATGATCTTGTTGATCATCTTGCCGCCGGGGCCGATGACCTCGCGGATCTTATCGGGATGGATCTGCATTACAATGATGCGCGGGGCGTGCGGTGAGAGCTCCCGGCGCGGCTCGGGAATAGTGGCCAGCATCCTATCCATAATATGCATGCGGCCTTCCCGAGCCTGCTCTAGAGCCCGCTCGAGAATGGCCTTGTCAACGCCGGAAATCTTCATGTCCATCTGCAGGGCAGTGATGCCCTTGGCCGTACCGGCGACCTTGAAGTCCATGTCGCCGAGGAAATCCTCCATGCCCTGAATGTCGGTCAGCACCTGAACCTGGTGGCCTTCCTTGACCAGGCCCATGGCCACGCCCGAGACCGGGGCCTTGATCGGAACGCCGGCGTCCATCAGGGCTAGGGTACTGCCACAAACCGAGCCCATCGAGGTCGAGCCGTTGGACTCAAGCACCTCGGAGACCAGCCGGATGGTATAGGGGAACTCGGTGCCGGCCGGGATGATAGGCTCCAGCGCTCGCTCGGCCAGGGCACCGTGACCGATCTCGCGACGGCCAGGCCCGCGCATTGGTCGGGTCTCGCCGACGGAGTAGGGCGGGAAGTTATAGTGGTGCAGGTAGCGCTTGAATTCTTCGTTGGAGAGATCGTCGAGCTCCTGAATGTCGGAGGTGGTGCCGAGGGTGCAGACCGTCAAGACCTGGGTCTGCCCGCGGGTGAAAAGACCAGTCCCGTGGGTCCGGGGCAGGATCCCAACCTCGCAGGTAATCTGCCGGACCTCTCGGGGGTTGCGCCCGTCGGGGCGAACGCCCTCGTTGACGATCTTGGCCCGGACCTGCTCTTTGAGAATCTGTTTCAGGGCATAAGACATTTCCTTGCCCCGGTCGGGGAAAGCCTCAACCAGGCCGGCCTTGACCTCGGCGTTGATGGCGTCGATGGCGTCCTCGCGATTGAGCTTGTCAGGGTTCATCATCGCCTGGCGCAGGCGGTCGGTCGCCTTCTCGCGAATGGCGGCCTCAAGCCCTGGATCGACCGAGTAGACCGCGATTTCGCGCTTGGGTTTGCCGGCCGCAGCTTGGACCTTTTCAATAAAGGCAACGATTTCTTTAATCCGCTCGTGGCCCCAGACGATGGCCTCGAGCATGACGTCTTCCGGCACTTCCATGGCACCGGCTTCAACCATCATAATTCCGTCTTTGGTCCCGGCAACCACCAGGTGCATCTCGGACTTCTCGGCCTGGGCCTGGGTCGGGTTGCAGACGAACTGGCCGTCGATTAACCCGACGATAACGGCACCGATCGGGCCGTTGAAGGGGACGTCTGATATGGTCAGGGCGGCCGAGGCGCCGATCATGGCGCATATCTCCGGGGGATTGTCACCGTCGACCGACAGCACGGTGGCCACCACCTGGACGTCGTTGCGAAAACCATCTGGGAAAAGAGGGCGGATTGGGCGATCGATTAGTCGCGAGGTCAGGATGGCCTTTGAGGTCGGCCGTCCCTCCCGTCGAAACCAGTTGCCCGGAATCTTGCCGGCGGCATATAGCCGCTCCTCATAATCACAGGTCAGGGGGAAAAAGTCGATTCCCTCACGCGGGGAAGCTGAGGCCGTGGCTACCGCTAGGACGACCGTCTCGCCGTATGTAACCAAAACGGAGCCGCCGGCCTGCTTGGCCACCCGGCCGGTTTCAACTGTCATCGTCCGGCCACCGAGCTCCATGGAAAACCTTTGCACCAAACGCTCTCCTCCTATTGCTTCATCAAGTCCAATTATATCCACTCGATTGATGTTCTACAGATTTAAATATTTCCCTCTTTGTCCACATACTATCGCGCGGTATGATGCCGGCTGGCAGGGCGCCCCTTGGCGCAAGAAAAAGGAGGAGCCTTCGCTCCCCCGATTTTTACTTGCGGAGTCCGAGACGTTCGATGATGTTACGATAACGGTTGATGTCCTTGTCCCTTAGGTAATTCAGGAGCCCGCGGCGTTGCCCGACCATCTTGAGCAAGCCCCGCCGGGAATGGTGATCGCGCTTATGGGCCTTGAGGTGGTCAGTCAGGTAATTAATCCGCTGGGTAAGGATGGCGATCTGTACCTCGGGGGAGCCGGTATCCTGGTCATGGAGCTTGTAATTGTCAATAATCGTCAGTTTGCCTTGATTGTCCAGAGCCACTGAAGTAAACCTCCTTATAATCTGGGCAGCTTTGCCCAGTAACTGTCCCGCATCGCCTGCGGCCAAGAAAGCCGTTGGAGTCCTCGGCGGTCCTAGCTCACGGTTCACCGCGGGTGGTTTAGAACAGGATGTATTCTACCACGATTGGGCTATCAAGTAAACCACGGCCGGGCGGCAACGGCTTGACGAGCTAGCTGGCGATCGCGTTCAAGCTGTGAAATCAGTTCCTCCGGCCTGGCGAACTTTCGTTCATCCCGCAGGCGCCTGATGAATGAAACAGTCAGGTTCTGACCGTAAAGGTCGCCGCTCCAGTCGATCAGGTGAACCTCAAAACTTTCTAACCGGCCCGGGAAAGTCGGCCGGAGCCCGATATTGGCCATGGCCGGCACCAAGCCCGTTTGCCCCGATATTTTGGCCATCACCGCATAAACCCCGCGCCAGGGCAAGCAACGGGCCGGGTCAATTTCCAGGTTGGCGGTTGGGAAACCGAGCTCCCGCCCGCGCCGGTCTCCAGCTATTACCATCCCTGAAAGGCGATAAGGCCGGCCCAGGCAGCGATTGGCCTCCTCAACCCGGCCGGCAGCCAGGGCTCGCCTGATCCTGGAACTGGAGACCACCTCACCGTCAAGCAACGCCGGCTCAAGCACCTCAACCGTAAATCCGAGCTCCCCCCCGACATCCTCTAAGAACCGGCAATCTCCCGAGCCACTGCGCCCAAAGGAGAAGTTCGGCCCCTCGTAAACGGCCTTGGCATTAAGTGAGTTAACCAAAATTCGTCCGACGAAATCCCAAGCCATCAAGCCGGAAAGCTCGCGATTAAACGGCAGGATTACCGTCCGGCTCAATCCGAGCTCCTGAAGGTAGGCCAGCCGCTCATCCATACTGCATAGGTATTTGGGAGCCTTGCCCGGAGCTAGGACGCTCAGCGGGTGCGGCTCAAAAGTGACCGCCACCGGTTCCAGATTCTTCCGGGCGGCCTCGCTGACCAGGCGGTTAAAGATTTTCTGATGCCCGAGGTGAACCCCGTCGAAAACTCCAATGCTGACCGCACGACCGGTCTGGCTTGGTTCGAGGCCGTCCAGGCCATGGTTAACTATCATGATTACCTCTAGGAAAGACTTTTTTGGTCCGCCAGCGACCATCCCCGTGCCGCTCAGCCAGGGCAACCAGGTCGCCTTCTGGGGTTTCCAAGCGGTATAATCCTTCGTCCCCGGGAGGTTCAATTCCAGAGAGAAGACCGCCCCGGCGGACGTTACCGGCCTGGGTTCCGGTGATCCGGACCACGGGGATCCGGCTAAGGGCCTGCGATGGAGGCAGCAGGCAGGATTCCCACCCTCTGTCCTCGACTTCTTCGACCGTTAAGGCCTGCTCGATTCTGAAACCGGCCGACCGGGTACGAAGCAAGAATCCAAGGTGAGCTACGGTTCCGGCGGCCAGAGCCAGGTCCTCGGCCAAGGTCCGGATATAAGTTCCTTTGGAGCAAGCAACGTCGATGATAGCAACCGGAGCTTCTCGATCCGACCCCGGGCGAAAAACAACCAGGTTAAGGTCGTGAATAAATACCCTTCGGGACGGGCGTTCAACCTCGATCCCGGCGTGGGCCAAGCGATAGAGTCTCTCCCCCCCTACCTTGACCGCCGAAACCTGCGGCGGGATCTGGGTAATCACTCCCAGGAAGCTCCGCATTAAGGCGTCGAGCCCGGCGGCCGTCAGGTGCCGGGCAGGTGAGGCTGAGACGGTTTGCCCGAAGGCGTCCCCAGTGTTGGTCGCAGTCCCGAAGACGACCTCAGCCCGGTAGGCCTTGTCCGATTCTATCAGGTACTCCGCCAGGCGAGTGGCCGGTCCCAGGCACAGCGGCAAGACCCCAGCCGCTCCCGGGTCAAGGGTGCCGGCGTGCCCGATCCGGCGCTGGCCGCTCAAACGCCTCAGCCACGCTACAGCGTCATGGCTGGTCATTCCGGGGGGTTTTAAAAGCACCAGGACCCCGGAACGAGCCGGAGTCCCACTTGCAGAAGCCAAAACGGTCACCTCTCCAACTCGAGGGCCTCCCGTGCCGCCGTTAGCACCGCAGCCTTGGCCTCTGACAGTGACCCAGACATAGTGCACCCGGCCGCGCGAGCGTGGCCCCCGCCTCCCCAATGACCGGCCAGGCGACTGACGTCAACATATTTTTTAGACCGGAAGCTGACTCGCAATCTCCCGTCATCAGTTTCTTTAAAGAGAAGGGCGACCTCGACCCCTTTCAGGGTTCGCGGGTAATTGATCAAACCCTCGGTCTCCTCGTCTTTGGCGCCAGACTTGTCAAGCATCTCCCGGGTGACCACCGCCCAAGCGATACGGCCGGTGTCATCCACCTCAAGGCTGTCGAGGGTCAGTCCGAGAAGGCGCAGCCCAGGGAGGGTCTTGGAATCGTAGATGGCCTGGGAGACCACCTCAGGCCGCACGTCGTAAGTCAGCAGATGAGAGGTGATCAGGTGAGTGTCGACCGTGGTATTCTCGTACTTGAAATTCCCCGTGTCGGTGACAATTGAAGTATATAGCGCTGTGGCGATATCCTCATCCATGGGATACCCCAGGACATGGAGCATCTGGTAGACCTGTTCCCCGACGGCCGCGCAGCGCGGGTCGATGTAATTCAGGTCTCCGTAGACGGTGTTGCTGATGTGGTGGTCGATATTGACCTTTACACCGGCCAGGCCAGCCAGAGCCGCCGCCGGACCAGTGCGTTCGAGATCGCCGCAATCAAGGAAAAAGACAGCATCGTAATGACCACTGACCTCGGAATAATGAACCATCCGGTCGGACCCGGCCAAAAAGCGGTAAACATCTGGCACCGGATCGACGACAACCATCGTTACCTTCTTGCCGACCCTCTCAAGGGCCAGTCCAAGCCCAATAGTGGATCCGATGCTGTCCCCGTCAGGATTAACGTGGATGAGCATCAGGAAGGATTGCTTTTCCCTGATGATCTGGATGATGGCTTCAAAATCCCCGGTTCCAAGCGGCTGCATTCTAGAGTCACTCCCCATTCTTGTCTGGGGTATTTCTTTCCGGGGTGGAGGGAAGGGCCTGATTGAGGAGTTCGGCGATCCTGGCCCCGTGTTCAATAGATTCGTCAAGTTTGAAGAGTAGTTCGGGAGTATGGCGCAGCCTCAGCCGGGAGGCCAGTTGAGACCGCAGGTAGCCGGCGGCGCTCTCCAGCCCCTTTTGACTGTCTTTTTTGGCCTGATTGCCGCCCAGGACGCTGAAAAAAACCTTGGCCTGGGTAAGGTCGTTGACTACTTCGACCTTAACGATGCTGACGAAACCGACTCTTGGATCCTTTATTTCCGTTCGGATTAGTTCCATCAATTCTTCTTTGATGGCTTCTCCGACCCGCTGGGGTCGTTCTTTCACGCTGGCTTTACCTCTTCAATCGTGAAGGCCTCAATCTGATCGCCTTCCTTGATGTCGTTGAAGTTCTCAAAGCTCAAACCACATTCAAAACCGGCCGCCACCTCGCGAACGTCGTCCTTGAACCGCTTGAGCGAGCTAAGTTTGCCCTCGTGGATAACGACGTTATCCCTGATTAGGCGCACCTGGGCGTTCTTGGTAATCTTGCCGTCCAGCACGTAACATCCGGCGACGGTGCCGGCTTTGGGCACCTTGAACAGGGCCCGGATCTCTACCCGGCCCATGATGACCTCTTCGAGCTTCGGTTTGAGCATGCCCTGCATGGCCGCCTTAATATCCTCGACGGCGTCATAAATGACCCGGTAGAGCCGGACGTCAACGCTCTCGCGTTCAGAGGCGGCCCGGGCGTTCGGGTCGGGCCGAACGTGAAAACCAATGATGATCGCCCCGGAGGCCATGGCCAGCATGACGTCCGATTCGGTAATGGCACCTACCCCGCTGTGGACCACATTGACCTTGACTTCCTCGTTCCGGAGTTTGACCAGGGAGCCCTTCAGGGCCTCGGCCGAACCATGGACGTCGGCCTTGATTATAAGGTTGAGGTCTTTCAGCTCACCCTCGACGATCCTCTTCTGCAGATCTTCAAGAGTCAGCTTGGTATGAGAGGCCATCTCGATTTGGCGCCTCATTAGGGCGCGCTTTTCAGCCGCTTCGCGGGCTTCCTTCTCGTCATGGAAGGCTCGAGCGATATCGCCGGCCTGGGGCACGTCGCCGAAGCCGAGAACCTCGACCGGGGTCGAGGGGCCGGCCCTTTTTACCCGCTTGCCCTTTTCGTCGAGCATGGCTCGGACCTTGCAGTAGGCCCCGCCGGCGACCAATGCGTCCCCAATATGAAGCGTACCGGACTGGATCAGGACGGTAGCCACTGGGCCGCGTCCCTTGTCGAGCTTTGATTCGATGATGGTGCCGCGGGCCAGTTTGCCAGGATTGGCCCTGAGATCCCGGACGTCGGCCACCAGCAAGATCATTTCGAGCAGTTGGTCCAAGTTTAACCTCTGCTTGGCCGAGACCGGAACCATGATGGTCTCCCCGCCCCATTCTTCTGACACCAGGCCGTGTTCGGTCAGTTCCTGCTTGACCCGATCGGGGTTAGCCCCCGCCTTATCGATCTTGTTAATGGCCACAACGATGGGTACGCCGGCGGCCTTGGCGTGGTTGATAGCCTCAATCGTTTGCGGCATGACGCCATCGTCAGCCGCCACCACCAGGACGGCTACATCGGTGACCTGTGCCCCGCGGGCGCGCATGGCGGTGAAGGCCTCATGGCCGGGGGTGTCTAGGAAGGTGATTTTTCGATCGTGAATCTCGACCATGTAGGCCCCAATATGCTGGGTGATGCCTCCGGCTTCACCGGCAGCCACCTTGGCCTCACGGATAGCGTCAAGCAGGGAGGTCTTGCCGTGGTCAACGTGGCCCATGATGGTTACGACCGGGGCACGCGGGATCAAGCCGGCTGGATCATCGACCTCCTCAAAGGCGTCCATCTCGGCCTCGGTCATCTCGAGCTTGATCTCGAACGGGTAGCCCATCTCGGTCAAGACGATCTGGATGGTATCGACATCAAGTTCCTGGTTGATGGTGACCATAACTCCGAGTTTAAGCAGGGACTTGATGATCTCGGCAGCATTGACCGCCATCTTGATGCCAAGTTCCTTAACGGTAAGCGGACCCTCGATCAGAATCGGTTTGAGGTTCCTGGGAGGCTGGTTGACCGGGCGAGTAACCGGCCCACCACGCCTGACCCGCTTGTCAAGGTGCCTCTGATCGCCCTCTTTCCATCGCCCGGGCTGATCACGGCGTTCGGGTTTTTTTCCAACGGCGGCGGGACGTTGCTGGGCATGTTGCGCCTGTTGCTGTTGAACTTGAGGCGGCGGCGGGGGAATATTAAGCCGCCCGCCGGGACGGCCGCCGGACGGGCGACCAGTGCCCATGCCGGGGCGCGGGCCGCCCGGACCGAAACCGGGACGCGGGCCTGGGCCACCGGGACCGCCAGCCGGGCGCGGGCCGCCCGGAGCGAATCCAGGACGTGGACCAGAGACACCGGGACCGACGGCTGGGCGCGGGCTACCAGGGGGACGAAGCACCGGCGGCGGCAGGTTCGGAGCCGGGGCCGCTTTGGCGGCGGGAGCAGCCGGAGCGATTGTAGCGGCGGGAGCGCCCTGAGCTGGTTGGGCGGGTTTTGGCGGCTGGGGAGCGGCAGACAAAGGCGGAGCTTCATCCACCCGCGCCGGGGCTGGAGCCGTCGCCGGGAGCGACGCCGGGGCCAGGGCCGCTGGAGCCGCCGGTTCTGGAGCCGGAGCCACCGGCCTGGGCTCAGGCGGAGTCTCACGCTTGACCTCAGGTGCCCGTGCCGGAGACCTCGGGGGCACTTGGGCCGCCGGGCGAGCTGGCGGCCGGTCCTGCCGGCGCAAATCTTCTTTATTGAATAGGCGGGCAGCCGGACGCAACCCCGGGGGCAGCTCGGCCGCCGGACGGGGTTGGGGCTGGGAGGCAGGGCTAGTAGCAGGTCGAGGCCGGACGGCCGGGGCGACCGTCGTTTTCTGCACCTCGGCTGTCGCCGGTCTCTCAGCCGGCCTAAACCCAGGTTTTTCGGCCGTACGAGTAGCCTCGGCCGGACGAACCGCCTTCTCGGCCGGTCTCGCCGCGGCCGCCTGGTCGCCCCCGGCAGGTGCCGGGGACGGGGCGGTCCGTCCCTTAAGGGCGCGAAGAACCGAATCGGCGTCCTCGATCACGCTCATATGGTTCTTAACCTCAACCCCAATGCGGGCCAAGGCGTCAAGTACCCGTTTATTATCCCAGTCAAGATCTTTAGCCAGTTCATAAACTCGTTTTTTAGTCATTTATCCACCCCCGTTGTGCAGCCGTCCTCGGAATGACCGGCCAAGCGGCGCCCAATCATTAGTATTTGAGCCGCCAGATTCTGGTCGGCTATCCCCAAAACGGCCTTCGGGCCCAGTCCGACCGCCTCGCCCAGCTTTTCGCGGTCATGGATCTCCAGACATGGAATGCCGTGGCTTTGGGCGAGATTTTGGAATGTGCCCTTAGTGCTCCGGCCAGCATTACCGGCCACGATGACTAAATAGATTTTGCCCCTCACCAACCCCTGGCGCACGGCTTGGTCTCCTGGCGCCAGCTTGCCGGCCCGGCGGCATAACCCGAGTAAGCCGAACAGGCGGCTCAGGTCCCCTTGATTTGGCTCGTTAATTTAGCGATCACATCCTCGGGCAGATTGGTCTCAAGCTGTTTTTCAAGTCGTTTGGCCTTTAAGGCCTTTTCGAGGCAGGCCGGAACGGGGCAGATATAGGCCCCCCGACCAGATTTCTTTCCCGTCAGGTCAACATCGACGTTCCCATCCGGGCTGCGGACGACGCGTACCAGGTCGCGCTTTGATTTCATCTCCCCGCAGCCTAGACACATCCTCTGAGGGATCTTCTTGGTCTTTGCCATTGGTCAAGTCTCGCCGGCTTCACCGGGCCCCGCCGCTAAAGAGTCGTTACCTGACTGGGCCTCAATGGCGGCTTTAACCTGGCTCTCGGACTTAATGTCGATTTTCCAGCCAGTCAGTTTGGCGGCCAGGCGAGCGTTTTGGCCCTCCTTGCCAATGGCCAGGGATAGCTGATAGTCGGGAACCACCACCCGGGCGATCTTGCCTTCTTCAATTATCTCGACATAAACGACTTTGGCCGGAGAAAGGGCGTTGGCGACAAAAACGGCTGGCTCCTGATCCCATTTCACAATATCAATTTTCTCGCCCCGGAGTTCCTGAACAACCGCCTGAACCCGCATCCCCTTGGGACCAACGCAGGCGCCCACCGGGTCAACGTTTTCGTCGCGCGAGTAAACCGCGATCTTCGACCGGGCGCCGGCCTCGCGGGCGATGTTTTTTATTTCGACGATACCCTCATGGACCTCGGGAACCTCCATTTCAAAAAGGCGCTTAAGAAGGCCCGGATGGGTACGCGAAACCATAATTTGAGGGCCCTTAGTCGTTTTCCTGACCTCAATCACATAGGTTTTGACCCGGTCGTTGGGACGGTAAACCTCCCCGGGGATCTGTTCGGGCTGAGCCAAGACGCCTTCGACCTTGCCCAAGTCGATCAGGACGTTCCGGTGCTCCACCCGGTGAACCACCCCGTTGATGATGTCTCCCTCCCGGCTGGAGAACTCGTCATAAATAATGCCTCGCTCGGCCTCCCGGATGCGCTGAACGACCACCTGCTTGGCGGTCTGAGCGGCGATGCGGCCAAAGTCCCTTGGCGTAACCTCAACCTCGAGAACATCGCCCAGACTGAGCGAGGCGTCTTTCTCCCTGGCCTCATCCAGACTGGCCTGAAGCCGGGGATCCTCGACCTTTTCTACGATCTCCTTGCAGGCGAAAACCCTTACCTCGCCGGTATCGCGGCCGATCTCGACCCGCACGTTCTGGGCCAAGGAGAAGTTGCGACGGTAAGCTGAGATCAGGGCGGCCTCAATCGCCTCGACTAGTACTTCCTTCGATATGCCTTTTTCTTCCTCAAGTTGTTCCAAGGCGCCGATGAACTCTGCGTTCAAACCTTTACTACCTCCACCTATTCAGTTATCAGGATTGCCGGTTGATCTGAAAAGCCAGGTGAACCTTCGAAACCTGGTCTCGGGAAAAGTTGATGATCCGGTCGCCCTGGACAATCCGGACCGCCCCGTCAAACAGCCCTTCCAGGGTGCCTTCCCACTTCTTTTTCCCCTCGACTGGGGCAAAGGTATGCACGACAACCTTACTCCCGGCGAAACGGGAAAAATCGGCCTCCTTTTTCAGGGGCCGCTCGATGCCGGGCGAACTGACCTCTAAAAAATAGTTTTGCGGGACCGGATCGAGCTCGTCAAGCTTGGTGCCAACCGCGTGTGAAACCGCTTCGCAATCATCGTGGGTGACGCCTCCAGGCCGGTCAATGTAAACCCGGAGATACCACTCCCCACCCTCGCGAAGGTATTCGACGTCAACTAATTCCAACCCGAGGTCTTCAACAATTATTTGTGAAAAATCGTAAACTAGGCCCTCGACGTTGACCTTTTTCAAAAAACCACC
>JBGFRN010000001.1:0-4444 GCA_041695105.1 Bacillota bacterium | reverse complement strand
GTCCAGACCTTGAGGGCGACGGGTTCCTTCTTGGGTTCCTCGGCTTTGGGCTCCTCCTTCTTGCCACAGCCGACGAGCAGAAGCGCCAGCATGGACAAGGCAACGAGGACGGCAATGAATTTCCGTGCACGCATTTTTTCGTACCCCTCCATTCAGAAATTGGGTCCGACTGAACTTCGTCTTGCTCTTGCCTGCCAGGTTCCGACCTGAGCCCAATCACCTCCCTCTCTGAGTATCCCTGCACATAGCCAATCTGCGCCTGGCGAATCTGCGCAATCGTTTGCATTGCGAATCGAGAAAAGAGGCAGGCTCTGTTATTTCTCGATTAGCAACCGTTTGCGCAGTTCCCGCCGTTAATGGCCTATATTCGATGGGCTCCTCTTGATTCCTGCTCCGCGGTTGAGAATTTTCCGTCTCCTGTTCGGGATTTCCCGCTCAGGCCTGACGGCGATTAACCCAGCCGTCGGGGTGCGCCAGCAAACCGGGATTTCCCGCTCAGGCCCGACGGCGATTTAACCCAGCCGCCGGGGTGCGCCAGTATACCGGGATTTCCCGCTCAGGCCCGACGGCGCCTCATCACGAATAGCAGGGCCAGTCCGATCACCAACAAGGCGGGAATCCCAGCGGTCATGGCTAGGGACCGACCCGACGAGCGTTTGACAAGCCAGATGGCGGGTTCCTTGGGATCGAGCGTGACCTTCACCTGGCCATCCTTCACCCTCAGAACTTCACCGGGACTTAGCAGATTCTCCAGTCTTGCCCCGTTTCCTGCCACCGTCTCCGGCAGGTCAATCTCGACTGACTCTTCCTTCCGACCGTTGTTGAGCGTCACGATCAGGCGGTCCTCGCCAGCGGCGCGGGCATAGGCCAAGACTTTATCGTTGACCGGCAAGGGTATCATGTCTCCGCGGCGGAGCGAGACATGCTCCTGCCTCAGTTTGCCGAGGGTCTGGAAGTAGGCTAACAGCTCCGGGTTGTCTCCGAATTTCATGCTCTGCCGGTTGGACGGGTCGTTTCCGCCCTTCATCCCGACCTCGGTCCCGTAGTAGATAATCGGGATTCCGGGGGTGGTCATAATGTAAGCGGCCGCCAGCCGGAGTTTGACCGGTCCCTCCGGGGGGTTGTCGGTGACAAACCGCGGCACATCATGATTATCGATGAAGAGACCGGACAGAGAGGCGTCAGACAGCCTCTGTCTCTTAGCTTCCCAGAGACTGAGCAGTTGTCCAACCGGCCTGCCCTTGCCGAACACATCCTTCATCGCGTAGTAGTTGGCGAAATCCACCATGGCATCAATGCCGGTGGCCTGGTCTTCCGCGATGTAGCTGATGTCCTTGTTCCAGACCTCTCCCAGCAGAAAGAAGCCGGGCTTGGTCTGCTTCATTTCCTTGGAGAAACGGCGCCAGAATTCTTTAGGAACGTGCCGGACAGTGTCTAGGCGGAACCCGTCCACCCCGGTCTGCTCGATCCACCACCTGGCGTAGTCGATCAGGTACTGTGCCACTTCCGGATTGTCCTGGTCTAGATCTGGAAGTCCGGCCAGCCAGCCGTTTTCGATCTGAAGTTGGTTATTCCAGTCGCTGATCCCGGCCTCGGGGTGGAACCAGCTCGCCTTGGCCGGATCCGTCAACCATGGGTGGGTGTATCCGGTATGATTGACCACCACGTCCAGGATCACTTTCATCCCCCGGGCCTGGGCCCTGTCAACCAGTTCCTTCAGCTTCTCCAGTGACCCCAGGCGCTTGTCCATTTTATAGAAATCAGTGGCCCAGTAGCCGTGGTAACCCCCGGTCTGGTTTTCCACCACCGGGGTCATCCAGATAGCTGTGGCTCCTAGACTCTCAATATAGTCCAGTTCATCAATTATCCCCTGGAGATCCCCGCCATGGTAGCCCCTCAAGCTATCGGGATCGTAGTCAAAATCATTGGTCTTGTCACCATTCTTAAAGCGATCAGGAATGATGAAATAGATAACCTCATCCTGCCAGATCCGGTCGCTCTGGCTGCTCGACGCAGGCTGCCCGGCAAGCCCCTCGGAAAAGGCAGCCGGAGCGGCAACAGAAACCAGGAGTACTGCCAATGTGACCAAGGTCATCAGTTTACGTGTCATGGGTACACCTCGTATGGTTCAGTTGGCTTGCGCGTCCAAACCCGGTCCGGTACACCTCGTGGTGCACCTCGTATGGTTCAGTTGGCTCGCGCGTCCGGACCCGGTCCGGTGGAATGTCTTACGACGAGGGAAACAGGAAGGACCACGTGTCTTGGCGTGTCAGACCGGTCGGCAACCATGTCTATCAGGAGTTGCGCGGCAGTCCGGCCCAGATCAAAGATGGGAACCCGGATCGTGGTCAGCGATGGTTGAATGTAGGAGGTCACCGGGTCATCGTTGACTCCGACAATTCCAACGTCTCCGGGGATGCGCAACCCCCGTTCCTGAAGGTATTTCACCGCGCCAAGAGCCATCACGTCATCGGCCGCAAACACCCCCAGCGGAGGAGACGTTCTCCCCAAGAGCGTCTCCATGGCCCGATATCCAGCCTCTTGAGTGAAGGAGGTATGCACTATCAACGCCGGGTCCACTGACTCCCCTAACGCGGCAAGGGCCTGGCTATAACCAGCTTCACGATCGGCGGATACCACCAGGTCAGCCGGACCGTTGATCATGGCGATGCGCCGGTATCCTTGCCGATAGAGATGTTCTGTTGCCATTTGGCCAACGGCCAGGTTGTCGTTGTTGACCCAGGTCACTCCTTCAGTATCCCAGGCCCTCCCGATCAGGACAAAGGGGAACGCTGCCTCAGCCAGTTCCCGGACAAGCGGGTCATGCACCTGGGAACTCGTCAGGATGATACCGTCCACGCGCCTCCCTCGCACCAGCTGCAGACAGGCATTCCTCTCGTCCCGTGGGTTTTCCGTAGTGGATAGCAACAGACTATAGCCCTGACCCTGCAGTTCCGCACCGATACCGCGGATAACTTCCGGAAAGAAGGGGTTGGCGAAGGCCTGCTCCAGTGGCCGGGCGATGATCAACCCCAGGGTCTGCGTCCGCTGCCTGGCGAGGCTCCGGGCTATGCCGTTGGGGTGATAATTGATCGCGCGCATCACCTTGCGCACACGTTCCTGGGTCTCCGGGCTGATGCGGGGGTTCCCGGCCAAAACTCGAGACACAGTGGAGGGAGAGACACCCGCAAGTTTTGCCACATCCTTGATGGTAACCGCCATGACCTTTGCCCACCTCCACCACACCGAGGCACTGCAACCGTTTGCACGCACAGGAAGTATCTTGTGCGATGTTTGTTGGCTTGAGGTTTTCTCAATTAAGAGCCCATGGTCAATGCAACCGGTTTCATAAATGTGTTTCACCAATCTTCGCCGAAAATCCTTCTTTTCAGCTAGAAATTTTCGCGGGGTTGGGGGATGTCCGTAATGATCCTATTCCTCTCGCTGATCGGGCGAGATTCTTCTCGCTCACGCCGGTCCCCATCCCAGAGTAGGACAATCGTCATTTTTTCCCCCCTCGGGGGAAGAGTTTTGGGGAAAAGCTGATGATTCCCCCTTCCAGTCACCGTGTTTGTAGATGTACACTATAAACCTTCTCATATCGTTGGGTAAGACGCTTATAAACACTGCAAGTATTGCCCTCTCCCAGTTACAGAATCGAGCCTCATTGGCCTAAATCGTCAATATTTCCACACCTATCCCCTCTGGTAGCTGTGCAAATTTGACGTTTCTGTCCGGACACCCGACAAGGCGCCTGACGGCTTAGCTCTGAACACCCGGCAGGACACCTGACGACTCGGCTCCGAACATGCGGCGCGACACCTGCCCAGACATTGTCAAGGTAGGTAGCCGGTGAACTCGCCATTGCGGCAAATCACCTTGCCGTCAACCTCAATGGTTGGATCCATTACCCCCACATCACCGTGGAAGCGGCTGATATTCCTTCCTCCGAACGGCACGTTGTTTCCGAAGCCGAAATGGCCTGTTCCCCGCGCCTGTTCAGCTTCCATGATGTCCGCACTTCGGTCTGCTCCCAAACTGATTCCGATCCCTAACTCTGCCAGCACAGGCGCTGTCCCGTCACAAGTCAAGTCCTGCCAAAGCATTTTCTGTTGGGGGTCAGACTGGTTCAGTTCCTCGAGATTGGCCACTCGCCCGTCCCTGATCTGCAGTCTTATGGGCTCCTTGGCGGGTGCGTAGTAAACGCAACCGTCGATAACGATAGTCCCGTTCGCAACCCCTTCCAGCGGTGCGGTATAGACCTCGCCCCAGGAGCTGGTCCAGTGTCGTTGGACGATGGTCATGTCGGTCCCCCGACGGGTGGTGACCCGGATGCTTCGACCGGCCAAAGCCGCGAGAAGTCGGCTCCGAAACCGCTCCTGCTCTCCCACATCAACGGCGTAGGTCCGAATGAGACCAGCCGGCCCTATGAACCAATCGCAGA
>JBGFRN010000028.1:0-4447 GCA_041695105.1 Bacillota bacterium | reverse complement strand
CAATGATCGGGTCAAACCCGAAGGCATCCATCAGGGCGATCACATCAGCCGTCGCCAGGGAGACCCCTCCCAGGTGCCCCCTGGTGGCCAGGCTGCGAATGAACACACCCGGATCGGTGGCCCCCCGTTGCATCCGGATTCGGTCCCCCAGGATCGCCCCGCCGGTGAAAGGGCTGGTCGGATCGACGGCGATGATTCCCACCGTCCGTCCCCGGGTCCGATACTCCGAGGCCAACCGGTCCACCAGAGTGCTCTTGCCCACCCCCGGCGGACCCGTCACTCCGATGACCTGCGCTCTGCCGCTTCGACTGAAGACGCTTCTGATCAACTCTCCTGATTCGGGAGCCCCGTTCTCGACCAGGGTGATCGCCCGGGCCAGAGCCCGCCGATCCCCGGCCAAGAACCTTTCGACGAGTTCCACTCGGTCACTTCCTCTTTACGTTGGCTGCTGTGAAGTTTACGATATCGTCGGTACTGGAGCCGGGGCCGAAGACCTCGGCCACACCCTGCTCCTTCAAAAATGGTACATCATCTTCGGGAATAATTCCACCCACGAGGAACAACACATCATCGACGCCCTGGTCCCTCAGGAGCCTGACAACCTCAGGGACCAGGGTGTTGTGGGCTCCGGAGAGAATGCTCATGGCCACCACGTCAACATCCTCCTGAATCGCCGCTTCGGCAATCTGCTCCGGACGCTGATGAAGGCCCGTGTAGATTACTTCCATACCGGCATCCCGATAGGCCCGGGCAACTACCTTGACCCCCCGGTCGTGGCCGTCGAGCCCCGGCTTCGCCACCAGTACCCGTATCTTTTGGATCAATCCGCTCACCCCTCGCCTGTCACTTGGCTGATTGTGATCCTGATGCTTCGGCCCCGGCGGTCCATTCTACAATTGTTAGAAAATCGCCTGTTCCCGGTATTCGCCAAAGGACGTCCGGAACACCCCGATGATCTCACCCAGAGTGGCGTAAGCCTTGACGGCTTCCAGGATCAGCGGCATCAGGTTTTCTGTCCCTTTGGCAGCCCGGCGCAGGTCATCCAGTGCCCGCCTGACCCGGTCGGCGTCCCGGGTGGCCTTGATCTGAGACAACCGGGCCGTCTGGCGCCTCTGAACCTCGGGGTCGATCCTCAGGGTGGAAATAGGCGTCTTCTCTTCGCTGACATACTTGTTCACGCCAACCACGGTGTAGTCGCCGGTCTGGATGCGTCGCTGGTAGTGGTAGGCCGCATCGGCGATCTCCTGTTGGAAGAAGCCCTTCTCGATGGCCGGGATCACGCCGCCGAGGGCTTCAATCTTGCGGAAGTACTCCTCGGCCTGAGCCGCCATCTGGTTGGTCATGGCCTCGACGAAGTAAGATCCCGCCAGGGGGTCCACGGTGTTAGTAGCCCCGCTTTCCTCGGCGACGATCTGTTGGGTCCGAAGGGCGATTTTGACGGCGTTTTCGGTCGGAAGGGCGAGAGCTTCGTCCATGGAGTTGGTGTGCAGCGACTGCGTTCCGCCGAGCACCGCCGCCAGGGCCTGAACTGTCGTCCGGATGATGTTGTTCTCGGGCTGTTGAGCTGTGAGCGAGCATCCAGCCGTCTGGGTATGGAAACGCATGAGCCAGGAGCGGGGGCTTTTCGCCCCAAACTTCTCCCGAATCGCCCGAGCCCAGATCCTCCGGGCCGCCCGGTACTTGCAGATCTCCTCGAAGAAGTCATTGTGGGCGTTAAAGAAAAAGGAAAGCCTCGGAGCGAAATCGTCGACGTCCAGGCCAGCCTTGATCCCCGCCTCGACATAGGCCATGCCGTCGGCGAGGGTAAACGCTAGTTCCTGGACCGCCGTGGCCCCGGCCTCCCTGATGTGGTAGCCGCTGATGCTGATGGTGTTCCAGCGAGGGACGTGTTTGGAGCAATAGGCGAAGATGTCGGTGATTATCCTCATCGAGGGACGCGGCGGGAAGATGTAGGACTTCTGGGCAATGTACTCCTTGAGGATATCGTTCTGGATGGTTCCTGATATCTGATCCGGGCGAACCCCCTGCTTCTCAGCCACTGCGATATACATGGCCAGCAGGATGGCGGCCGGAGCGTTGATGGTCATGGATGTGCTGACCTGGTCCAGCCTGATGCCGTCGAAGAGGATCTCCATGTCCGCCAGCGTGTCGATGGCAACCCCCAGGCGCCCCACTTCCCCGTTGGCGTACGGATGATCCGAGTCGTAGCCCATGATGGTGGGCATGTCAAAAGCGACCGAAAGCCCGGTCTGGCCGTTGGCCAGAAGGTACTTGTACCGGGCGTTGGATTCCTCGGCCGTGCCGAACCCGGCAAACTGGCGCATCGTCCACAGCCGCCCGCGATACATGGTCGGATGGACGCCACGGGTGTACGGATACTCCCCCGGTTCCCCCAGATCCCGGGCATAGTCGGCGCCCGCTACATCAGAGGGCCCGTAGACTCGCTGGACCTCTACATCGGAGATCGTGGCAAAACGCCCCTTGCGTTCTTCCTCTGTCATGGCCGTTCTCCTTTTCATGGACAAGTCTCCCAATCAACCCCACTCCCCCGTATTCATCTGAAATTTCTCTAATGGCAATGCCCCGATGAAAGTTTCGGCAATCGCCCGAAGATTTCCTCCACGCGACTGCTCCTCGCCGCTTCTGACTGCTCTTTACCGCTTCTGACTGCTCTTGCATTCGCACACGGAAAAGGAGGCCTAGAAAGCCTCCTCTTCATCTGCTGATCCTCTTCCTCTTAGTGATCCGCTTCCTCTGCTGATCCTCTTCCTCTTAGTGATCCTCTTCCTTCTTTGTTGATCCGTCCACCCTTCGTGATGCGTCCGCAGATCAGTCGCGAACCAGGTGACGGCCTACAACTTCTTCATCTCATCAGCGATCTGCTCCGCCTCAAACCCAACTACGACCTGGACGTTCTTCCCCATCCTCATGACGCCGGTGGCGCCGATGGCCTTCATGGCCTTCTCATCAATGGCGTTCTCATCGTTAAGGGTCAGGCGCAGGCGGGTGATGCAGGCGCCGATCTCCTTGATGTTTGCCTTCCCGCCAAGGGCAGCGAGATAGAGCACCGCCTTCTCCTTGATGCTCCTGGCGGCTTCGTCACCGGTCACCCCCTCGTCGGCGACACGCCCAGGAGTAGGCAGGTTCCAGGCCCGAATGACCCACCGGAACCCAAAGTAGTACACGAGGCCATACCCTGCGCCGACCACCAGCAGCAGAATCGGCTTGCTGGCGATGCCGTAGTTGATCACATAATCGATGAATCCCGCCGAGAACATGAACCCGTTCTTGATACCGAGGAGGTTGGTGATTGCCAGAGACAGACCGGTCAGGAGGGCGTGGAACCCATAGAGGATCGGGGCCAGGAACATGAAGGCAAACTCCACGGGCTCTGTAATACCGGTGACGAAGGAGGTCAGAGCCGCGCTCATCAAAATGCCGCTGACGATCTTCCGCTGGGAAGTTTTCGCCTCATGCCACATGGCCAGGCACGCGGCTGGCAAGCCGAACATGAAGATCGGGAAGAAGCCGGTCATGAACTGGCCGGCGCTCTGGTCACCGGCGAAGAACCGCCAGAGGTCGCCCTGGACGACCTTGCCCGCAGCATCGGTGAACTCGCCGAAGGAGAACCAGGCGAAGGTATTGATAACGTGGTGCAGACCAACGGGAATGAGGAGGCGGTTAAGGGTGCCGAACACGAAGGCTCCGACCGAACCGGCCCCGACAGCCCATTCGCCAACGGTCCGGATGCCCTCCTGGATGGGGGGCCAGATGACTCCAAAGATGGCGCCGAGGATGAGGGCGGCGAAGGCGGTGACAATGGGCACAAACCGACGTCCGCCGAAGAAGCCAAGGAAGTCCGGAAGCCTGATATCCTTATAACGGCCGTAAAGAGAAGCGGCGACCATGCCCGAGATGATCCCGGCGAAGACACTCATGTTGATGTCGGCGTTGATCGTCTTGGCCACATTGACCATTACCTGATAACCAACGAAGGAAGCCAGACCGGCCACGCCCGCGCCTTCGGCCAGGCCGATGGCCACACCGATGGCGAAGATCACCGGCAGGTTGTCGAAGACCGCTGCGCCGGCCTTGAACATCCACTGCCAGCCAAGGACGTCGTCTGCGCCCAGGCGCAGGAGCAGGCCTGCCGCCGGAAGGACCGCAACCGGAACCAGGAAGGCTCGACCGATCTTCTGCAGGTACTTCATCATTCCAAATTACCCCCTTCTGATTTGATGCCGTGAGTTTGGCAAACAGAAAACGAGCCACAAGAAGGTTCTTCCTTCTCGCAGCTCGTGCCCGGCCGGTAACACGCCGCCAGATTCAGTATAGGACAGCCTCGAAAGGCTCGTCAAGAAAATTCTTTCGACGTATTCTGACGGCTTTCTTCAATCGGCCTCCCTTGAAACGAGGTTGCTCGACAGGCTGGGAATGCGGCTCGTTA
>JBGFRN010000268.1:0-4482 GCA_041695105.1 Bacillota bacterium | reverse complement strand
TCCCTCGCCGCTGTTGCGAGATGGTAGCCCAGGTTATTCCCGGCCGGACCACGGTGGCCCGCCGGGTTGAGGATCGAGAGGGGAAGGTCTACCTCGATTTTCTTCAAAATGGTCGCGGCAAGACGCTTGTATCGGTTTATTGCCCGCGCCCCAGGCCTCAGGCCAGCGTATCCTGCCCGGTGACCTGGGATGAGCTTGGGCACTGCCAGCCGGAATGGTTCACCATACGAACCGTCCCCGAACGTCTCCGGCAAATGGGCGACCTGTTCGCCCCGCTCCTTGATCCCGGCCAGGATCTTACCGGAGCGGCGGGGGAGCTTGGTCTGGATAACTTCCGCGCGCCCGGGGAAGGTTAGGGAAACAGGGGAGACCCTTGCGGGAGGTGATAGTAGTGCCACAGTATGGTGCAGGTACGGCTGGCGCCATGAGTTGGTGGTGGTGGCTGGTGCTGGCCGCGGTTGTAGTGGCTGCCGCCTGGTGGTGGTACTCGGCCCAGAATCGGGCCGGGGCCAAAGAGACGGTCGGCGACCCGGGCGGCGTCAACAATAAGGACCAATCCGGAGACACTCAGCGGAAACGGTAAGGCCGTGATCCGGCGAGATGTGCTCAACGCCACCAAAAACAAAGGCCCCTTCGCCTGCGGGACGAAGGGGCCTTTGTCATGGCACGCGCCGCTCTATTGGACCTACGGTTTCTTAGTTGGTGCCGGGTTAAGAGCCGGTTGGGAGGGTGTCTGATTGGTTGAGGTCACTGGAGTAGCTCGCTCGAAGGTGGGGGAGAGGAGCTCATCGATGGTAACCACCCGGAATCCATTCTTTCCGAGCCCGGCCAGGATCGGATCGAGAGCGGCCAGGGTGTTGGCCCGCGGGTGCAACAGCACGATCTCCCCGTTTTCGGCGTTCTTGAGAATCTTGGCGACCATGTCGGCCGGTTTCGGATCTTTCCAGTCGACCGTGTCAAGACTGTACATGACCGTCCGGTATCCGAGTTCAGCCGCCGCCTGACCGACGGCCGGTGTGAATTCGGCCTTGTGCGGGCTGTAGTGCTTTATCCTCAAGGCCGGACCGGTAACTGCCTGAACCACCTTGGACGCGTCGGAAATGTCCTTTTTTACCTGATCCTTGCTGGCTTTACCCGGGCTGAAGTTATCGTTGTTGCCATGGAGTGCTATTTCATGGCCAGCGGCGGCGATTTGCTTCAACATGTCGGGGTTCTTCTGGACCCATTTGCCCATAACGAAGAAGGTAGCCTTGGCCCCGTGTTTCTCAAGGGTACTGATCAGAGTCGGTATGAACTCGGTTCCCCAGGCAACGTTAATCGCCAGGCTGACGGCCCGCTTAGAGGGATTGCCTTGGTAGACAGCCAGGGCTGGAAAGTCTTTGAGCGTCTTGCCGGCAGGAATCTGTTTCAGGTTTAGCTGGGCTCGACTCCCGGCCGGGAGCCTTAAAATGTTCTGAACGGTGGCCTCGACGTCAACCTCAGTTCCATTGAGGTCGGGAATGATTCCCTTGCCGTTCTGAGCTACGATTGCCTCGCGAGGCGGGCTCCCGGCCCGCTTGGCCAGGGACTCAATGTGTAAGCGGAGCTCCTCGGCCGTCTTGCCTCCCAGGTTTTGTCCCTCCAAGGTGACTCCCGGCTGGACCCTGGAATGTTGATACCGGTCGACGATGGCGGAGACTTTCTCGATCGGGTTGAAGCGATAGGTGGCCAGGGCTACCAGGAGCAATCCTACAATCAAAAGAGTCAGGCGGTTAAGTCGAATAACCTTAAAGAAGGCCCGAGATTGCCTCTCCATTTTTCCACCCCGCACAGCTTTTCTCGGATTATGCCTATTGGGACAAATGGTTTAATATGCCCCCTTTACCGCATAGGGTTTGAAAAAACCCACAGGGTGGTAAGAGTATGATCAACATCGTTTGGGCAATCCTGGTGGTCGGAGGAGTGGTGACGACGGTGGCCTCGGGACGCCCAGAGGTGGCGACCCAGGCGGCCCTAACCTCGGGCCGAAGCGCTATCGACTTCCTGATCGGTTTGGCGGCGGTCATGGTTCTGTGGATGGGTCTCAACCGCATAGCCGAGAAGGCTGGGCTGATGGATCTTTTGGCCCGAGCCATCACCCCAGTCTTGAGAATTTTGTTTCCCAGTCTTCCCAAGAACCACCCTGCCCTGGCGCCGATCGCCATGAATGTGGCCGTAAATCTCCTGGGCCTGGGCAATGCCGCGACCCCGTTCGGTCTGAAGGCTATGGTCGAGCTTCAGAAGCTCAATTCGACCCGAGATACGGCCACGCCGGCCATGTGCACGCTCTTAGCCCTGAACACCAGCAGTGTCACCCTGGTTCCGGCCACGGTGATCGCCCTGAGGGCCGCCGCCGGGTCGAACGATCCCTCGGGGATCATTGTCCCGACCTTGATTGCCACAAGCTTTGGCGCCGCCAGTGCCCTGATCTTGGATCGGTTCCTGCAGTGGCGGTCTAGGGGGAGGTAGATTGGCCTGATAACCCTTTCGGATCTGTCCTCCTGGGCCATCCCGTTCCTGCTGGCCTTTATCCCTTTGTACGGTGCTCTGCGCGGCGTTAAGGTCTACGAGTCTTTTGTCGAGGGAGCCGAAGAAGGAATCAGGCTGACCTTCCGTTTGGCTCCCTTCATGATGGGCATACTGATCGCGCTGGGGATCTTTCGAGATTCCGGGGCGCTTGAGGTGCTGACTGCGTTCTTGATCCCGATCCTTAACCCGATTGGATTTCCATCTGAGGCTATTCCGCTGGTGATTACCAGGCCCATTTCCGGAAGCGCCTCGCTTGGGGTTACGGCCGAGCTATTGAGGCACCATGGGCCAGATTCTCCAATTGGGTACCTGGCCTCCACCATCCAGGGGAGCACCGACACGACCTTTTACGTCCTGACGGTATATTTTGGCTCGGTCGGGATCACCAAGACCCGCTGGGCGTTGCCGGTTGGATTGCTCGCCGATGTCTCAGCCTTCACTATGTCGACCCTGATTTACCACTGGAATGGGATGCTGTAAGCAGGAGAGTGTCCCTGTGCGGCGAAGCTTGTCCCAAAGAGGTGATTAAACTAAGTGTCAGCCGAACAAAGGATCAAGGAATTAGGCATCAAACTACCCCAGGTCACCAACCCAATCGGAGCCTACATACCCGCCACCCGCTCGGGCAATCTGGTCTTTACTTCTGGTCAGATCCCCTTGGCCCAGGGGGAACTCAAGTTTAAAGGCGTGGTCGGCTCCGACCTAACCGTGGAGCAGGGCTATGAGGCCGCCCGGCTCTGCGCCCTGAACGGCCTGGCGGCCATCAGGGACCTGATCGGGAGCCTCGATCACATCAAGCGCGTGGTCAAGGTCGTAGGTTTCGTCAATAGCGCCCCGGGTTTCGAGGCCCATCCCAAGGTCATCAACGGGGCGTCCGATCTATTGGTCGAAATCCTGGGAGATGCCGGCCGGCACGTGAGATCGGCCGTGGGATCGCCGGGGCTTCCCATTGGAGCGGCGGTTGAGGTCGAGTTTACTGTCGAGGTCAGTTAACTGTCACCCGTGATAGATCCACCATATAGCGCCCAGGGGAAACCTTGTCGACAAACAGTCTTGGGTCGTCAAAGGTGTAAAGCCTTGAATCCCCGCTGCCCAGGTTTATCCTGAGGCCGAAGGTTCTGGCCAGCGCCGTCACCTCCAGGGAGGTGTTGGTTCTGATGTTGAGGAAGATCGGTTTATCCCCGGAATGGATCGCGACCGGCCGTGAGGGCGGGGCTTGAAGCGGCCCAAGCCCGGCGGCTTCGGTATCAAGCTGGCAGATGTGAATCCGTCCGGTGGCGGCCACCCTGGCCTCGGGCCGGAGAGATACCTGAGTGTGGTACTCGTCCCGGCCCAGGGTCCGTCTGATCGGCTCACCGCTGTCTGACAGCCAGGTTTCGAAGTAGTTGCCCAGATTCAGGGTCAGGTCATGCCGGGCAATCAACTCAACTCCGAGGTACAAGCAAAATCCCCCCCGACGATACCCGTGTATTTTATTCGATGGGTATTAGCGGGGTGCAAGGGGGTCCATAATTGGCTGAAACCACCGGTATCAAACGTGGAGTTAGACTGCAAAAGGTTCTGGCCTCGGCCGGGGTGGCCTCCAGGAGGGCCTGCGAGGAGTTGATTACGGCTGGTCGGGTTATGGTTAACGGGGGACCGGTGACCGAACTGGGCACCAGAGTTGATCCTGACCGCGACAAAATCGAGGTGGACGGCAGGGTAATCAGAGTCGAATTTGAGCCGGTCTACATCCTGCTCAACAAGCCACGCGGTTTTGTTACCACCGTTCGAGACCAGGAAGGGCGCCGGACCGTCATGGACTTGCTCCCCAGGCTGGCCTTCCGGGTTTACCCGGTCGGCCGCCTGGACTACGATACCGAAGGGCTGCTGCTACTTACCAATGACGGGGAGATGACTTTTAAGCTGACACATCCCCGGCACGGAGTTCCCAAG
>JBGFRN010000319.1:0-4489 GCA_041695105.1 Bacillota bacterium | reverse complement strand
GGAAGGGAACGTCCTTGACCCGCCCCGGCCCCAGGACCGCCTCGGCGCTGGTCCTCATCAGGCCGACCAGCCGGTCGTCGTTACACTGGACTGGATAGCCCTCCTCAAAAGAGATCTCATAGCCCGCCCGCATCGCCCGGGTCACTCCATCGACCACCCGCCGAACGCGCTCGGGCATCGAACGCCTGATTTCAGGGTCGAGGGTGCGGTAAGTGCCGCTCATCTCGACCTCCGGAGCGATGACGTTGTGGCGAAAACCGCCCTTGATGGTTCCGACGGTTAAAACGGCTGGCTGAGCCGGGGGAATTTCACGGCTTACGATCGTTTGCAGCGCGGTAACCACCTGCGCCGCGACGGCGACGGCGTCGACCGCCAGATGGGGAGAGGCCCCGTGTCCCCCCTGCCCAAGGATCTTGATGCGGAACATATCGGCCGCGGCGCAGACCGGTCCGGTGCGGATCCCGGCCTCACCTACGGGGATGTTCGGATAAACGTGGAGCATGGCGATTCCGTCGACCCGGGGGTCGCGCAGGACGCCCTCTTCGATCATCGGTTTAGCGCCGCCCGGGCCCTCCTCGGCCGGCTGGAAGATGAACTTAACGTTGCCTGGCAATTGCTCCCGCAGGCCGGCCAGAACCTCGGCCGCCCCAAGCAGCATGGCGGCGTGGGCGTCGTGCCCACAGGCGTGCATCTTGCCGGGGTGCAGCGAGACGTAGTCGGTCTGGTTGGCCTCTTCGATCGGCAGGGCGTCGATATCGGCCCTAAGGGCAACCGTCCGCTCTGAGCCGCCCCGGCCTCGGAGCAGCCCGACCACCCCGGTCCCGGCCACCCCGTTTCGGACCTCATCCAGGCCGATTTTCTCAAGCCTGGTGGCGATAACGGCGGCTGTCCGCCTTTCCTCGAAGCCGGTCTCGGGATGACGGTGGAAATCGCGGCGATAGGCCACCAACCGGTCGGAGATGGCGGCGGCGGTACCCTTAATCGCCCCTCCGATATTCTGGGACAAGGCTAAACCTCCCTGATGCCCAGGTATCGCGCCAAATTGGCCTTGGGGTCAACTACGGGGATGATCTCGCCACCGAGCGAGGTCAGCAAGGTAGTTACCCCCGGTCCGTGGCCGGAGATATCGGAGTTGGAGTGAACGATCACACCGATCTCGATGGCGCCTTTGCGATACTGGCGCCCAAAGAAGGATGCGCGGTCAAGAATGGCCACGATGTCTCCGAAACGAAGGCCGGTCAGGCTATGGGCCTTGAGGACTTCGGGATCCTGGGTGGTGATATCATAGTCGCCCCGCTCAGCGGCGGCCGAACCGATGCCTGAGCCCATCAGCTCGGCCGGAACGATGGCCGCGACCGGAACCGTCAGCTTGTCCCCCTCAACTGAAAGGCCCATTTTTTCAAGCAGGTTGGGGTCGAGGTTCATGAGCCTGATCCCGGGAAAACCGTCGATTTGCAGCCCCTGGCCCCAGGAACGGACCTGGATCTTATCCCCGATGGCCAAACGTTCGAGGATCTCGGGCGGGAAGTCAACCAGCACGTGCTCAATCCCGCCGTGCTTTCCGGTGACAGTGCCCTCTGAGCCCTTGGCCTCGCCCGAGACGACGATCGCCCGGTTACCGGCGCAAGAAAACAGGTTCAGCGCCCCGTTAGAGGTCTCGTCGCTGTTCTTAATGCTGACTCCCGGCTCGATATGGTCGCCCACCCAGCCGAAAGCCGGGTCGCCTACCCGAACATTGTAGGCGATACCGCCCATCCCGGCCGAAACCCGCGGCACCCCGTCGTGCCCGACGGTATAGGCGCTGCGCACCTTGGGTGAGGAGATCTCGCCAATCACTGAGATCTTGGGAATTCTGTCCCGGTTAGTTTTTAGCAATACAACAACCTCCTGAATTAAGCCGGCTTCAGCCGGAAGGCGGGGCGAAACTCGCCGACCGCCTGACCCCGGGTGTTCTTGACGGGTGGTACCCGCCAGGCATCGAGAGACTTGATCTCGTCCGGGGCGAGGGTGCCGGTCTGGAGCAAGATCTCGGCCATAGCCGAGTAGGCGGCCTTTAGTGATCCGTCCTCGATCTTGACGGCAATGCCCAGTCCGGAACCTTCGTCCTGAGGCAGGATCCCGGCGCAGTAGATGCCCTCGGCTCCGTTTTTGGCCACAAACCGGCCAGGGAAAGCCTGCATCAGGTCGGTGCAGAACCGCTTGCGACCGGCCACCAGGTAAGGATTTTTCTGCATCGCCCCGGCCAGCCGCACCGCGGCCGGAGCCAGGGCCGGCGGAAGGCCCCGAGGGTCGGCCAGGCGGGCGAACCCGAGTGCCATGTTCCTTACGGGCATCCCAAAGACCGGGACGCCGCAGCCGTCGATCCCAATCTTGATCTCTCCGGCCGGAAGGCCGCAGACCTGACCCATCGTCCTGACGATCAACTGCTGCACCGGGTGTTCTGGAGAAATATAGTTCTCGGGAGAAAACCCGAGGTGCTGGCAGATGGCCAGCATCCCTGAATGCTTGCCGGAGCAGTTGGAGAAAATCACGGTCGGTTTGCGTTTTTCGCGAATCAGGGCCTCGGCGCTGGACCGGTCGGTGGGGGCATGCCCACCGCACATCAGGGCCTCCTCGCCCAGGCCGATTTTGGTCAGGATCGAGGCCACGATGTCAAGGTGCTCCTGTTCGGAGTTATGGGAGGCGCAGAGCAGGGCCAGTTCCCGGTCATCCAACCCGAAACGGTCGGCCGCCCCGGTCTCGATCACCGGGATGGCCTGAAGGGGCTTGGCCGCCGAGCGGAGATAAGTGACCGCTTCAGGGTCGCCCAGATAATAGCGCAACTCTCCGTTAGAATCAACCACGGCGGCGTGTCCCCGGTGAATGCACTCAACCAATGGGCCGCGGGTGACTTCGACCATAACTTCTGACAACGGGAACCTCCTAACGGCGCTTCTTGGATTTGAGACGGTCGCCCGCCCGATCTCCATTCCGCCTGGCCCTCGAGGCCGCACGTTCAAGCGAGGACCCGACGAAGGCCTGAAACAGTGCGTTATAATTGTACACCTGGTTCCACATACACTCAGGGTGCCACTGGACACCCAAAACAAATCGGTGCCTGGGGCTTTCCAGGCCCTCAATCACCCCGTCGGAAGCCTCGGCGCTGATGACAAATCCCTCGGGGAGGGCCTTAACCGACTGGTGATGAAAGCTGTTCACCCTAATTTCAGAGGAAAAGAGCGAGGCCAGCCGGGTGCCGCCCCGGAGGCGTACCCGGTGTGTCGGGTACCAATTCGGGGCATCCTGGTAATGCTTGATGGCTGCGGGAATCTGTGAAGGAATATCCTGTACCAGGCTTCCCCCGGCGGCCACGGCCAGAACCTGAAGCCCCCGGCAGATGCCGAGAACCGGCAGATCCATGGACAGAGCGCCCCGGCAGAGGAAAAGCTCCATCCGGTCACGCTCCGGCTGAATCCGGCCGCAGCGCTGGTTGGGCTCCTCTCCCCAGTGAAGGGGGTCGATGTCAGCCCCTCCGGTCAGGAGAAGCCCGTCGAGCATCCCCAATACCTGTCGATAGTTGTCCTCTATTTCCGCAAAGGGAAGAACTACGGGAAGGCCGCCAGCCTTTTCAACCGACCAGACGTAGTCGAGGCCGCAGGTTACATAGCCCGGGTTCTGGTTATCCGGGCGGCCGGTGACCCCGATCAATGGTTTCACGCTGCGTCCCCCGTAAGAAATGTCGTTTAAAAGGCTTGAAGATGGAGTCGAAGTGGGAAAGGCAAAACCAGCGCTATCACGCCATCCGGGTAATCGCCGGGGACGTGGCTATGCTGGCTCTGGAGTAGCGGGCTAGATCTCTTTGAGTCCCAGGCTGATAGCCAAGGCCTCGTTGACCTTATCCATGATCTCGTCGTCGAGATGGGTCACTTTTTCGCGCAGGCGCTTCTTGTCTATGGTTCGAATCTGTTCCAGCAGGATCACCGAGTTCCGTTCCAGACCGACTTCCTGGCTCAGCTCCACGTGGATCGGCAGCTTCGCCTTCTCAATTTGGGAGGTGATGGCTGAGACGATAACCGTGGGGCTGAACTTGTTTCCAATGTCATTCTGCAGGATCAGAACCGGGCGAACCCCGCCCTGCTCCGACCCGATGACCGGGCTCAAGTCGGCGTAGTAGACGTCACCGCGCTTGATATTTACCATTCGGTTCATTTAGGTTCTGTTCTCCTGGTCCCACGGCCCCCCGGAGTCAGGATCAAGATGGATATCCTGCTCGGCTAGCAGCAGGTTGAAGGAAGCCATTTCAGCATATCCCCGGCGGAGGCGCTCGCGCAGATCGTGCCGCCTTTTTTCTTCCAGGTAAAGCCGCATCGCCTCGCGGATGCACTGGCTGCGGTTTTTCTTTTCCAGCGCCGCGATGCCGTCCACTTCCTGGAGCAGGGTATTCGGCAGGCTGACCATGATCCGTTTGGACGGGGCCACAATACACCTCCGGCAGGTTCCTCGGGCCGGG
>JBGFRN010000235.1:0-4514 GCA_041695105.1 Bacillota bacterium | reverse complement strand
GCGGCCCGTGGTCTTGCCCATCCGCCTCGGATGGCATACGGTCCACGAAACCAAGTCGAAGGTGGCTCTTGCCGCCTGAGATGCCGCTGACTTTCAGCCGGCGGAGTACGTCACTGGCCCTGGGTGCCGCCGTTCGGCACCAAAGCCCGAGCCGGCATTATTCGGTCTTGAATCTTGTTCGGACGAGAAAGGGGAATCAGTAATGAAGCGTATCCTGTTCTTAGTCTTGGTTCTGCTTCTCGTCACCGCCTGCGCGGGTGCCCAGTCAGGAGCGATTGGGAATAGAGCCGGTCAGAGCACTAACGCCATGACGCCCCCGCCTCTAACCGGCTTGGATATTATTTCGATTAGTGAAATCCGCAAAAAAGTCCCTTTCCCTGTTTTTATTCCAACCCAAGTACCGCCGGGCCTTGCAGCGACCGTTAAGCTTCGTGAGGAAGGGACCAGAGCACTGGTGGACATCAACTATAAAACGAGTGATGGTAGCTACGAGCTGACCGTACTGAACGGACCAGCAGGATGTTGCTTGGATGCCGACCCTCGTAAGGAAGGGAAATTGGTCAAGGTCCGGGATAACCTAACGGCGCACTATCTCGAAGTCCAGCCCCAGTTCGGTGGTCCAACTCTTTGGTGGCAGGAGGCTGGCACCTATATAGCCTTATCAGGTAGCAAAATGAACAAGGATGATCTGGTGAGAATTGCCGACTCGATGTCATTTGCGGCCAACCCATAAAGAGGACTGAGCCTGCAACTCGTTTGTGAGATCACCCGGGTTTTCCTCGGAGAAGGGGGTGGCCGTTGAAGGAAAAGGCCTGGGGTTTGGCTCTCCTGGCGTTATTAGTGGTGCCTTTGGGTGTCTACCTTTCCCGCCCGGCTGGTACCCCAAGAATAAGATCTCTAGAAGAGGCGACCTCTCTGGTGGCCGACATCACGGGGTTCCCGGAGTCGAACTTCAACCACCTGGAAACCTCCGTAATTTCCGGGGGCTCTCATTATAAGCTCTCGGGACCTGGCGGGGTCTATGGCGTAAACGGCCGGACCGGGGAACTGGAGTGGGTGTTTCAGCCTCCCACGGAATCTACGAGTCGTCAAGCCGTCTCACTGGTAACGGCCCGGACCGCGGCCCTAGCGACGGCCAGGAAGTTCTACCGCTCCTTTTGATGACACTGCTTTCGGGTTGATCGTTGACGAACTCAGCCCCTGGCTTCATCACGGTCAACGTATCTTCCGCTGGAGAGTTGATCTTATCTCCACGGAGGAAACCCGCGGAATCGTATTGTTCCTGGATGCGGTTACCGGAGCGGAGATAATGCCTCGGGCGGTTTGGGGAGCCCCAAAGGTCCCGGGGAAGGGTAATCACTTGGAGGCAGGCACTGCCCAGTTTCGTAACCGCTCCGACGGGCGCAATCTATCCGTTGCGAGGTGATCGGCGTGTCATCCGCCCGGCGGTTATAAGACCGAGCACGGTTGAGTTTAATTGAATTCGGCTGGGGTTTCATTGGATGTTAAGTTACAAGGGGGGAGTAGGCGTGTTAGGGAACATTGGGCTAACTGAGGCCCTGATAGTGGCTACTCAAGTAGCTCTGGTACTGGGATCTTGAGGGTCATTATCGGCCTTCCGTTCAGGCTCAAAAACCTGGAACAAAGGGTGGCCGAGCTGGAGAAAAAGGCACCGGGGCCGGACCGCTAGTGAACCAGTGCTTAGAAACGAAGCCGCGGGCACATTGGTACGGCAAGAGGTGATTCCGGTGCGGGGAAACAGATTGAGGGGTCGAGCCCTCCTGGCTTTGGCCTTGATTACTGCCCTCCTGTTGCCGTCCTGTGGTTGGATCGGTTCAGTCAGCCGGGAGAACCCCGAAGCCAAGCCAAAATCGGGCAAAGCCTTCGTCGTCGAAGGAGAGCCCATTGGCACAGGGCAATACCGGTACTTTGCGACTGAAATCGCTCACCCTCCGGATTCGGCCGATTTCCAACGGAAGATCGAACGACGGATGAAGATCTGGGGGGTAGTCTCCGCCGAAGCCCGAACCAGGGGGCTGGTTCCGACCGATGAAGAGGTCAGGGTTTCTCTGGAACAACAGAGGCAGGCCAGCCGCAGGGCCTCACTCGAAAGAAAAAAAGAGTTGACCCTGTTCTTAGAGCGGCTGGGCGTGACCGAAGACGAATACTGGGATCTCCCGGAAACCCTCGCCCAGGAGCGCTTCTTTTTGATGACCCAAAGCTTGGCCCGAAAAATCGGTGACGAGATCAAGTCGCAGCCGGGGGAGTTCGAAGACCACTTACGGAAGCGAAGGCAGGATCATTACCGGAATTGGCTCGACCGGCGGGTCGATGAAGCGGTCGTCAAGCCCCTAGGCGTCCGTGACTAATATAATTTGACATTCGAACAATCTTGATCAAATGAGGTGAATCGGATGGCAAGTTCACCCCCGGGGCCTCGCGGCCTTTTAAAACGTTGGGCAATAGGGGCTATCACAATAGCCGTCTTGATGGTCGCTTATTTCTCCTTTGGCCTTAAACCACAGCGCTGCCAAGAGACCCCGGACACCACCTTTGACGCTAACGGTTTTATCCTAAGCGGCAAGCGAGGAGGAGACTTATTCGCGTATCTCTACTTTGGGGGGGAAAAGGGCCGAACCCTATACGCCAACCGTCCGGAAATGATCTTGCTCTTTTTTATTCACCCGCAGGGTACTCCCCCTGAACGCATTGTGGTACGGGGCAAAAATTTAGAAACGGGGAGGGAGAAAGACTTCGAGACTGTTAAGGGAACAAGCAGTTACGGATCAGACTGGAAGGCTAATTTTGTTTTCCCCGAACCCGGATGTTGGGAGCTTTGGCCGCTCAATTTCAGCCACGAAGGCAGCATCATCCTCGAGGTGAAGCCTAGTCCCACTTCATAGGCCCAAGTATTATTGGCACAAGCAAGGAAAAAGGGTATCTCCCGCTTATTGAAGAAGTCAAAACGCCTGAAAGATTAGGCCTAACGATGCGGTTGCCCATTCAATAAAGAGAAAGAATAAAACTATGATCAAACTCGCTAAAGATGTCTGGACCAAGCTAGTCTTAACCCATAGACTGACCTCGATCGTGCTGCCGGCGGCGGGACGGGAGATGGCCCGCTGGGAGTCGGCCGCCCGGGGGATTCCCAACCCCGAACTTCGCCAGCAGGCCCTGGCCAGCCTGGGAAAAAAGCGCTTCCATAGCGAGGGCGGGGCGATCTACGCCGTGGCTGCCCCGGCCTGGGCCGGGGAGCTGGTGCCGCTGGTCGTCGCCTATCAGACGATCAGCGATTACCTGGACAATCTCTGCGACCGGTCGGTGTCCCAATCGGAAAACGATTTCCGCCAATTGCACCGATCAATGATCGACGCCCTGTCACCCGGATCGACCTGGGACGGCGGCTCAACCTATTACTTGCGTCACCCCAACCGCGACGATGGGGGCTACCTGGCGGCCTTGGTGCGAGAATGTCGTGAGAGAGTGGCTAAGCTTCCGGGGTTGGCGGCGGCCCACCCGCAGATCATGCCCCTGGTCGAACTCTACTGCGACCTGCAGGTATATAAGCACATTGAGCAGAACCGGCGGGAGGCCCGGCTGGTGGAGTGGTTCGGTCGCCATCACCAAAGAGTGCCCGGGTTGAGCTGCTGGGAATTTGCCGCCGCTACCGGGTCGACCCTAGGTGTCTTTGCCCTGCTCATGGCTGCTACCGATCCGGCTTTCCGCCCCGAAGAGGCCGAGCAGATTATTGAATCGTACTTCCCCTGGATTTGCGGGCTTCACATCCTGCTCGACTATTTAATCGACCAGGCCGAGGACCGGGCAGGGGGAGACCTCAATTTTGTCAGCTTCTACCGGAACCCTGATGAGGTCTGCCGGCGGCTGGTATTGTTTGCAACCGAGGCGCGCCGTAGGGCCAGCCGGCTGCCGTTCCCCGAATTTCATTCAATGGTGGTCGAGGGTTTAATGGGTGTCTATTTCGCTGATGAGAAGGTGGTCGAGCAGCGCCTGGAGGAACTGGCCCGGCAGGTAATGCGGGCGGTCGGGCCGGGAAGCTGGATCGCCTACTGGGGATGGAGGGGTTGGAAGCTGGGGCCGGGGCGGACTTGAAGGCGGACTTTGATAGGGCGGACTTGAAGTATTGACCCGGAGCCTGGTTCTGCTTAAAATAGAACTGTTTCCAGAGACAGTACCCCGAGGGGTATTGGGAGAGGTTGAGGAGGAACCATGAGTACATCCAAGATTCTGGCCATTGTAATACCGCTGGCGATTACCGCTTATGTCATCTATGCCCTGTCAGGTGGGTCTCCCGGGGGAGCCCTCGCCGCCACCATTACTCCGGACCAGTTAAAAAAGCGACTTGAGGCTGGGGAGAAGCTGACAATCATCGACGTCCGTAATCCGGATGAATGGGAGCAGGGGCACATCGCCCAGGCCAGACTGATCCCGTTGGGAGAAATCGAGTCCCGCGCCGGCGAGCTTGATCCTAACCAGGAAATCATCCTCGTCTGTCG
>JBGFRN010000057.1:0-25063 GCA_041695105.1 Bacillota bacterium | reverse complement strand
GCGGAGCAGGTGCTCCACCTGCTGGGACTCTTTTCGCTCGATCTGCCCGAAGCGCCGGCTCTTTCGCTTGTTCTCAGCCGTCGGGGGTTTCACCTTGGATCGGACCTTATTCCAATAGCGACGGATGGACTTGATCAGCCTGCCGCTGTACAGCAGGGTGGCACGCTCTTCCGGGTGGCTTTGGTCTTGCCCGTGCGCTCGAATTCATCCCGCAGGTGCCAGATGAGGCCATTATAGACCTTGGTGGCGCAGAGCATGGCGTCAAGAAGAACAGCCCGCGCTGGTTCGTTCCCAATGAGCTTGGCTTTCAGCGTCAACATGGGCATGATTCCGGTTCACCTCCAGCCTCCCATCGGGCCGCACATCTGTTCGATTATTCTCCAATCCGATACGTTTTTCTTGTCTTGAGAGCCCGCATTTCTTGATTAAGCGCATTCCTTGTTTAAACGTGCATTGCCGCGAACGAAAATTCCCGAGGGGGTCCGTGTATCCCCCGACTGAAGTCGGAGGGATTACAGCCCCCTCGGGCTCCCCCATGTGTCCGGTTCGTATACGCCCCACGCTAAGCGCAGGGCATCACAGATCTCGCCCACTGTGGCGTACGCCTCCACTGCAGCGATAATGGTCTCCATGGTATTTTCCCCGGCCCTGGCTGCCGCCTCCACCTCGCCCAGGGTCTGGGCCACCGCCCCGGAGTTCCGTCGAGCCTTCACCTCCCGGACTCGGTTCAAGATGCGCTCCTCTGAGGTTGGGTCCACCTTGAAGACCTGGGCATTGTAAGGAGCGTCTGTCGTGTACTGATTGACACCAACCACCGTCCGCGTTTTGCGCTCGACCTCCATCTGGTACCGGTAAGCCTGGTCGGCCAGGGCCTGTTGGAACCAACCGGATTCAATGCAGCGGACCGAACCGCCCAGTTGTGCGATTTTTTCGATCTCGTGGAAAACCCGCTTTTCAATATCACCCGTCAGACGTTCCACTGTCCAGGAGCCGCCCAGCCCGTCGATCACGTCCGTCACGCCCGCCTCGTTGGCGATGATCTGCTGCGTGCGCAGGGCGAGGATGGCGGCTTCTTCCGTGGGCACAGACAAGGCCTCGTCGTAGGCTGTCGTGTGGAGGGTGTTAACGCCGCCCAGGGCTGCGGCCAGAGCCATGATAGCTACCCGAACCACATTGTTCAGGGGCTGCTGGGCCGTCAGGCGGCCGCCCAGAGTAAACCCAAAGATCTTCAGGGCCATGGCGTCCTGGTTCATGGCACCGTACCGTTCCTTCATCAGCTTGGCCCAGACCCGCCTGGCGGCCCGGAATTTGGCCACCTCCTCTAATAAATGGATGTCACTCGCGAGGAAGGCCCAGATTCCACCGGCAAACCTGTCAATGTCCACGCCCCGGCTGACGGCCTCGTTAAAATATGCAATAGCGTTGCTGAAGCTGAATGCCAGTTCCTGGACGGCTGTGGCACCGGCGTCCCGAATGTGGTAGCCGCTGATGGCCAAAGGTGTCCAGGTGTCGATGCCATGGCGGGCACAATACTCCACTACATCAATGCTATGTTTAAGGGATGGACCCGGCGGGTAGATCTGCGTGCCCCGGGCGATATACTCCTTCAGTACGTCGTTCTGGATGAACAACTTGATGGAGCGGGGATCGACCCCTTGTTTCCTTGCCATGGCAATCACCATTGCGGCGAAGATGGGGCCGATGGAGTTGGCAGTGGTGCGAATCTGGCGGACTTTGTCGAAAGAGATACCGTCAAAAAGCCGCTCCATGTCGTCCAGGGAGGACAGGGAAACGCCTACCTTCCCCACCTCGCCGGAGCTGACCTCATGATCCGGGTCGTAGCCGATCTGCGTGGGCAGGTCCAGCGCAATGGAGAAGCCAGTTTGCCCTTGAGCCAACAGGTACCGGAAACGCCGGTTTGTCTCCTCGGCCGACCCGAACCCCGAGTACATGCCGAAAATCCAATAGTTCTGACGGTACATGGCCGGGTACGAGCCACGGGTAAAGGGATAAGCCCCGGGAAAGCCGATCTCGCTAAGGTACTCCTCAGCCGTCCCCTCGCCCGGAATGTCAAGTCGCTCCAGAGGGATGCCGCTAAGCGTCTCGAAACTCTGCCAGCGTTCCGGCTGATAGGCCAGGGCAGGGCCAAGCACATCGCGCTCCCACGTGGCCTTGGCCGCCGCAAGGCGCCGGGTGCCATATTGGTCCATCGGTTCCACCTCGTCTCGATCTTAAAATTAGGCACAGCATAGATCAGATCTTGCGGTTGCGTTCTTTCCAGTAGGGCTTACGCAACTCTTTCTTCAGGATCTTACCATTGGGGCTCTTTGGCAGATCGTCCATGAAGTCCACGCTCTGAGGTTTCTTATAGCCCGCCAAGTTTTCGCGGCAGTACTCGATGATCTCCCCGGCGGTAATCGCCAGGCCTGGCCGGACGGAGACGATCGCCTTTACCGCCTCGCCCCATTTCTCGTCCGGCACGCCGATAACGGCGCACTCCCGGACGGCAGGGTGCCGGTAGAGGACCTCTTCGACCTCCCGGGGGTAAACGTTATACCCGCCGGAGATAATCATGTCCTTCTTCCGGTCTACGATGAAGACGTAGCCCTCCTCATCCACCGTGGCAAGATCGCCGGTGTAAAACCATCCGTCCTGCAGGACATCGGCGGTCGCCTCGGGTTGGCCGAAATAGTCAGTAAAAATGTGCTCACCGCGCAGGCAGATCTCCCCGATCTCCCCGTTCCCTACCGGCTCACCTACCTCATTCACAACCTTTACGTCCACCCCGATAGCCGGACGCCCGGCACTAGCCAGCCGGCTCATCTGCTCGGGGGTTCCCTCCAGGATGTGATCGGTCTTGCTAAGCACCAGGGCTGGCTGAGGGGCCTCAGAAAGCCCGTAGACCTGAACGAAGATCCGGCCGAAAGTCTTCAGGGCTTCCTTCAGCCGCTCGGCCGGCATGGGGGCGCCAGCGTAGACCACCGTCCGCAGGCTGGAGAGGTCGTACTTGTACTGATTAGGGAAATCCAGGAGCATGCCGACCAGAGTGGGAACCATCCAGGTGGTGGTCACCCGGTGCTCCTGTACGGCCCGGCAGAAGGTCTCCATTGTAAACTGGGGCAGGAAGACGTTCGTGGCACCCTTGACGTAGTGCGGAAGCATCTTGGTCCCGCTGCCGTGGGCAAGGGAGGCCACGTGCAGCATCACGTCGGACTCGTGGACGAAATCTTCGTTGGCGTATACGTAAAAGAGAGTGACCCACCGGGATCGGACGTTGGTCATGGCACCCTTGGGTCTACCAGTGGTGCCGGAGGTGTAAAGGATCATGTACGGGTCATCCATGTTGGTCTGGACTGCAAAAGGTTCGGGAGTTCCCCCGGCCAGCACCTGATCCCACGGGAGTGCCCCCGGGGACGCCTCCCCAGCGGCGATGAAGTGCCGTACCAGGGGTAGGTTCGGCCGGAGCCGTTCGATGGTGAGTGTGTACTCCCCACCGTAGATCACAACATCAGCCTTGCAGTCGTTGACGATGTACTCAATCTCGGGGATGGCCAGGCGGGGGTTGATTGGAACCCGCACCAGGCCTGCCTTGATCAGCGCCCAATCGCTGATGGTAAACTGCGGGGTGTTCGGCAAGAGGATACAGACCCTGGCCCCTTTCGGTACTTCCAACCGGCTTTCGAGGGCCGAAGCCAGTCGGTTGGACGCCTCCTCCGCCTCCGCAAAGGTAACTCGTTGATCTCCATTGATGAAAGCGGTCTTCCTGGCGAACTGGCGTCCTGCCCGGGAGATCAGTTCGGCAAGCCGGTTCATGCTGGTGTGACCCCCCTAAATGTCGGAGCCGAATTGGGAGCCATTAGCCCATAAAGCGTCCACCGTTGACGTCAATGACGGCCCCGGTAATGTACCGGGAGGCTTGAGAGGCCAGGAAAAGGACCACGTCGGCCTGCTCCTCCGCAGTGGACAGACGCCCCAGCGGGATAGTCTCCAGCGTTCGCTCCTGCTCAGCCGGGGTCAGTTCATTCCAGAGCTGGATCATTCGCTCGCCGCTAAGGATGGTCCCCGGCGCAATGGCGTTCACGTTAATATTCCAGGGGCCTACCTCCTTGGCCAGCCGTCTGGTCAGGCCGATCAGCCCCGCCTTGGCGGCCGCGTAGGGCACGCCGGTGACAATGCTGGCCGTCCGGCCGCCGATGGAGGAGACATTGATGATCCGCCCGCCGCCCCGTGCCCGCATGGGCTCCGCCACGGCCTGACAGAAGTTGAAGGCGCCCTTCAGGTTGACGTCCAGCACCAGGTCCCAATGCTCTTCCTGAATCTCGATGAGGGACTTAGGAGTATACAGGCTGCCGCCTGCATTATTCACCAGGATATCTACGCCAGCCAGGCGCTCGACGATCTGCCCCATGGCTGCCCTAACCTCCATGGCAGAGCGGACATCGCAGGCAAGCCCGAGGAAACGCCTCCCGGGTACCGCTTCCCGCAGAGCAGCCACGGCGGAGTCCAACGCGGCTTGGTTGATGTCGACGAGACAGACATCCGCCCCGGCCTGGGCCAGGGTCCGGCAGAATTCATGCCCCAACCCCCCGGCCCCGCCGGTGACGATGGCCACCTTTCCCAGCAATCCCATCAGTGAGCACCTCCTGCCGTCTGATGAGTTATCAGGAGGGCATCCACCACCCGGACCCCCTGCCCGCGGGGCAAGACCACCACGGGATTGAGGTCTAATTCCCACCGTCCGGGGAACCGGTCCGTTAATGAGGAGACCATGAAAAGCGTCTTGACCAGGGCCTCCTCGTCAGCCACAGGACGGCCCCGCACTCCTCTCAGGAGCGGGGCCATCCTCAGTTCGTCGATCATGGCTGCGGCCTCAGCCTGGTCGATGGGGAGCAGCCGCATGGCAACGTCCCGCATAACTTCCACCATCACGCCGCCGCATCCCACGGTGAGGACCGGTCCGAAGGAGGACGGGACCACCCCCACAAGGGCTTCCACTCCACCCTGCACCTGCTCCTGAACCAGCACACCCCTGATGTGAATGCTCGGGTGGTACGCGCGGGCCGAATCCGTAATCCTGCTGTAAGCTGCCCGTACGGCGGCGGCGCTGGACAGACCCAGGACCACCCCGCCCGCTTCGGTCTTGTGCAGGATGTCTGAGGACTCGATCTTCAGGACCACCGGGTAGCCGATGGATTCGGCCGCCTTTACGGCCTCGCCGGCCGAAGTGGCCAGGATTTCCCGGGTGACGGGCAGACCATGGGCTGCCAGCAGGGTCTTGGTCTCCCGCTCCGAGAGGGTTGTGCCAGGCTGGGGGAAGCCCTCGGAGGCGGGCCCGTTCTGGCCGGTCTCCCGGGCGTAAGCGCTCAGCGCAGCCACAGCTCCCGAGCGTCCGGCCGCCTGCCGGAAACGAAGGAGAGCACCCAGGGCCCGGGCGACCTGCACCGGAGTGTCGAAGACCGGAATGCCCCCTGTCAAAAGGTCCCGCCGCGCCTGGGGTGCCAGGGAGTCGGCGCCGGTCTTGGAGATTAGAACCGGTTTGTCAGTCTGAGCCGCCACGGCAAGTACATCCTGTACCGTCCGATCCGCCGACTCGCCAGTAAGCACGCAGAAGGATACGATGATCGCGTCAAGCCCCCCGTCCTGAGCCATCTGGCGCAAGCAGCTCCGGAACACCTCCCGGTCGGCGATCACCTGAGCCGTGACATCCACCGGATTGAAAGCGGAGCCGAAGGAAGGGATGTGCCGCTCTAACACCGTACGAGTTTCCCCTGTCAATTCGGGCAGGGTGAGCCCCCAGGCGCTGCACCCGTCGGCAGCCATAATCCCGGCGCCGCCGGAGGTGGTGAGCACCCCGACCCTGTTGCCCCGGGGAAGCCTGGGCTGCCGGAAGGCCGAGGCCAGATCCAGTAGTTCGTCGATATCCTGGGCACGGATGATCCCCAACTGGCGAAAGGCCGCATCCAGGATGCGGTCGTCCCCAGCCAGGGCTGCGGTGTGAGAGGCAGCAGCCCGGGCCCCTGCCTCGGAACGGCCGACCTTCAGCATGATGATGGGCTTCCCCCGCTCAAGGGAGAGCCGGGCCAAGTCGATCCACCGGCGAGGCGACCGAAGCTCTTCGTTGTAGACCAGCACCACCCGGGTCACGTCGTCCAAGAGCAGGTCCTCCACCACATCCGCGGAGATTAACGAGGCTTCGTTACCCGTATTGATCACCCGGCTGAAGTGGAGCCCCCGTTCCAGGGCCAGGCTAACGATGCCGTACCCCAGGGCCCCGGACTGGGTGACGAGGCCGATCTCGCCGGCCTGGAACTCTGCCTTGGCGAACAAGGGGCTGAAGCCCGCGACCAGACTGACATGGGGATTCACCAAACCGATGCAGTTGGGGCCGATCAGGGTAAGTCCCCGCGCAGCAGCCTGCGCGATCATCTCGGCTTGGCGCTGCGCTCCCTCCTTCCCTGACTCGGCGAACCCGCTGGCAAGAATCACGGCAAAACGAATACCTTTGGCGGCGCAGTCCTCCAAAGCCTGGGGCACCTTCTCGGCACTAACCATGACCAGGGCGAGGTCGACGGGCCCCGGGCAGGCGCTCACCGAAGGATAGCAGGGATATCCGAGGATCTCCTCGTAGCCCGGGTTGATCGGATAGATGGCGCCCTGGTAGCCGTTCCGGTCGAGGTAGCGCACCGGGGCCTGGCCCAAGCTCGACTCCCGGCCAGAAGCCCCGAGGACGGCAACGCCGCGGGGCGACCAGAGGCGACTGAAATCCTGGCTCATACCTCCGCTCCCTCCGCCTGGAACTTGAACCCGTAGCGCACAACACCCTCTTCGACATAGAGCCGGCGGATCACGGCCCGCACCCGAGTGCCAGGGGGAGGCGGCTCCAAAAAACCCACCAACTGGGCCGTGATCATAGGGCCTTCGTCCGCGGCCACCATGCCCACGGCATACCCCCCGGAAAGCCGCGCCTGCTCAGCGAACTCAGGCGGGGCGCCCGCGGCGCTGATCCAGGTGCTGGCAACCACGCTGCCCCGCCCCGACAGCCTGAACTCCCGCAACTCGCCTCCGCATCCGGGGCAAGACGCCACTGGCGGGAAGAGCACCTGGCCGCAGGCCGGGCATCGCCTTCCCTCCAGCCTGAGCCGCTGGGGCAGGCTCCGCCAGTACATCGGTACCGAGACATGTGCGCCCAAGGTCACACCCCCTGGCACAATTTGAGGTAGGTGATGTAGTCGATCTCTCGCCCGCCGGCCAGGGCCGCCCGGAGAACTCCCCGTCCGGCCCGGTGGCCAGCCGTGAGGCTGATAGCGTCGCAGGCTGAGCCGCTGCCATGCCCAACCAGCAGGATCCGGTCGCCGGGCTGCGCTGCGTCCAGGGCCTGTACGAGCCCCAGGAACGGCTGCGCGGCTCCAACATCGGCACTCCCGGGGTAGGGCCAGGCTGCCTGCCACTGTTCGTCGGAAAAGCCGATGGCTTTCGCGGCGCTTCTGGCCTGGCGGGGGTCAGGCGGGTTCAGAACCAGGAACCGATAATCGGCCGGATTGGTGCCTAGCCTGGCCATGAGGGGCAGTGCGGCCTTCCGCACCGACCGCAGGTACTGGGAGATCGCGTAGTCCGGCACCGACACATCCCGAACCCGGGTTTCACCGGCTGGAGTAAACAAGAGGCCGGGGTCTTCGCTGCAGGTACTCTGAAAACCATCCAGCCGGGCTGCCTCGCCCCCCTCCGCCAGCACCAGGGCGACAGCGCCAGCTCCCAGGGGGGCACCGGCGTCTTCCATGGCCGGGGAATCGGGCACCTCTGCGGCCACCGTCAGACCGGTTCCTCCTCCGGACAGGGTGAGGAGGGCCCACTGTGCGATCAGCGCCTCGGTACCGGCCCGCCTCGAGGTGGTATGCTCGCTGATGAACTGCTGGCCGTCGAGGCCAAGTCCTTCTGCCAGAAGGCCGGCCTGAACCTTCCGGCGGTACGGCAGGGTCATGGAGACCAGAGCCAGGTAGTCCACCCGGCCCGGGTCCACCTGAGACGCTGCGCTGAGAGCCAGGGTCAGGGCATCTTCGTCCAAGTCGGCCACCGCCTTCTGCTCCCACCCCACCGGTGCGGTTCTCCACGCCTTTCGGTAAGCGGCAGCAGTGAGCCTGGCGGCGGGCAGGTAACAGGAGTAGGCGGCAATTCCGATGGCCATGCGGTTACCCTCCCCGCCGGAAGATGTGGACGGTTGCGCTGGCCCCGCTGCCCCCCATGTTATAGGCCAGAGCTGTTTTGGCGCCCTTCACCTGGCGCAAGGGCTCCCGGGCATCTCCCCGGAGCTGGTGGAAGGCCTCCACCGCCTGGCTGACCCCGGTTGCCGCGATGGGGTGTCCCTTGGCATTCAGACCGCCTGACGGGTTTACCGGCAGGCGCCCCCCCAGGGAGAACTCGCCCTCCTCTAGCCGTCGCCCTGCCTCGGTGATGTCGCAGAACCCCAGTTCTTGGTAGGCCACTAGTTCGGCTATGGTAAAGCAGTCGTGGACTTCGGCCAAGTCGATCTGATCGGGGCCGAGCCCGGCCATTGCGTAGGCCTGCCGGGCCGCCTGGCGGGCTGCTTCCAACCGGGCGATGCTCCGCCGGCTGTGCAGGGCCAGCTTGTCGCTGCTGGCGCCCCACCCCGCCACCCAGACCGGCTCGCCGGTGAACTCCCGAGCCAGGTCGGGTGCCACCACCAGAACCGCAGCGGCCCCGTCACTGGTGGGGCAGCAGTCATAGCCCGTTAAGGGAGCAGCCACCATGGAAGACTGAAGAACCTGCTCCACGGTGATCTCCCGGCGGAACATCGCTTTGGGGTTCATAGCCCCATGCCGTCGATTCTTGACGGCTACCCGGGCCAGATCCTCCCGCTGCACAGCGCCGTCGTGAATTAACCGGTCGGCTATGAGAGCAAAGACGCCGGCAAAGGTCAGGCCCGCCAGCCGCTCGTATTCGGTATCGCCGGAGATGCCCAGCCAGTACCGTCCCTTCTCACCGGAAACGTCCCGCATCTTCTCCACCCCGGCAGCCAGAACGCACCGGGCCTGACCGGAGGCGACGGCCTGCACCGCCTGCCGGAGAGCGAACCCCCCGGAGGCACAGGCGTTCTCCACGTGCAAGGCCGGTACTGGAGGAAGGCCTGTGTAATCAACCAGGGCCGGGGCGAAGTTTCCTAGCTGCATCCCCTGACCGCAGCTTAGGCTGCCAATGAAAGCCGCCTCCAGCCGATCTGGATCCCACCTCCGGTCGATGCTCCGGGTCATCTCCCCGAGGGATGCGGCGAATAGTTCTTTGACGCTGAGGTCGGGATGCTCGCCGAACGGCGTCTGTCCCGCCCCTACTATGGCCGCGTGCATCCTTGCCGCCTCCCCTGCGCTAGTACATGACGGCCCCGCCGTCCACGTTGACGGCTTGCCCCGTAATGCCTCTGGTTTCTTCCGAGCAGAGCATGAGGGTCACGAAGGCCACCTCGCCCGGTTCGATCAGGCGTCGCTGTGGATTGGCCCGGGCCAGTGTATCCATGATAACCTCCGGATTCTTGCCCATCCCCTCGGCCATCCGTGCAACGTTGGCCGCGGTCATGGGTGTGTCGGCGTATCCCGGGCAGACCGCGTTGACCGTGACGCCGAATCTGACGACCTCTGCCGCTACCGCCCGTGTGAACCCTAGCAACCCATGCTTGGAGGCCGTGTAGGCTGCGGTATGCGTTAAGCCCGTCTTCGCCAGAATTGAGGCGATGTTAATCACCCGCCCCCACCGTCGCTCAATCATCCCGGGCATCACCATGCGGGTCAGCCGGTACGGCGCGGTCAAGTTCAGATTCATAGTCTGTTTCCACAGCTCTTCGTCCAGATCCGTCAGGGGGCAGCCGACTGCCAATCCAGCGTTGTTGACTAAGATATCCACCGGCCCAGCGGCCGCGACCAGCGCAGCCACTGAAGCCGGGTCGGTGATGTCACAACGGACGCTTTCGGCCTGCCCGCCGGCGTGGCGGATTTGCTCCGTTACGCCGTTAATCTCGTCCCCAGACCGGGCTGCCGCCACCACACGGGCATCAGCCCCGGCGAGGGCCAAGGCAATGGCCCGCCCAATGCCCCTCCCAGCTCCAGTCACCAGGGCTGTCCGTCCTTTCAGGTCAGTCATAAGGCTACTCCTTGTTCGACCGGAACTTGTTCCAATCCGGCTTCTGCTTCTCTAGGAACGAGGTGGTGCCGTAATGGAACTCCTCGCTGCTGTGGGCGTAGGCCAGCAGTCCCAGGCCGTGGATGACGCTGGACCACAGTTGGTCGGACTCGTAGTTCAGGGACATCTTGGCGATCCTCAGGGCCTGCGGGCTCTTTTGGAGCAGGATCTCACACCACTCCTGGACCGCCGCCTCCAGTTGGTCGTCCGGCACCACCCGGTTGATCCAGCCCATCTGCATCGCTTCCTGGGCGGAGTAACGCTGGCAAAGGTAGACGATCTCCCGTGCCTTCTTCTCTCCCACGATCCTTGGCAGGAGCTGGGTGGACCACCAGAGCGGGGCCGACCCGATGTTTGGGCCTACTTGGCCGAACTTGGAACCGTCGGTAGCGATGGTCATGTCGGCCTGCAGCATGAGGCTGTTGCCGCCGCCGAGGCAGTAGCCGCGCACGGCGCAGATCACGGGCTTGCCGCCATTGCGGATCGCCTCGGATAGGTGAAGGAGTCGCCGGTGGTGCTGCCGCCCCTTGCCGGCATCAAAGCCGTTCTCCTCATTCACGTCGCCGCCAGTGCAAAACGCCTTGTCGCCGGTAGCGCCGAGTACGATCACCCCGATGGAACCATCCCGGTTAGCATCCTCAAACGCCTCGGCCAGTTCGTCCAGGGTCTGGTTCCGGAAAGCGTTGTAGACCTTGGGACGGTTAATCTCAATGCGGGCAACGGCGCCCTCCTTGCGGTAGAGCACATCCTCAAAGCGCTCGAAACTCATAGAAGACGACCTCCTTAAAGTCATTCGGGTTCCCCGGAATTGCGGTAGGGATCCGCCAGCCACCTCAGGCTCTCCCCCAACCGGCTCTGGGGAATCATCTCCCCAGGGTGCAGGCGGACAGCCTCGGCAAAGACCCGGGCCGCCCCGGCCTCATCTCCAAGCAGCCGGCGCAAATTCCCCAAGCGGGTCAGGGCGGGGAGTGATGTCGGGTCAACCGCCAACGCCCGGGATAGAAGCTCCTGGGCCATGGCCCATTCGTGCTGCGATGCGTAGATGTCGGAGAGGATAATGGCCGCCCGGGGATGCCCGGAGGAAAGGTCAAGAACCTTACACAACAGCGTTGCCGCCCTCTTGTGCCTTCCGGAGCGCAGTTCTACGAGGGCCAGGTTGTGGAGAGCGGACACGTGCCTTCGGTTGATCTTGAGGGACCTAATGTAGCTCCGGCGGGCTTCCGCCATCTGGCCTAACTCAGTCTGGGCAAGCCCGACGTTATAGTGAGCATCAGCGTCGTGGGGCCGTTCTGCCTGAATGTGCTGAAACTCCGCCAAAGCTGCGTCCATATCCCCGACGGCGGCCAGAGCGAAGGCCCTGGTAACGGCCTGGTCTATCACTGCATCTCCCCCTCAGGCCGGCCCTGCAATAATGCTGGCTGCCGCAAGAGCGCCGATCCGGGCGTCATCGTAACCCAACTCCCGCAGAATGCTCCAGGTGTCGATCCCTAGTTCGGGGGCTGGGGGCATCGCCACGGTTGGGGTGCCGTGATACTTCACGGGATGGGCGATCTGCCGGACCTTCCCGGCTGTCGGATGTTCAATCTCCTGTATGAGCTCTCGGGCCAGGACGTGGGGATGGCGAAAAGCCTCATTCAAGCTCAGGACGGGGGCAAAGCAGACGTCGTTCTCCGTTAGCAGCGATTCCCATTCCGAGAAAGACCGCTGGCGGAAGATCGACCGTACCTCCTCGATCACCCGGTCTCTATCCTGGGTGTTGTGGAATCCGTACGGCTCGAGGTCGGGCCGCCCCACAGCCCGGCAGAACCGTTTCCAGAAAGCGTCGTCATAAGCCGTGAGCGTCAGGTACCGGCCGTCCCCGGTGGCATAGACATTCCAGGCAGCGGTGCCGCCGTTGAAATCCCAGGAAGGCGGGGCGTCCGGTGTCACAAAATAACGTCCGGCCAGGATGGTAAGCAGGCTGATTGCCGTATCCTGCATGGCTACGTCCACATATTGCCCCATACCGGTGGCTGCCCGTCCCTGCAGGGCGCCCAGAATGGCAATGGCCGTCCAGAGCCCTGCCGCCAAGTCGGCCATTAACATGCCTGGTAGGGTCGGAACTCCTCCTTCACCGGGCGGCTGGAGGGAGAGTATTCCCCCGAGTGCCAAAAAGTTCAGGTCAAACCCGGGCGCATCCCGGAGTGGGCTCTCCTGGCCGAAGCCGGAAAGCGAGCAGTAGATGAGCCGGTTATTCCGGGGACTCAGTGTCGCGTAGTCGATGCCCATCCGGGCAGCCACACCGGGCCGGAAATTCTCCAGGACGATATCGGCCGCGGCCGCCATATCCTTAAAGACCGCCCTGCCTTCCGCCTCTTTAAGGTTCAGGCAAAGGCTGCGTTTGCCACCGTTAACGGTCAGATGGTGGTGGCTGACACCATGCTGGAAGGGCGGAATCGAACGGCTGGGATCTCCTCCGGGCATGCTCTCGATCTTGATTACCTCGGCACCCATCTCGGCGAGGATCCGAGTAGCAAATCCACCCGGCAGCAGCCGGGAGAAGTCAATCACGCGCAGACCCGCAAGGGGTCCCTGCCCGCTCATGAGATCACCGTCCGTTCCTCTTCTTTCAATTTTGCCAACAGCAGTTCGCGGAGCAAGTGCTTCTGGACCTTGCCGCTGGGTGTCATGGGCAGCTCGGTAACTATCTCGACCCGGTCAGGAATCTTGTATTTTGCCAGTTTCCCGTCCAGAAAAGCCACCAAGCTGTCCCGCGTCATGGTGTGCTGTGGGTCCTTCGGCTTGATGAAGGCACAGGTTCGCTCGCCCAGATAATCATCAGGGTAACCCACTACGTAGACCTGCTCAACATCGGGGTGCGCAAAGAGCACTTCCTCGATGTCGGTGGCGTATATGTTAAGCCCGCCGCGGATGATCATATCTTTGATGCGGCCGATAATCCGGACGTAGCCCTTCTCATCCATGACTCCGAGGTCGCCGCTGTGGAACCAGCCGGCGGAATCGATGACCGCCGCGGTGGCCTCCGGGTAGTTGTAGTAGCCCAGAAACCGCATGGGGCCCCGTGCGCAGACCTCACCGGGCTGGCCGATGGGCACCACGCTGCCGCCAGCATCCACGATCTTGCACTCCATGTTGCGGACTGAGGGCCCCACCGACCCGCACGACACTTCCAACTGGTCGTCAATGTGGGTGTTGTGGTTCCCCCCGCACTCAGTGGTCCCGTAGCATTGAATGAAAGTGGCCCCGAAGGCTTCCGTAAACCGGCGGGCAACTTCCAGAGGCACCGGGGCCCCGGCACACCATAGCCCCCGCACGCTGACCAGGTCATACTTGGCGAAGTTCGGGTGGTTCATCATGGCGATATACATGGCGGGAACGCCGATCAGGATGGTCCCGCGGTTCCGCTCAATCTCCGCCAGGCAGTGCTCCGCGTCCCAGCCCTCAAGGTAGACGACCGCGTACCGGCCGAGGATGGCCGCGTTCTGGCTGTGGTTGCTGCCGGTGGAGTGACAGAGAGGCGCCATGGCGATCATCACGTCGGTCTCCCTGGCGCCCCACGCCTCGTTATTGAGCATGGCTGCGGCAACCCGGCCGTTGTGAGACTGCATCACCCCTTTGGGGATACCGGTGGTGCCCGAGGTGTAGGCGATCTCCAACAACGTATCGCCGTCTATGGGGTTTTCCTTCAAATAGACCTGGTGTAGATAGTCGTCGGGATACTTTGCCGACCAGTCGGTTGCCAGCATATCGCTTAGGGACCGCACGTCGCCCTGGCCCGTCCGGGGATGCCCCCCCACTACAAGGATCTGCCTGAGAGCCGACAGCTCTGGTCGAAGGGAATCCAACATAGGCAGGAAATCAAACCCCTTCCACTGGGCGGGAACGACCACAATACTACTCCCGGCGTGGCCCAGGATATTCCGGAATTCCCGCTCCCGATAACGCGGGCTGACCGGGCTGGTCACGACGCCCAGCTTGGCACAAGCATAGTAGAGGAACGTGTACTCGGGTACATCAGGCAGGCAGATCGCGAGCTTATCTCCTTTTTTCAGCCCCAGGTCAATGAGGGCCAGGGCCAGGCGGTCCACTGTTGCGTTGATCTCCCGATATGTGATCCGCCGGTCCCGATAGATGATTACAACTTTGTCCGGGACTTTGCGGGCCAAGTCCTCAACGTATTCCCCGAGCGTCTTTCCCAACGGTAGAATGGGACCAAGTCCCTGATGGTAGCTCTTGGTGAGCGGAACGAATGCGCTCATCTGCTTTCCTCCTGGGCTCGGGTCAGAAAAGGCGGGGGTTCGCTTAGCAAAGAAGGCGCTGATCCCTTCCCGGGATTCCTCGGTCCCAAACAGGCGGGAACTCAGTTCCAGCTCCAGTTCCAAGGCCTGGTCTAGGGGAAGGTCCAGCCCTCGGTTCACCGCCGCCTTGACCGCCCGCACCGCGGCGGGGCCCAGAGCCGCGATCTCCTCCCCCAGCTTTAGTGCGGCGGGCAGAAGCTCGCCGGCGGCCACCACGTGTCCCACCAGTCCGTACTGGAGCGCCTCCGCCGCCCCCATCCGCCGCCCGCTGAAGATCATTTCTTTTGCCTTCCCCGGTGGGATCAGCCGAGGTAAACGCTGGGTGCCGCCGCCCCCAGGGATGAGACCTAGAGCGGCTTCAGGCAGACCGAAGGAGGCGTTCTCTGCGGCCAGGAGGATATCGCAGGCCATGGCCAGCTCCAGCCCGCCGCCCAGAGCCAGGCCGTTAAGAGCACAGATCACGGGCACGGGACATGCAGCTACAGCATCGAAGGCACCCTGAAACCGGGCGTTGATCGCCTGCCCTCTCACCGAGTCAAGATGCGGAAGCTCCTTAATGTCCGCACCGGCAGCGAAGACTCGGTTGCCGCGGGCCGTCAGGACCACCACACGCACGGATGGATCTTCCGCCGCGGCCTTCATGGCGCTACGAATCTCCTCCAAGACTTCGTAATTCAGGGCGTTTACCGGCGGACGGTGGAGCGTCAGCAACAGGATATGCCCTCGCCGCTCATATTCAACATGGGGTCCCGCCTGAGGCATCAGCACCACCTTCTACCGTTTTGTGTAATCGTAAAATCCCTTGCCGTTCTTGCGCCCGATGTGGCCAGCCCGCACCATCGACTTCAGCAGCGGGCTTGGGCGAAAGACATCGCCAAACTCAGAGAAAAGGAACTCCTGGATCTTCAGCTCAGTGTCAAGCCCAATCAGATCCATCAATTCCAAGGGGCCCATGGGGTAGTTGTGGCCGAGCCGCATCCCCTTATCGATATCCTCGATACTGGCCACGCCCTCGACCAGGCAGCGGATCGCCTCGCACATCATGGCCTGGCCCACCCGGGTTACCACAAAGCCAGGGTAGTCCTTGGCAATGATCGTCTCCTTGTCGAGAGCGGCGCAGAAAGCCTTGGTACGCTCCACCACCGCGCCCGCCGTTTGGAGCCCCACCACGATCTCAACGAGCTTCATCACCGGCGCCGGGTTAAAGAAATGAGTGCCGATGACCCGTTCAGGCCTGTCCACAGCGGCGGCAATATCTGTGATCGAAATCCCGGAAGTGTTACTGGCCAGAACCGTCTCGGGCCCCACCACCTTGCCCAGCTTCCGGAAAACCTCCTGCTTCACCGGCAGGCTCTCGGAGACCGCTTCGACCACCACCCCAGCGGAAGCCAGTTCCTCAAAGTCGGTCGTCAACCGGACCCGTTCCTGCCAGCCGGCCACAACCGCAGGGTCAGCCCCTCGCTTGGCAGCCTTGCCTCCATATTCATCCAGGCGCTTGCGGGCACCCTCCAGCGCTTCCTCGGAAACCTCGCAAAGGATCACCTTTGCCGGGGTCTTGCTCACCATGGTGAAGGCGATGCCAGAACCCATGAGACCTCCGCCCACTACTCCGTAGGTACCCATCGCAGCTCTCTCCCTTCTTGGTTCCCCAGGCCTTACTTGCTCAACTTGCCCCAGCCCTGACCGTTGTGCTCTACCAGCACCACCGAGTTGGCGCCGTCGGCACCTTCATGCCTCTTGGCATCGAAGGTAACGGTGGCTCCCGGCACACCGGTGACGGTCTTGAAATCCTTTGTCGTCTCAATGGCGTCGCGCACGGCCTTGCGATCTCCGGCCTTTTCAGGTCCGACCTTCTTTATGGCCTCGAGGAGAACTTTGGCGGCGTCATAACCCAGAGCAGCAAAATCGATGGAGCCCGTGGCTTTGAACTTGGCCTCGTACTTCTTGAGGAAGTCCTTGGCCTCAACCTTGTCAAGATCGAAGGCGCCGGTGGCTACCGTCCCCTGACCATCCTGGCCAGCGACGCTGGTGAAAATGGCAAACATGTGCCCGCGGCCGCCCAGAAGCGGCACTTTCCAGCCAATAGCGCGGGTATTCTTGGCGAAACGGCCGCCATCGGCACCCAGGTTCCACATGACGATGGCCTCAGCCCCAGCCTTCTTAAAGTTGAGCGCCTGAGGCGTCAGGTCGGGCGCGCCCACGGGGTGTCCTTCCTTGGCCACGATCTGAAGCCCCGCCTTGGGGACGGCCGCCTCAAGCAGCTTCAGGCCCGAAAGACCGTACGCTGAGGTGTCATGCAGGATCCCGACCTTGGTCCACTTCTTCTGTTGCAGGAAGGCCACCAACTTTTCGATGTCCATGGGGTTGGTGGCGGTAGTGCGGAAGGCCCACTCGCTGAAGGGTTCCAATACTTCCGGAGACTGGGCGATGGGTACGATCTGCGGCACCTTCTCCCGGGTCGTTACCTTCACAACAGCGATAGCCGTGGCGGTGTTCGGGTTGCCGATGACGGCGGAGACCTTGTCTGATTCGATCAGTTTTTGAATCCCCGTGGTTGCCTTGGATGGGTTGCCCTCGTCGTCGAAATTGACCAGTTCTACCTTCCGACCGCTCACGCCGCCCGCGTTGTTGAACTCTTCTACAGCCAATTCAACCCCGTTGCGCATGGCCACGCCCATATCGGCAGAGGCGCCGCTATAAGCGCCGATCACGCCCACCTTGACGGGCTCGGCAGTCTTTGCGGTTTCCTGCTTCTGGCTCTGGCCGCCGGCGCTGCTTTGGATCCCGGGCGAGCCCTGTGAGCAAGCGGAAAGCAATACTCCGGCAACCAGTGTCATAGCCACCAAAATGGAACGTATCCGGATTCCTTTCAACATCTCAAAACCTCCCCTATTTTTTGGTAGTTACCGCTCTAGAAACCGCCGCGAATGAGCCTGCAGTTGTTTATAGATCACCATCCTTTGAATCTGGTTAGTCCCCTCGAAGATCTGGGTTACCTTGGCGTCACGCATGAGCCGCTCCACGGGATAGTCGCGCATGTAACCATTTCCGCCAAAAGCCTGAACCGCGTCGGTGGCCACCTGCATGGCCACGTCCGAGCAGACCACTTTCGCCATGGACGAGTACATAGTGGCCGCCGGATCCTTGGCCTGAGCCTTGCCCGCTGCTGTCATCATGAGCTGGCGGGCCGTCTCTACCCGTGTCGCCATGTCCGCCAGCAGGAATTGCATGCCCTGAAACTGGGAGATGGGCCGCCCGAACTGTACCCGGCTTTCGGCATACCGGAGGGCCTCCTCGAAGGCGCTTTCGGCGATGCCGGTGGCGTGGGCCGCTACCACTGCCCGGGTCAGGTCCATGGTCTCCGCTATCAGGCGGAATCCGTCACCTTCGGCCCCCAGAAGGTGGTCCGCCGGGATCCGGACCTCCTTCAAGTGGAGATCTGTGGTGGCCGAAGCTCGTAGGCCCATCTTGCGCTCCTTTTTGCCGGGGGTGAGACCCGGGGTGCCGGACGGAACAAAGAAGGCCGAAAGTCCCCCCCTCCGGTCTTCCGGATGGCTCCGGGCGAGAATGGCGTAGGCATCGGCCACACCACCGTTGGTTACGAAGATCTTGCTCCCGCTCAGAACGTAACAATCCCCGTCTCGCCGGGCGGTGGTCCGGATCGAGGTCACGTCCGACCCGGCCTCCGGCTCCGAAATACAGATCGCCATGAACGAAGGCCGGTCCGGGTCCGGGTACAGAAAGCGCCTCTGCTGCTCCGGGGAAGCCCCCAACTGCACCAGCACCGACCCTGTGATATGTCCCACCAGGGTGATAGCCGAGGAGGCGCAAGCTCTGGCGATCTCTTTGACCACCAAGCACAAGGACGTCACGTCAGCCTCCACGCCCCCGGCATCCTCCGGGTAAAGAAGCGAGAGGTATCCCAAGCTGCGGAAGCTCTCCATGATGTCGTGGGGGAAACTCTCCGTCTCGTCCCGCTGAGCGGCCCCCGGCCCAATCCGGACCCGGGCCAGCTCCCTGGCCCGGTCTCGCAGCGTCCGCTGCATCATTGTCAGTTGCACCACTTGCTCCCTCCACCCTGTTCTGGTCCAACCTGTTCTGGTCCAAGGCCGATCACCCCGTCGCCCGCCAACTGTGTGACCTCTTCCTCGCTAAATCCTGCCTGGATTAAAACTCTGCGGGTGTCCTGTCCGAAACGTGGTGGCGGGGTGCGGTAACCGGGTGGCGTCCGGGAGAGGCGGGCCGGGCTGGCCAATTGGCGAACCAACCCCGCCGAGGGATGGTTCATCGTGAAGACCATCCCCCGGGCAACGGCCTGGGGGTCGGCACACGCCTCCCCGATGTTTCTCACACCTGTCAGGCAGAAGTCGCCCTCCTGGCCCATGGTCACCCATTCTTCGAGGGTCCGGCTGGCAAAGATTCGCCGTACTTCCGCCACCTGCCGGTCCCGCTCCTCCTGTGAGCCAGGGGGTTCGGCCAGGTCCGGCCTATCCACAGCCTTACAGAAGTTGCGCCAGAACACCTCTTCCCACGCCGCCAGGGCTACGTACCCGCCATCCGCCGTCTGGTAGATGTTGTAGTTCGGCGCCTTCCCGGCGAGGCCAGCGGACGGCGGCGCCCCGGGGTCGGCGAAGTAACGCCCCGCAAAGAGGCCCAGTATGGAGAGCGAGACATCGAACATGGCCAGGTCGATATGCTGGCCCTCTCCACTTCGCTTTCGCTCCATCAGGGCGGCGAGAATAGCAGTGGCGCCCCAGAGCGAACTGCACAGGTCGACTGCCAGGATCCCCGGCATTGGCGGATGCCCGCCGTCGGGGGCCGCCATGGCCAGGTGGCCAGCCATGGCCTGAAGGTTCAGGTCATGGGCCGGCTGGTTTCGACGAGGGCCCTCCTGCCCGAATCCCGACAGGGCGCAGTAGACCAATCCAGGATTGATCGAGCGAAGGGTTTCGTATCCCAGTCCAAGGCGATCCATGACACCCGGCCGGAAATTTTCTACAACCACGTCCGCCGTCTCCGCCAGGCGGCAGAAGATCGCCTTTCCCCGGGGGTCCTTGAGATTGAGCCGTATGCTGGCTTTATTACGGTCCAGGATGAGGTGATAGTAGCTTTCGCCCCCCACTCGTGGTTCCTGATGCCGGCCCGGTTCACCAGAGCCCGGCTCTTCCACCTTGATCACCTCGGCCCCCAGATCAGCCATGGCCTGGGTCAAATAACCGCCGATAACGAGCCGGGTGAGGTCCAGCACCCTCACTCCAGATAAGGCACCCACGAAACTTCACCCCCCTATGCGCTACCCAGGTAGACTTCTTTCACCATAGGATCCTCCAGGAGGTTATTCGCCTCTCCCTCCACCACAATGCGGCCGTTCTCCAGCAGGTAGCCACGGTTAGAAATCGACAGGATCATGAATGCGTTCTGCTCAACCACCAGTATGGTGAGGCCCGCCCGGTTCAACTGGACCAGGGTCTCCACGATCTCCTCAACCGCCCTGGGTGCCAGGCCCAGGAAAGGCTCATCTAGCAGCAGCAGACTTGGATCGGCCATCAGGGCCCGTCCGATAGCCAGCATCTGTTGCTCTCCCCCGCTCAGGGAGCCCGCGCTCTGCCGCAGCCGCTCATGCAGCCTCGGGAAGAGGGTGAAAACCTGCTCCTCCGCCCGGCGCCACGCGGATCTGTCCATCCGGCGATAGCGGCTGTACGCGCCCATTCGAAGATTCTCCTGAACCGTCATTGTCCCAAAGACCAGGCGCCCTTCGGGTACCTGAACGATCCCGGCCGCCGTCCGCTGATGTGGTGCCATGGCCGTCAGGTTAGCACCCTGAAACCAGATGTCGCCCCGCCGCGCCGGGAGCAACCCGGAAAGCGCCCGCATGAGAGTGGTCTTTCCGGCACCGTTGGCCCCGATGATGGAGACCACTTCCCCGGACCGGACTTCGAGCGAGACGCCCTGCAGCACGCTCCCTAGACCGTAACCCGTCTCCAAATCCTTAACCTGCAGCACGGCCAAACCCCTTTCCCAGGTAGGCTTCAATCACCTTGGGATCGGATTTGATCTCCCCGGGCGAACCCTCGGCCAGCTTCTGGCCGTAGTGCAGCACCAGGATATGGTCGGAAATCGCCATCACCAGGCTCATGTGGTGCTCCACTAGCAGGATGGTAACGCCTCGCTTGCGGATAGTCTCCAGCATCGTGCGAAACGTGACGACTTCCGCCGGGTGAAGTCCAGCGGCTGGCTCGTCCAACAGAAGGAGGGCCGGGTCAGAGGCCAGCGCCCGGGCCACCTCCACCATTCGAACCTGACCGTAAGGAAGAGTGCCGATGGAATCGTGAGCCCTGTGGCTGAGTCCGACGAACTCCACCATCTCTCGCGCCTTCTCGTGGGCATGTCTCAGCTCTTTACGGGCTCCCGGCAGCTGCATCATGGCTGCCACGTCCCCCCCGCGCAGGCGGGGGAAGAAGCCGACCGCAACGTTTTCCAGAACGCTCATGTTGGGAAAGAGGCGAGAGATCTGGAAGGTTCGGGCCAGACCCAGGCGGGCCAGTTGGTGGGGTGGGTGCCCGGTACAATCGGCACCACCGAACCGGACTCGGCCCTCCGAAGGTTGATCAAAGCCGCTGATGATATTGAGCATGGTACTCTTGCCCGCTCCGTTGGGCCCGATCAAAGAGACGAGCTGGCCAGGCTCCACGCTGAAGGTGACACGGCTGAGGGCCTGCAGGCCTCCGAACCGCTTTCCCATCTGATCAACTTGTAAAAGGCTCATCAACCTCGCACCCCCTGTTGGTTTGCCCGCCCCGCTCCAACTAGGCTCGCCAAGCCCCGGGGGAGATAGATGAGACAAGCCAGGAGAATCGCACCGTAGAATAAGTGATTGTAATCTTCAAACCGGTCCAAGAGTTGCGGCAGGAGGGTAAATAGCACGGCGCCGATAGAAACGCCAGGGTTGCTTCCCAAGCCGCCGACCACCACCATAATCAGGATCAGGATAGAGGTATGCAGGCTAAATACTTCGGGCGCAATGAACAGATTGAGGTGGGCGTACAGAACCCCTGCCAACCCGGCGATGCTTCCGGATAGGGCGAATACCAGAATCTTGTAGTAGGCCGTATCGATCCCGGCCGCCGCCGCAGCCGATTCGTCCCCTTCGAGAGCCCGGAGCGCCATCCCCACCCGGGACCAGCTCAGGCTGACGCAGAATAGGTAGACGGCAATGGCCACGCCCAAGATGAAGTGATAGAACCCGTCTCCTAGCTCGATACCGAACAGGGTGGCCGGGGGAACAGAGATCCCGCTTGGGCCGCCACTGAAGTCAATCCACTGCAAAAGTACGGTGAAGATCAGAAGGCCGAAGGCCAGGGTGGCCATGCCCAGATAGTACCCCTTCAGCCGCAGAATCGGCCACCCGGCAACGGCTGCCAGCACGAAGACAATAACCAGTGTGGCGATTAGGGCCACCGGGAAGGAGAATTGCAGACGGGTTTGCAGGAGTGTGGCCGAGTACGCCCCCAGGGCATAAAAGCCCGCGTGTCCAAAGGAAATTTGCCCGGCGTACCCGTATAGCAGGTTCAGGCTGAGGGCCAGCACGATCCCGATGGCCGACATGCTCACGGTATGAAGGTAGTAACCATTACTAGTAAAGGCCGGCAGGACCATGGCCAGGAGCATGATACCCGGCACTATGAAATCAATCCGAGAAGCCTGACTCATCAACTACCCCTCCTAGCCCTGTGTTCCAAACAGCCCTTTCGGCCGCACGAGGAGCATTACCGGCAGGATGACGAAAGTGGCGATCTCGGTGAGACTGGAAGAGACGTACCCCGCCAGTATCACTTCCAGAAGTCCCATCGCAATGCCGCCGAGGAAGGCCGTGAAGGGGTCGGTCAGCCCTCCCACCACCCCGGCGATGAAGCCCTTCACCGCCAGGGGCAGCCCCATGTAAGGGGAGGCGGGCAGGATGGGGGCGATCAAAAGACCCCCCAGTACCGCTACCGACGCACTCAAGGCAAAGCTGAGTACCTGCATCCGGTCCAGATTCACGCCCATCAGGCTTGCCGCATCCCGCTGGATCCCCATAGCCCTGAGCCCCATGCCCGTCATCGTGCGGGTAAGGAAGAGCCAGAGCCCCGTCACCATGATCAGGGCGGCCGCGAGGATCACCACGTTCTGCCAGGGCACCGTGATACCTATGACCGTCAACTGGCCCGCCACTAGGGGCTTCATGTACCGTTCCTGAGTCCCGACCACCAGCCGGGTCGCGTTGCTGACCATGATGGCAAAGGCCAGGGTTCCCATGATCGGTATAATCGGGCTGCCGTGCCGCTTCTGAATGGGTCTGACCGCCAGCCGCTCCACCGCCATTCCCACCCCCGCGCCAGCCAGGGCCACAAGGACCGCCGCTATCGGGTAGGGCACCTTCCCCGTGCCAAGGAGAATGGCGCCGGATACCGCACCGATCATTACGAACTCTCCCTGGGAAAAGTTGAGGACGTTAGTGCAGTTGAACACCAGCGTAAACCCGAGGGCGAGAAGGCCATAAATCGCGCCAGTGGTCACGCCGACCACCAGCAATTGAATTAACTCCTGCACGTAACAATCCCCCTTATCTTTGGCTCGTCCACCCCCGTGACGAACGAACCCCGTCACTCCCCTGCATACTGTCCTGCTAGCAAGATACGTGCCATCGCCATACTTCAAACGGAAACTCCCGCGCAGCCGGCCCTGGCGCTCACAAGGGATGCCCTTAGACGAAACAGCCTCCAAGCAAACCGATTCGGACTCTGAACAAAATGTATTCCCTTGGAACAATTTATATTGGAACATTTATATCAGTCAGGAAATTCCCAAAATTTCTTTCAAGTCTTCGGGAGGGATAGTCTATCCCTATATAAAATATATGTCCATGAGATTGCCAACCAAGACCGGCAAGGGAGGTGCGGCATGGGAGCCATTGTCAACTCGCTTCAAGCCGAGCGGCTCTTGCGCTTGTTGGGCCAGGGACCTAACGCCAGTTCAGAAGTGCGCCGCCACATGCAGTTCTTGTTTCGGGTCCTGGACTCTCTTCACGCCGGCATCATCGTCATAGACCGAACCAGCCGCATCATCTACGCTAACCAGGCCTATGCCCGCATTATCGGAGTACCGGTGGATAAGGTCATCGGAAAGCGATTGGCGAATATTGAGCCAAAGGCCCTTCTACTCAAGAGCCTGGAAGAAGGACGCCCCTTATTAGACGGGTACGTGGCATTGGAGAGCGTGGACCGGCGCCTGGTCTGCGACCATACGCCGATAGTGGATGACGCGGGCAACGTCGTCGGTGCGGTGGCAACCTTCCGTGATGCCAATGACTTAGGCTCCGAGGCCCCCTACGGGTCATCCGTTGGGCATCATGCCTTGCTCACGGAACTGCCCGTCCCGTTTACGCGGCTGGTGGGCAAGAACTGGAGGCTACTGGAGACCCTGGCCCAGGCACACCGGGCCGCCCGCAGCGACTGCACCATCATCATCAGGGGCGAATCGGGGACGGGCAAGGAGCTTCTCGCCAAGGCCATCCATGCCGAAAGCAACCGAGCCAACGGCCCCATGGTGATCGTCAATTGTGCGGCCATCCCGGAGAACCTCCTTGAGAGCGAGCTGTTCGGCTATGAGGATGGTGCTTTTACCGGTGCCCGCCGTACCGGCAAGCCTGGCAAGGTTGAACTGGCGGACGGTGGTACGCTCTTTTTGGACGAGATCGGGGAGATGAGTCCCCTCATGCAAGCCAAACTGCTTCGCGTCCTCCAGGAACGTCACCTGGAACGGGTGGGCGGCGTCAAGCCCATCAGCGTCAACATCCGTGCACTGAGCGCGACGCACCGCAACCTGGAGGACATGGTGGCCAAAGGTCTCTTCCGGGAGGACCTGTACTACCGCCTCAATGTCGTCCCGCTCCTTCTGCCCCCCCTGCGGGACAGGCTTGACGACATCCCTTGCCTGGTAGATCATTTTCTGCGGGAACTGACGCCTGCCGGTTCAGTTCCCCTTGAGGCTCCCCCAGCGTATATCAAGCAACTGATGGCCTACCCATGGCCGGGGAATATACGGGAGCTGAGAAACGTCCTTGAGTATTCCCTGGTGATGGCCCTGGGTGCCACCCTTCAGCCCGAGCACCTGCCCAAGCACCTGATGCGGGCGGATGGGAAGGCGGTAAAAGATCGGCCCAGCCGTTCGTGGGACGAGATCCGGGCCAAGGTTCAAGCTATGGAGCGGGAGGCCCTCACGGAAGCGCTAACGGTTGCCCGCGGCAACCGATCTAAGGCCATCAAGGCACTTGGTATCGGCCGTGCCACCTTTTACAAGAAACTGGAGGAGTTCGGCATGAGCGCGCGGTAGAAGGCCCACCCATAAAAACGGCCAGGCCCGTAATCACAAGCCACCAGCCCATCTGCAACGAAAAGGGGGCTGACTCAAAAGCAAATTGAGTCAGCCCCGATTCTTTTGCCGCCGCAAACCCGAGTTCGACAGTGACTAGATAAATGATAGGCGCAACAAAGCGCCGCACAAGGGTTTCAGGAATCAGAGTTTTTTAGGCGTGTAACTAT
>JBGFRN010000250.1:0-4546 GCA_041695105.1 Bacillota bacterium | reverse complement strand
GGCTGCCTTTATCGGCGCCCCGGAAGTGGCTATGGACCTGGACCGCTGGGGGGAGGTTGCCGCGGCCATTGTGCTCGGGGGAGACGGCACCCTCCTGGCAGCCGCCAAGACCCTGACCCGGTTCGGAACGCCGATCCTGGGGGTTAACCTAGGGCACCTTGGCTTTTTGACGGAACTCGAGCTTGGGGAGGTCGAACGGGATCTTCCGGGGCTGCTAGCCGGAAACTGCATCATCGACCAGCGGATGATGCTCGAAGCCTGGGTTAACCGGGAGGGGCAGCCAGTCAAGCGCTTCGTGGCCCTGAATGATGTGGTGGTAACTAAGGGTCCCCTGGCCAGGGTGGTTCGTCTGACCACTTTTATTGGGGCCACCCGGGTGGCCCACTACCGGGCGGATGGGGTTATCGTGGCCACTCCCACCGGCTCCACCGCCTACTCGCTTTCAGCCGGGGGGCCGGTGGTCAGCCCCGGGCAGGACGTGCTGTTGGTAACTCCCATTTGTCCCCATACCTTGTCTTCACCCAGGGCGATGGTGATTTCTCCTGACGAGAGCGTCCGCACCGTAGTCGACCTGAACAACACCGGCGAGACCAGGTTGACGGTCGATGGCCAACAGGGATTCGGCCTGCAGCCCTTGGACGAGGTCGTGGTCCGGAAGGCGGCCGAGGTCACCAGGTTAATGAGGCGCCCGGATTATCAATTCTTTGAAGTTCTTAGGGACAAACTGGCCGAGCAGGAGAAAGCCTGAGGAGCGCCGAAACCGCGTTAATCTGGGAGGGGATTCGTTGAAAGCCCGGCGCCAAATGAAGATCCTGGAGATCATCAGCACCCAAGTGGTCGAAACTCAGGAAGAGCTGGCCGAAAGATTAACGGAACATGGCATCCAGGTAACCCAGGCAACCGTTTCCCGCGACATCAAGGAGATGCAACTGGTTAAGATCCCGGTCGGAGACGGCCGTTACCGATACGCCCAGCCGGACGATCCCAATTTGAGCGGGCAGTCAGACCGGATGCTGCGTATCTTCCGTGAATGCATCCTGGGCATGGACTACAGCGACAACCTCTTGGTGCTTTCAACCATTCCCGCTACGGCGGCGGCTGTGGCCGAGGCGGTCGACGGCCTCCGCTGGAAAGAGATTATCGGCACCCTGGCCGGGGAGCGGATGGTGTTCGTCGCCTGCAAGCCCAAGGAGTCAGCCCCCCAACTGGTCGAACGCCTGAATCAGCTCATGCGCTGATCAATCCGGGAGGTTCCTTCGGTGCTGGCTGAACTACGCGTGGAAAATTTTGCCTTAATCGACCAGATTTGTCTCCGGCTCGGGGCGGGGTTTAACGCCTTCACCGGCGAGACCGGGGCGGGCAAATCGATCGTGGTTGACGCCATGGAGGCGGTTCTCGGCGGCCGCGTGTCTTCCGACCTGATTCGTCAGGGTGCGGAGCGCGCCGTGGTCGAGGCCGTTTTTGATATTGAGGGGTTGTCTCCGGTCAGGGCCGGGCTCGAAGAATTAGGCCTGGGCCAGGCCGGTGATTCCACGCTGGTCATCACCCGCGAGATTTCATCCAACGGTCGAAGCGTCATGCGCCTGAATCATCGGGTAGTTAACGCCTCGACCGCCCGGGAGATCACACGGCTGCTGGTTGACCTCCATGGTCAGCACGAGCACCAGGCCTTGCTCGACCCAGACCGCCCGCTAGAAGTGCTCGACGGCTACGGGGGTCGGGAGGCGGCCGGGCTGGCCGCCTGGGTCGATAGACTTTGGCGGGAGCGCCGGGAGTGTGAAAAAGAGATCGACTCGCTTTCGGCGGGAATGCGGGACCGTGCCCGCCAGGTCGACTTGCTCAACCACCAGAAATCGGAGATTGATGCCGCCGCTCCCAGCCCCGGTGAGGACCAGAAACTCGAGGACGAGCGCAGGGTCTTGACCCAATTTGAAAAGCTGATCCTGGGAATTGAGACGACCTACCTGCTGCTTTACGGCGGCCAGGATGGTCCGGCGGCCACCGGCCTTTTATCCAGGGCCCGCGATGAACTCGGCCGCCTGGTTCCGATCGACCCGCGGCTGTCCGGATTGAAACAGAGCCTGGAGGAGGCCCTGATCCAGGTCAGGGAGGCGGCCAGGGAGCTGGCATCGTACCGCGACCGCCTTGAGGCCGATCCCGCCCGGCTGCGAGAGATCGAGGACCGTTTAGCCCAGATCAATAACCTCAAAAGAAAGTACGGACCGGGGATCGAGGAGGTCTTGTCGTTCCGTGATGAAATCGCCGCTGACCTCAGCCGGCTCGAAAACTCGGACCAGAGGCTGCAGGAACTGGAACAAAGGTACGCCGGCCTTAGCCGTGAGCTTTTGACGGCCGCCGGGGCACTGAGCGAGGCCCGCGGCCGGGCGGCCGGTGTCTTGTCGGAGGCGGTAACCCAAGAATTGCAGCAATTGAACCTTCCAGGAGCGACCTTGGAGTTCAGGCTTGAACCCCGGGAGGATGGGGAAATTACGGCTCGGGGGGCAGACCGCTGTCAACTTCTTTTCAGCGCCAACCGCGGGGAGTCTCCCAGGCCCCTGGGTCGGGTGGTCTCCGGCGGCGAGCTTTCGCGGGTAATGCTTGGGCTCAAGACAGTCCTGGCCGGCCTTGATCAGGCCGGCACCCTGATCTTCGACGAAATTGACACTGGGTTGGGCGGGCGCACCGCCGTGGCCGTCGGCGAGAAGATGGCCGGGTTATCGTCAGCCAGGCAGGTGATCGCGGTGACACACCTGCCTCAGATCGCCGCCATGGCCGACCACCATTTCAGGGTCCAAAAGACCGAGCAAGGCGGGAGAACCCTGGTCAGAGTGGCCGAACTATCGGAGGATGATCGCTGTGCCGAGCTGGCTCGGATGATGGGAGGGGAGGACCTAAGTCCCCTGGCCAAAGACCATGCCCGGGACCTGATCCGCCAGGGGCGCGCCATCCGGGGCCGTTCAGTTTAAAGACCATTTTTTGAAGACCCTTAAGGGTCTTTTTTACTTTGTTTCCAGCCAGTCAGTTATCAGCATAAAAGCCCGCTGAGTCGGAGACAGTATCAATTGAACCAAGAAACATGGCGAGATGGGGAGAAAAATGGCTTATTGAAAAGAAAAACAGACATAAAACCGTATACCCGGCAAAAATAGCCTAAAATCCCCGGTTTCCGGAGGTGAGGGCCTCCAGGCGGAGAGTCGCCTAGGAGTGTGAATCGATTGATCCGATTTACCCAGCGCCAGTGGTTTGGCATTTTACTGGCAGCCTTGGTTTTAATTGCTTCAGGATCTCCCCAGGCCAGGAGCCTGGCTAATTTCCCGGCTGAGGTCAGGTTGCCGAGTGGCGCTACCCAGCACCTCGTGCTTGATCTTCCGGGGAACCTGACGGTCAGGTCAAATCGAACCGGTCTGGTCCGTATTAATGGTAACGAGCTCCGCTCGAACGCCTGGAGCCAGATCGCCGGCGGTGAGGCCATGGCCGTGGAATCAATGGGTCAGGGACAAGCCCAATTGGAGTTTCGCCTCTTCGGTTGGATTCCGATCAAACGGTTAGTAATTGAAAGCGTCCCGCCAATCAAAGTGATCCCTGGCGGCCAGTCAATCGGGGTTAGGCTAAGTTCTCACGGCGTGATGGTGGTTGGATTCACAAGCATTACCTCTCCCGATGGTCGGGAGCGAGAGCCAGGCCGGGAGGCCGGATTGGAGCTCGGGGATGTGATCATGTCGGTCAACGGGCGTGAAGCCTCCACGGAGGATGTAGTAGCCCGGGTTGTCAGGGAAACGGCGGGGTCCGGTTCGATCACGCTCGAAATCCGGCGTGACGACGAGTTCTTGCGGAAAGTCATCAAGCCTGTTGTCGAACAGGAAACTGGGGTTTATCGGTTGGGAATATACATTCGTGATGGCGCCGCCGGGGTGGGAACCATGACCTTTTACCATCCGGAGACCGGAAAGTTCGGGGCACTTGGTCATATTATCGCCGACGCCGATACCAGCCGTCCGATCGAGATCAAGTCTGGCCAAATCGTTCAGGCCGAGATCTCGGGGATCGATAAGGGGACCCAACGCCAACCAGGCGAAAAAATTGGCATTCTAGACTCGGAGCCGATCGGGAGAATTGAAAAAAACACACCCTTCGGGATTCTGGGTACCATGGATAAACCGCAGGCCCATCCCTGGTTTAAAGAGGGAATTCCAGTGGGCACGGCTTCTCAGGTGGTCGAAGGAGAGGCGGAAATCTTAACGGTCGTCGAAGGAAATCGGGTTGATCGCTTTAAGATCGAAATTCAAAAGGTGATCCGACAGCCAAGACCCGACGGCAAGAGCATGATTATCAAGATTACCGATTCACGGTTGATAAAGAGAACCGGGGGAATCGTCCAAGGGATGAGCGGCAGCCCGATCATACAAAATGGTCGATTAGTCGGGGCCGTCACCCATGTTTTCGTCAATGATCCGACCAGGGGTTATGGCCTCTTTATCGAATGGATGCTGATGGAAGGCAACCTGCTTCCGGTTGAAACCCCCCGAATCAGCGCTTGGAAAGTTCG
>JBGFRN010000205.1:0-4557 GCA_041695105.1 Bacillota bacterium | reverse complement strand
GGCGAGGCCGGGATCAGGGCGATTGTCCAGCCGGGCGGTTCAATCCGCGATCAGGACTCGATCAGCGCCGCCGACCGGCTCGGTCTGGCCATGGTCTTCACCGGGCACCGGCACTTCAAGCATTAAAAAAACGCCGGGCCGGCGCGTTCTGCGGCCGGCCCGCTTGTCGTAGGCGGGGTGGTAAACGGATGAAGAAAAAAACAGTCCTGGTGGTCGGCGGTGGCGGTAGGGAGCACGCTATCTGCTGGAAGCTGGCCCAGAGCCCCGGTGCCGGGCGGATCTACTGCGCTCCGGGCAACGCCGGAATCTCTGCGCTGGCGACCTGCCTGCCGGTTCCGGCGACCGACCTGGAGGGCCAGGTTAAGGCCGCGCGCGAGGTGGGGGCCGACCTGGTGGTGGTCGGGCCCGACGACCCGCTGGCCCTGGGTTTAGTCGACCGCTTGACCGAGGCGGGCTTTCGCGCCTTCGGCCCTACGGCCGCGGCCGCCCAGATTGAGGCCAGCAAGTCGTTTGCCAAGGATCTGATGCGCCGGTACGGCATTCCGACGGCCGGCTACCGCGTCTTCACCTCGCTCGATGAAACTCGGGCCCACCTCGAAGGGCATTTCTCCACCGGCGACGGCCCGGCCGTGATCAAGGCCGACGGGCTGGCCCTGGGCAAGGGAGTAACCATCGCCCGGAGCTTCGAGGAGGCCTGGGAAGCGGCCGAGGGGATGCTCTCGGGGCGCCTCTTCGGCGCGGCCGGCCAGCGGGTGGTGATCGAGGAATTCATCACCGGTCCCGAGGTCTCGATCCTGGCTTTCTGCGACGGCAAGACCGCGCTTCCGATGGTTCCGGCCCAGGACCACAAGCCGGTTGGCGACGGTGACACCGGGCCGAACACCGGGGGAATGGGCACGGTCTCGCCGGTCGGGATTTGCCCCCCAGAAATGCAGCAACGGATTCTGGAGACGGCCATCCAGCCGGCGGTCGAGGCCATGGCCAGTGAGGGCCGCCCGTTCAGTGGGGTTTTGTTTACCGGGCTGATGCTGACTCCCCAAGGACCCAAGGTCTTGGAATTCAACGCTCGCTTCGGCGACCCGGAGACCCAGTCGGTTTTGCGCCGCCTGAACTCCGACCTTTTAGAGATCTTCGAGGCCTCGATTGACGGGGATTTATCCAGGGTCAGGCTCGAGTGGTCGGACCAGGCAGCCGCCTGCGTGGTGATGGCTTCGGGCGGCTACCCCGGGAGCTACCCCAAGGGCCTCCCGATAGATGGTACCGGCGAGGCCGAGGAGCTGGACGGGGTGGTCGTTTTCCACGCCGGCACCGCCCGTGATCCGGCCGGACGCTTGGTTACGGCCGGAGGGCGCGTTGTGGGCGTCACCGCCACCGGCCCAGACCTTCGCGCCGCCCTGGATCAGGCCTACCGCGGGGTGGAGAGGATCAGGTTCGAGGGCGCGCACTACCGCCGGGACATCGGTCACAAATCATTGTAGAATAAGGCGGGTAGATTAAACAGGGTAGAATAAGGCGGAGTTTCTTATCGCACTCTAACTCTGACAATTGTTAGTGCGAGGGGGCTCCGCTTTGGTTTGCCACAAGAAGCAGGCGATTGTTCTGACCGGCTTGGCTTTGGTCCTGGTCCTAGTCCTGCCCGGTTGCGGGATGATGGGCGGGGGCGGTGGCCAGCAGAAGAGCCAGGGCCCAAGCAACGAGCAGATCGAAAAGGCCGTCAAGAAGCAAATGAAGTCAGAGGATATGGAGGACACCATTAAGGACGCGGTGCGGGAGAACCAGGAGAAAATCGCCCTTGAAGACCTGATGGAGTCTCCGGAGAATAAAAAGCAGATCGAGCAATCGCTGAAAAAAATTATGGACTCCCCCGACTTCAAAAAAGAACTTGAAAGCCGCATGAAAAAGTTGATAGATTCTCCCGATGTCAAGAAACAGATCAACTCGGCCGTTAAGGAGCAGATCATGCAGATGCTCCAGGGCGGCGGCGGAGGCGGCGGCAAGCAAGGCGGTCGCCAGGGCAGCGGTGGGGGCGGCGAAGGTGGCGGGGGCGGCAGTGGCGGTAATGGAGGATGAGGCGATTCGAGACAGTAGGGAATTCCAGGCAAGCCCTTGGGTGATAGTGTGTGAATTGGATCGGAAGAGGCCCGCCGCCGCAAGCTGCAGGGTAATGGGGGTGAATAGAATGGGTAAATAGAATCCCCTAGGGCAATCATCAAATTTTTTCCGGTAAGGCACTAGTGCAGTGGCTTGCCCTCGTGAAGCTCAGCGAACCGGCCGGTGCGGGCCCGCATACCGGAGGTTATGGGAAGGGGAGGGGTGGGCCGGAGGCGGCTCACCCCTATCCCGATTCTCCGTCAAGCTTCTAGGAGCTACCTGCGCAGCAGCCTGTCGAGCTTATGCTCGATGTGGTTAAGCTCGTGCTTGACGTCCCTGAAGGCGGACAGTGTGCCCAGGTTGAAATTTTTCAGGCCGGAGAGAGTATTGACCACCAGTCTCTCGAGCTGGCCCCGGAACAGCCTCCGTGCGTTTCTGATGGCACGGTGGAACCGGCAGTCGGCACGATCAAATTTCCTGACAGTGCGTCTCCGGAGTCTACCCATACTATATTCCCTCCCTTACTAAGATTGGGGATGCCCCCGGTGCCATAATATGAGGATTATGTAAACGATGATACTGAAAAAGACCGATTTTTTGTGCCTTCCCGGTGGTCTCAATCCGACACTCGGGGGAGGAATCTGCCAGTAACTGTCGAAATGCCTTATCGCTGGCTATCTCGACCGGCGGAGGGCGCTCATGGATTTTGGTACGATAATCGGCCTGGTAATCGCGTGCGGCTCGATCGTGGCCGCATTATGGATGGACGGCGGGCATTTAAGCTCCCTGTGGAGCGGTTCCGCATTCTTGTTAGTTAATGGGGGAACAATCGGTGCTACGGCTATTTCGTTTCCATTGGAAGAACTGAAGCAGATTCCCAAATTGCTGGGCAAGGCATTTACCGGGTCGAAGGTGGACGGCACCAAGAGCATTGACACCATCGTAGCCCTGGTTGAAAAGGCCCGCCGCGAGGGGCTGCTCACCCTTCAGAACGAAACAGCCAAGATTGATGATGCCTTTCTAGTTCGAGGCATTGAGCTGGTTGTTGACGGCACCGATCCCCACGCTGTCCGGAGTATTCTTGAAACCGACATATCATTTATGGAAAAACGCCATAAGGCCGGGGCCGGTATCCTGGAGGCGGCCGGCGGTTACGCCCCGACCATTGGGATCATCGGAACGGTTATGGGCTTAGTTCACGTGCTCGGAAACCTGTCCAAGCCCGACACTCTCGGACCGGCTATCGCGGTGGCCTTTTTGGCCACCTTCTACGGAATTGCCACAGCCAATCTCATCTGGCTTCCCCTGGCCGGCAAGCTCAAGGCCCGCAGCGCCGACGAAGTGCTGATGAGGGAGATGGTGCTGGAGGGAGTTCTTTCCCTTCAAGCCGGCGAAAGCCCGCGGATCGTGAGAGAGAAGCTGGAGGTCTTCCTGCCGCCCAAGGACAAAAAGGCCGAGGCTCAGGCGGCGGCCGGTCGGGCAGTAGAGGAAAATGTCTAGACGAAAAGGCGGAGGAGACCACGGGGGAGGCGGCGGCCACGACGGCTCCGGCTCAATGCGTTGGCTTTTGACTTACGCCGACATGATCACCCTGATGATGGTTTTCTTCATCGTTTTATACTCAATGTCCATGGTGGACGCCGGCAAGTACGCCGGGCTGCAGCGCTCTTTGACTCAGGCGTTTCTTCCAGGGGGCACGCTGCTGGCGGTCAAGACGACTCCTGACACCGGTCCCGGGGGAATGGCCCCGGAAAGAGATGTCCTCGAGGTTTTGGGCGAAGACGTCGCCCAGGCGCTTGCGGGGCTGACCGAAGCCGGAGAGGTCAAGATCATCTATAACGAGCGCGGTATTATCATCAGCCTTCAGGGAACCGTGCTCTACGCCCTGGGAGACGCTGAGATCAGGCCCGGAGCCGAGCCGGTGATGCACGAGATCGCTCAGGCCATATCCCGGGTGAAGAATTACGTGGCCGTCGAGGGCTATACTGACGACATTCCGATTAGTACAGCGCAGTTTCCTACCAATTGGGAGCTTTCCACTCGAAGGGCAACTAACCTGATCCGCTTCCTGGTCGATCGCGAGGGCCTGTCGCCCGACCGCTTTGTGGCCGTTGGCTACGGCGAGTACCGCCCTCTCTTCCCCAATACCACGGCCGAGAACCGGGCCAAGAACCGGCGGGTGGACATCGTGGTGCTCAAGACGGCCCCAGCCATTAACGTGGGGCGTGAGCTTAAAGCCAGAGATCCCTAAAATTGGGAAATAAATTGTCTTGCTGTCGAACGTATATCAAGTTTCGACAAAGGAAATGATTTCATGCCCAAAGAAATTCCTCCCCTACCATCTGGGCGAGGAGGATAAATTTGAGCGTAATCAAAGTTGAAGTCATCGAGGGAAAGGTCATTATCCCCGATGAGGTTCTGGCGTTGCTAGGACTCAGGCCCGGCGACTGGGTTGAGGTCTTCCTC
>JBGFRN010000096.1:0-4564 GCA_041695105.1 Bacillota bacterium | reverse complement strand
GGACTGGTACAGAACCCCCCTGCCGGTGTAGTTAATTGTCTGAAAGAGGTATCCCTCCACCGCCGGAGCGTCCAGCAGTCCGCGAAGCTTATCACGATCCCCCGGATCGACCTCATCGTCAGCATCAAGGATCAGGATCCACTCCCCGCTGGCCTGATCGATCCCGTGGTTCCGGGCTTCACTAAAGCTCCCGGACCAGGGGAATTCGAGCACGATGGCGCCGAAATCCCGGGCGATCTCCCTGGTTCGGTCCGTCGATCCGGTGTCAACGATGATAATCTCGTCAGGGATGCCGCTGACACTCCTGAGGCACCTGGGCAGGGTTGCCTCCTCGTCTTTGACGATCATGCAGAGGCTCAGTCTGGTATCCAGCGTTCCTCACCTCCCGGGAGGGAGCGGGCGATGTCCTTCAGAATCTGGGATTGCGGGAAACGTTTGTGGGCTTCGCCCAGCCAATAGGCTGCCTGGCTGGCGAAGAGACCGGCTAATTCGACATAGCTCTCCGGGGAAGAGTTCCCCTCCATTGGAGCGGAGGCGCCAAGACCAAAACCACGATCTTGCCCGATCAGCCAATGAGCGAGGTAGGCCGAATGACGGGCCCTGGCGGCTGCCGGGTGGGCAGGCGGGATCGCAGCTAGATCCTTCAAGCCTTCGGTAATCTCACCCGAGGCGACCCGGCACAGGCCCTGGAGGAGACGAGCCTCCACCAGATCACCGTCAAAAAGCAAGGCCCGTTCGGCATAGTGCTTGGCTGCGGTGTAGAGCCCGGCCTGCCCAAGGGCATCGGCCAGAATGGCCAGGTGGAGGGGATTTCTTAGATCAATGAAACTCTCGAGATAGCGGCAGACCTGGGCCACGCTCTCCCTGGCGCTCAGGATAGAGGCAAGACGGTAAAACGGGGGGAGAAAGCTGCCGTTGGCGGCGAAAGCCTTGGCATAATGTCCAACGGCTTCGGCCAGGAGCCCCAGACGCTCGTAGATCTGGCCAGCCAGATGATGGGCCCGATACCCGCTATAGCCGCTGTTGGCTATGTATGGCGGGGTGGGAGCTGGACCCAGGGCCAAGCACTGTCCGATGGCGAGGGCCGCCGGGCCATAATCACCCGCCTGAAATAGCGCCAGAGCCTTGAGGAAGTAGAGATCGGCAAAGTCCCTGTAGATGCTGATTCCTTCGTCCAGGACCCGGTTCGCTCGCCAGTATTTCCGCTGCTGAATCAGGCCTGAGCCCATGAGAACCCACAGACGTGACGCCCACATTGCCCTGGTGTCGAGACCTTTCCTGGCCCGGTTCAGCTCACCCATAGCCTGGCGGTAAGCTCCTTGTCTGAGATACTCAGACCCCCAGTTGAAACCGGAGATAGCCGTTGTCCGGGGCCTTTTGCAGTTCTCTCAGGAGGATCTCGGTGTTCCGGCGGTCCTTTTGGCGCACCCGATGCTCAAGGTAGCCGTAGTGGAGGATGCTGACTCCGGAAGGAACGATCCTGGCCTCCGTTCTGGCCGCCTGAATGCTGTCCGTTACCTGTTCGTGGATGGCTCCGGTGAAATGGTACTCGGAACGGTTCCTGAAGAGGAGAACCCTTGGAACAACCTCGACTTCGGTTCCCGGCTCCTGCCCGAGGTAGCTCACCTGATTGAGAATATAGGCCTCCACGTCCTCGGAGGTCAGCAGGGCCTTGAGCCTGGCCGAGTCGGCGGGGGCTAGTTCCTCGTCCGCATCCAGCATCAGGAGCCAGTCGCCGGTCGCCTGCCTTAGCGAAACGTTCCTGGCTTCGGCGAAACTGCCGGTCCAGGCGAAGTGGAAGACTCGGGCGCCAAACCGTCGGGCAATTTCCACGGTCCGATCGGTGGAACCAGTGTCCACGAAGACAATCTCGTCAACAACCCCCCGGACGCTTTGCAGGCACCGCTCAAGGCACTCCTCCTCGTTCCTGGCGATCATGCAGACGCTCAGCGTCATGGCTTCTCCCCGCTCTCTCCGGCTCGTGGCCACCCGGGCCTGCCGTCCAGTTGCACCCCCCAGGCCTATCTCCCAGGCCCATCTTCAAGGCCGATCACGGTTTCGAAAGAGGACGAAGCACACCGTCTCCTCCCAATCTCCCAAACGCTCCCGAGGCGCCGGGGCAGGTATTCTTCCTCATCCCTGACGATCATGCCAAGGCCGAGACGGGGTGCGGCCAACATCATGCACCTCCTGATGCGCGTCCCGAAGCGCTTCTCGCCTCCCGCCTGTCATCACCCTGACTGCCCTGACTCGCTTGGTGAACCTGATGCGCGTCCCGAAGCGCTTCTCGCCTCCCGCAGCACCTCCTCGAGTTCGTGCCGCAGGGGCGCCGACTCCGGGAAGCGTTTCAGCCCATCCCGAAGCACTGAAGCAGCATCTTGAAGGAAGAGCTGGCTGAGGATCCTCCGAGCCTGCTCCCGATCAGAAACTCTGGCCATCATCCGGGCGGCCTCCTCGGGCTGATCCAGGTTGAAGTGGCAGTAAGCCAGGCTCAAACAGGCTTCGGAGTGCCTTATGCTCTCTGCGCTCACACAACTCAGAGATTGAATCGCCTCTTCAAAGCGCCCGGTCTTCATCAGGCTCAGGCCTCTCAGGAACAGGACAGCCTCTGAGTGAGAAGTATCATTGCCAGACAGATTCAGGTAGTTGAGCGCTCCGTCGTAGTCGCCGACTGTGTAGAGGATATCTGATAGGGTCACTAGATGATCCGCCCGAGAGAGGTCGAAAAACTTTTCGAAAAGAACCCTCACACCCGCCAGGTCGCCCTCCTGGGCGAGAACACTGGCCAGCCGGTACAGGGCCTGGAGATGCCCGGTGTTCGTCTTGTAGCATTCAAAGTAAGACCTGGCCGATTCAGCCTGATTCCCCATGGCTTCGTAGACCTGGCCGAGGGCGAAGTGCGCCTTGTAGCCGCCAAGACCGGAATCGGCTGAGTATGGGGGGACGGGTGCGGGTCCCATCGCAGCGCACCTCCGAAAAGCCTCCACGGCCAGCGGATACTGCCCTTGTCGGGTGTGCAGGGTTCCCTTCAGGAATACCAGGTCCGTGAAGTCGGGGTAGAGCCGTAGACCCTTTTCCAGGTACTTTTCGGCCTCAGCGAATTCGCCAAGGGTCATCAGGGTCAGCGCCGTCATTTTGCTCAGAGCCGAGGACCACATGGAACCCGGGGTAAGGCCTTTCCAGGCCTTCTTGAACTCCCGAAGAGCCTCCCGGTCACGCCCAGCCCGAAAATGCTCAATACCGAGATTATAGCGAAGATAGTTGTCACGGGGGCGCTTTCTGACTTCGTCCTGGAGGATCGACAGGTTCCTAGCCTTCTTGTCCTTGGCCGAAATCCGGGAGTCCAGATAACCATAATGGAGCACCGAAAGCCCGGTCGCCATGATGCGCGGCTCGCTGGGAGTTCCGAAGAGTTGTTCAGCCCACTGCTCGTGGATGGAACCGCTGTAGCGGTACTCCGGGCGATTTCGCCAAAGCCTGATAGAGCAAGTGATTTCCGTGTCCTTGTCGGCCGTAGCCCCAACGTAGCTCACCACCAAGAAGACGTAGGCGTCCACCCCCGGCTTTTCCAGCAGGGGACGGAGCCTGTCGCGGTCCCCAGGGCTTAACTCTTCATCGGGGTCAAGGGCCAATATCCAATCGCCAGTGGCGGCGTCGATCGAAGCGTTACGCGCCTCGGAGAAACTCCCCGTCCAAGGGACGCTTACTGCCTTGGCGCCGAAGGAGCGGGCAATCTCCACGGTTGCATCCCTGGACCCGGTATCAGCCAGGATAATCTCATCCACGACCCCTTGAACGCTCTTGAGACACCGGGGCAAGTCTTCAGCTTCATCCCGGGCGATCAGACACAGGCTCAAGCGGGGCTTTTGGTCATCCCGGGTCATAAGCTCCGCGTCGGTCATCTAGTGGAGCCTCCTTCAATCGTCGGACGGAGGGCCTTCAGAGGATTCCATAACTCGTGGGATGCAAGGCCTTCAGGCGTTTCTTTCACTCTTGGGATGTAAAGCCTTCTCCGCTTCCTTCACTCTTGGGATGTAAAGCCTTCAGCGCTTCCTTCACTCTTGGGATGTAAAGCCTTCTCCGCTTCCTTCACTCTTGGGATGTAAAGCCTTCAGCGCTTCCTTCAGGCGGCGGCTGGCCGGCCATCGTCGGAGTCCACGTCTGAGAATTTCCTCTGAGTGTTGGAGAAGAAGGCGGCTCAGGAAAACATAAGGAATAACTCCACCGGCCCCGCCCCGAGCCGCCCTCAGGAAGCGGGACGGCGCCTCGGGTGAGCCAAGATGGGCCTCCGTCTCACCCAGGGCCAGCATGGTCTCTGGGTCATCCTGTCCCCGGCCCACCGCTTCCAGGAGGATCGAGCGGGCCCTTTCGGGATGCCCGCGGTTGAGCAAGATCCGGGACAGAGGTGCGGCTCCCGTAAGACCCGGCAACGTCATACAGGCACTAAGAATCCTCTCGAATTCCTCGTCACACTCCAGGGCCAACAAACGATCCATCAGAGCCAAGATCTCGCCCCGGAACACTGCGTCTTCCCGAGACCGGCCACGGGTAGTCCCGGTCATCC
>JBGFRN010000049.1:0-25414 GCA_041695105.1 Bacillota bacterium | reverse complement strand
CGGCATCCAATCCGAAGTCAGTGTGCAGAGCCTGAGCCGCTTCTTTAACCTGGTCGGCGCGGATGATGCAGGAAATTTTAATTTCCGAGCATCCAATCATATCGATGTTAATGCCGTGTTTGGCCAGGCAGCCAAACATAGTGGCGGCCACACCGGGCTGCGAAGTCATGCCGGCTCCGACCACCGAGATCTTGGCCACTCCCTCATTGCAGATCACGCCGCTGGCGTCGAGCTTCTTGGCCACCTCGCCTACCACGGCTTGGGCCCGCTCACGGTCATCTTCATGAACGGTGAAGGAAATGTCAGCCTTACCGTTGCGCGGGGCGGTCTGAATGATCATATCGACGTTAACGGCCTCTTTGGCCAGGGCCGAGAAGACCTGATAAGCGATTCCGGGCTGGTCGGGAACATCAAGGATAGACAGCTTGGCAGTTTGCAGATCTTGAGCGACGCCAATGACCGGGCGGTGGTTGTTCATCTCTTTGACCTCCCTGATGATCGTCCCTGGATTACGGTTGAAGGATGACCGGACGTGGATTTCAACTCCGTGGACCTTGCCGTGCTCGACCGAGCGAAGCTGCATCACCTGGGCACCCAGTGAGGCCATCTCCATGATCTCGTCATATGAGATAAATTCGAGCTTGCGGGCTTTGGGCACCACCCGTGGATCGGCGGTGTACACCCCGTCGACGTCGGTATAGATCTCACAAGAATCCGCCTCGAGCGCCCCGGCCAGGGCAACCGCAGTAGTGTCCGAACCGCCGCGGCCCAGGGTGGTAATGTCGTTGTTCTGATCCATGCCCTGGAACCCGGCCACGATCACGATGTTGCCGGCGGCGAGTTCAGCACGGATGCGGTCGCTGCTGATCTGAGCGATTCGGGCCTTGCGGTGGACGTCGTCGGTCAATATCCCAACCTGGCTCCCGGTCAAGGAGACCGCCTTCTGACCTAATTCGTGAAGGGCCATCGCCAGCAGGGCGATGGAGACCTGCTCTCCGGTGGACAGGAGCATATCCATTTCCCGGGCCGAAGGGCGGTTGGTGATCTGCCTGGCCAAATCAAGCAATTCGTCGGTAGTGTCTCCCATGGCCGACACCACGACCACCAGATCGTTGCCCTGGCGCCGGTTTTCGGCTACCCTCCCGGCCACCCGCTTGAGTCGCTCAGGGGTAGCCACGGAACTTCCGCCGTACTTCTGAACAATCAGAGCCATCTTCTCACCCGTTCTTGTATATTTCTTAGCACTAGGCCTCGGCCGCTTCGACCCGGATAGGAAGACTAACGCTGGTCACCCACGAATTGCGGCTCAGGTTCCGGATGGCCGCGCGAGCCTGGCTGGCCACGGCCGCCTGGGTAACCAGGCTGACCTCGCATCGGGAACCAGACAGGTCGCGGTAGTCCATCCGCTCCAGGACGACACCAGAGGCCTCGAGCGACCTGACCAGGTCGGCGGCCAGCCCGGGCCTTTTTTCAACCTCGATTCTAACGTAAAAGCGTACAATCGAATCCTCAGGATTGCCGATCTCGACCGACCGGTAGCAGGAACACCTGGTGAAGCTGACGTTTTTCTCTCTGTGCCGCACCGCCTGGAGAACGTCGCTCAGGACGGCGCTGCCGGTAGGAAGTGAGCCAGCGCCGCGGCCGTAGAACATTGTCTCCCCGATACCCTCACCCTCGACCAGGATGGCGTTGAGGACATCGTTGACGTTGGCCAGGGGATGGGAGGTGTCGATGAAGACCGGAGCGACCCGGGCCTCAACCCGGCCCTCAGATTCGTGAGCCTCCGCCAGGAGCTTGAGGATCCAGCCGCGGCGACGACCATAATCGATATCGGCCGGGGTGATGCGGGTAATTCCCTCGGTGCTGACGTCCCCGGACTTGATCCTGGCGTGGAAAGCCAGGCTGGACAGAATGGCGAGCTTGCGAGCGGCGTCGTAACCCTCAACGTCGGCCGACGGATCTGGTTCGGCGTATCCCAACTCCATCGCCTCGGCCAGAACCGACTGGTAATCCTTCCCCTCTAGGGTCATCTTGGACAGAATATAGTTAGTCGTTCCATTGATAATACCGGTCACCCGATGGAGGCGATTGCCGGCCAGACTTTCTTTGAGCGGGCGAAGGACGGGGATACCGCCGCCAACGCTGCCCTCAAAAAAAACGTCAACCCCGGATTTTTCGGCGGCCTCGAAGACCTCGTCGCCGTGATCGGCCATGATCTCTTTGTTGGCCGTAACGACCGATTTGCCCGATTTGATGGCCCTGAGGAGGTATTCCAGGGTGGGGTTGGTGCCCCCAATGACCTCGACCAGGATGTCGATCTCGGGATCGTTCAAAATGGTGAATGGGTCAGTGGTCAAGAGATCACGGTCAACCCTGACCCCTCGCGGTTTATTCGGATCCCTCACCAGGATGCGTTTGACGATGAACGAGAACCCGGTCAGGCGCTCCAGTTCACCGCCGCGTTCCTGGAGCAAGCGGATCAGCCCGCTCCCAACAGTTCCAAGACCCATTAGCCCAATAAACGCGGTCTTTTTCTTCATACCTGTTCGCTCCTTAGGTTAGACGCTGAGACCGGCCAGGAAACCCCGGACCACGCCATCGATCATATGATGGTCCACCAGGAAAGCATCGTGTCCCCACGGTGAATCCATTTCATAATACGATACATCTTTGCCCAGTTCCTCGCAGATGTCAACGATTTCTTTTTGCTGGTAGGTCGGGAAAAGGAGGTCGGATCTGATGCCGATTATCAGAAGTTTGGCCCGGATCCGGTTGAGGGCCTCCCAATAAGAACTGTGACCCCGGCTGACGTCGTGAAGGTCCATGGCCTTGGACAGGTACAGGTAGCTGTTGGCGTCAAACCGCTTGACCAGGGCGTCCCCCTGATGGTAGAGATAAGACTCGACCTCGAATCGGGTGTCAAAACCGGATAGCAGGTCCTCCGCCTTGCCCCTGACCCGACGGCTGAACTGGCGGTGCATCGATTCGTCGGACCGGTAGGTGATCATCCCGAGCATCCTGGCCAGGGCCATCCCGGCTCCAGGCCCCGGCCCAACGTCGTAATAGTCGCCACCCCGCCAGTTGGGGTCGTTCATGATCGCCCGGCGCTGAACCTCGTTGAAGGCAATGCCCTGAGGATGGAAGCGGCCGCAAGTAGCGACCGGAATTGCCCCGGACATCATCTCGGGATAAGTGACCGCCCACTCCATCACCTGCATCCCGCCCAGCGACCCGCCAATCACGGCCAGAAGCTTGGGAATGCCGATCTGGCGGATCAGCTCGTGCTGGACCCGGACCATATCCCGGACGGTGATGACCGGGAATTTAAGCCCGTAGGGCTGCCCGGTAGCCGGATCAACTGAGGATGGTCCGGTGGTGCCCTGGCATCCGCCGATGACGTTCGAGCAGATTACGAAGTAGCGGTCGGTATCGATGGCCCGGCCCGGACCGATGACCGGGTCCCACCAGCCTGGTTTCGGGTCATCAGGGCAGTAGCGCCCGCAGGCGTGGCTGTCTCCGGTCAGGGCATGGCAGACCAGGACGGCGTTGGGACGCTCCGGCCGGTAGGTTCCGAACGTCTCGTAGGCCACCCTTAACGGTCCGAATTCGATGCCCGACTCCAGTATAAGACAGTTGGGCGGGGAAAACAGGTCGATCAGTTGCTTTTGGGCCCAGGTCACCGGATTCACCCCCACGGATTAGATAACGGCGCGTTTGAGGGACCGATCCAGGTCATCAAGGAGATCGTCGAGCGTCTCGATGCCAACCGACAGGCGGATCAGGTCGCCGGTCACCCCGGCTGAGCGGCATTGTTCAGAATTGAGCTGCTCATGAGTGGTTGAGGCCGGATGAACGATCAGCGATTTGGCGTCGCCAATGTTGGCCAGAAGCGAGAACAGCCGTACATTGTCCTGAACCCGCTTCGCGGCCTCGAACCCCCCTTTGACCCCAAACGTAACGATCGCGCCCTGCCCCTTCGGGGATAACCGGAGGGCCAACTCGCGGTCGGGATGCGAGCCCAGACCCGGGTAACGAACCCAGGCGACCGCGGGATGAGATTCAAGGAATCTGGCCACGGCCAGGGCGTTCTGGCAGTGGCGCTCGATACGCAGCGAAAGGGTCTCCAGGCCCAAAAGGATGAGGAAGGCGTTGAACGGGGCCAGGGTGGTGCCGAGGTCGCGGTGCAGGTCGGCCCTGGCCTGGATGATGAAATCGATTGGGCCGGCGATGGCGCCAGCGATGGCTGTTCCGTGCCCGCCGAGGAACTTAGTAGCCGAATGAACCACGACATCGGCACCATGGTCAAGGGGTCGAAACAGGTATGGGGTGTTCAGAGTGTTGTCGACGATGGTGACCAGACCGGCCTGACGGGCCAGGGAAGCAACGGCCGGGAGATCCACCCAGTTGAGGTTAGGGTTCCCCGGGGTCTCGATAAAGACGGCCTTGGCTCGGGGGACATTCCTGATAGCCTCGGCCCAGCCGTTCAGGTCGGAGGCGTCGACGAAGGCGCAGTTGACCCCGTAGCGCGGGAGGGTCTTCGACAGAAGGTTATAAGTCCCGCCGTAGAGCTGGCTGCCGGCGATAATGCTGTCCCCGGCCCGGGTGCAATTCAATAGCGCCAGAAGGATGGCCGCCATCCCCGAGGAGGTGACCAGGCCGGCCTCGGCACCCTCAAGCTGAGCCAGGCGGTCTTCCAGCACCGAATTGGTCGGGTTGCCAATCCGGGTATAAATTGGCCCGGATTCCTCCTGAGCGAACAGGCGGGCGGCGTGATCGGCGTTCTTAAAAACGAAAGCAGTGCTCTGGTAAATCGGGACGGCCCGGGCCCCCACAGCCTGGTCCGGGAACTGGCCGCCGTGAACGGCGATAGTGTCAAAACCCCTGCGTTTGCCCATGTCTACCCAACCTCCGGCGTTTAGGGAAATAAAACTTTAGGCCCCCTCTGGACAGAGAGGGGGCCATAGTAATACCAGCGCCACGCTCTTATCTGCCAGGAATGATCCTGCAGGAATTGGCACCTTTAGTCCCGCGCGAACGCAGGAAAAGGTTGCCGGGTTTCATCGGGCCAGTCCCTCCACCTCTCTGGATAAGGAGCTCCAGAAGATATTAAGTTCAGATGTGATGGTACCACAGGGATAATGTGGTGTCAACGAACCGCAAATAATCCGCAAATAATCCACGATTAATTTTGGAATTGAAGTCGAACGTGGTCGCGGGTAGCGGCTAGTGACTATTCCTTCCGGTAACCCAGCAGGTGCTCAGCCACCAGAATAGTGTGCAGTTCGCTGGTGCCTTCCACCACTTGGAAGAACTTTGCATCCCGAAAATAGCGGCTGATGGGATACTCATCCGAACAGGCGTAAGCGCCAAATACCTGGGCCGCATCAACTACTGCCTTCATTAAGGTTTCGCTGGCATAGAGTTTTGCCATAGAGGACAGGAGTTGTGCGCGCTGCTGGCCCTGATCCTTTAACCAGGCCAACTTATACGTCAACAGCCGGGCTGTCTCCACTCCGAGGACCACATTGGTGATTTTCTGCTGGATCAACTGGTAGCGACCAATAGGCTGGCCAAAGGTTTCCCGTTCCCTGGCATAGGCAATAACCTCATCCAGGGCTGCCTGCAGCACCCCGACGGCCCGGGCCGCCACCCCTAGACGCCCGCCCTCCACGGCGGACATGGCAACCTTGAACCCTTCACCTTCAGCACCCACCAGGTTCTCCGTAGGGATCCGTACCTCGTCCAGCACCAGCTCGCCGCTAACAATGGGTCGAAACCCGGTCTTGTTCCTGATCGGGTGAACGGAAACCCCGGCCCAGCCCTTCTCTACAATAAAGGCGCAGATCCCCCGGTGCCTCAGGTTAGGGTCCAGCTGACCGAACGTAATGAACCAATCGGCATCTTCCAGGTTGGAGATCCACATCTTCCGACCGGACAGGATGTAGTCGCTGCCATTCCGGCGTACCCGTGTCTCCATGTTGGCCACGTCCGTACCCGAGCGGGATTCAGTCACACCGGCACCAGCCATTGCTTTACCTTTAGCCAACGGCAAAAGGTACTTTCGCTTTTGTTCGTCCGTACCGTACTGGAGGATACCCTGTCCCGCTAAGCCACTGGGAAAACTAATTAGTGTCCCCATGATATGACAAATTCGAGAAGTCTCCTCAACCACCCCGGCCAAGGTGACGTAATCCAGACCAGCACCGCCGTACTCGGGCGGAATCACACCACCCATCAACCCCAGGCGCCCGGCCTCCTCGACCAACTCCCTGGGAATACGCTCCATATTGTCGTACTCCTTCACCAGTGGCGCCACTCGTTTCCGGGCAAAATCCCGGGCCAGTTTGATCACCGCTTGCTGTTCACTGCTAAAACTGAAATCCACCTGTTCCCATCCTCCTTGCCGCCCTAAACCGACTCGGCCCCGACAAAAGCTTGGTAGGCAGTAACGTCTAGCAGAGCCGTCAATTCCATCTCGTCCGCCAGTCTCACCTTAATCATCCAGCCCGACCCATAGGGATCCTGGTTTACCGTCTCAGGCCGTTGCTCCAGGTCTGTGTTCACCGCCACTACCTCGCCAGTCACCGGGGAGAACAGGTCTGACACCGTTTTCACAGACTCCACGCTGCCAAAGATTTGCCCGACCACCACCGTACTGCCAACGGACGGAAGCTCCACGAAAACCACGTTCCCCAACTGGTCCTGAGCAAAGGCTGTAATGCCGATGACGCTCACCGCGCCTTCCACCCGGATCCACTCGTGTTGCCGGCTGTACCTTAGGTTAGTGGGAAAAGACAGTTCCATGTCAACCACCTCATCGGTTTCGGAATTGTGGCTGCCGCTTTTCCAGAAAGGCTTGAACGCCATCCCGGGCATCGTCGGTTTCAAAAACCTTGACAAACAATTCCCGTTCTAGTGCTAGTCCATCGCCTAGGCTCAGTTGGCCGCCTTCATCAACAGCCTGCTTGATGAACGCCAGGGTTTTTCCTGCCCGCTGAGCGATGTGCCGGCCCAGTTCCACGGCTACCTGCAGGGCCTTGCCTTCGGGTGCCAGAGCATTCACAAGACCAATTTCCAGGGCTTCTCGGGCATCAATGTGTCGGGCTGTGAACATTAATTCCTTGGCCTTCGCCGCCCCCACCAGTCGGGGCAAGCGTTGAGTACCCCCACCGCCGGGCATGAGACCCAGTTTTATTTCTGGCATAGCAAACTGGGCACTCTCAGCAGCAATGCGCATGTCGCATAAGAGGGCCAACTCACACCCGCCACCAAGCGCCAGGCCGTTGACGGCGGCGATAGTTGGTTTAATCAAACTGGTGAAACGGCCGAAAATGGCGTGGCTGCGCTCAACACGTTCACGGCTACCGCCTTGCTCCAGCAACTGCGATAATTCCTTGATGTCAGCTCCGGCGACAAAGGCCCGATCACCCGCTCCCGTCACCACTACACACACCACGGTCTCGTCTTGTTCGATCTTAGCCACGCAGTGGTCAAACTCCGCCAAAACCTGTCGGCTCAGGACGTTCAGCGGTGGATTGTTAAACGTAATGATCGCCAGCCCGCCATCCCGTCGCCAAGTCACGAAAGTGTTGCCATCATGCGCCTGCAATACTTTGCGCCTCCCAAATTTGCCTAAGAAAGTGTGGGAGCATCCAAGCCGCTGCCTCCTCGGACGCTCCCCTAGAAGACACGACCCTACAGCAAACGTCCGACCCGGGCTCCGTCGCCAGTGGCCCGGAACGTCACCCGGGGTTCAGCGGCGTCGCCAATGAGGTAAATCTCGGGCACCTGGCCCAGGAGGGCTTCGAAGAGCCGATTATCGGGCTCTCGGCCCATGGCCAGAACCACCGTATCTGCGGGCACCCGTTCCTCGTCCACACCGGCGACCGGCCCTTCGTGGCGCCGCTCCGGGAAGAACATGGCCGTCCGGTCGAGGATCACCTCAGTCGGCGTGATGGCCTTGGTGAATTGAAAGGTCTTGATGTTGAGCCCGACCTCCTGGATATACGGAAGCAAGATGGCCCACCAACCTAGAATGCCGTACATATCCTGGACCGGTTGCTTCTCCTTCTCCACCACCAGCACGTCCTTGCCCTGGTTTACCTGCAGGTGCAGAGCCGCATGGAGTCCGATGGTGTTGGCCCCCAATACCACGACCTTGTTCCCGATGGGGCGGCGGCCTTCGAACACGTCGCCTACGGTGAGTACATGATCGGCCAGTTCTCCACTGGGCTTCAGGACCCCTGGAATCGCTGAAATTCTGAACCTGGAACCTGTCGCAACGACCACGGCGTCAGGCCGTAGGGCCTTGACTGACTCGGGGGTCGCCTCCTCGCCCAGATGCACTTCCACCCCGATTTTGCGCACTTCCCTTTCCAGCCATCGAGTGACTTCGCCCATATCATCCCTGCCAGGAGGCATCTGCGCAAATCGATTCATGCCACCCAGTTTCTCATTCTTGTCGCAGAGAATGACCTCAGGGCCCCTCGTTTTTGCAACCCGGGCGCACTCCAACCCGGCTGGGCCACCGCCAATGACCACTATTCGCTTGCGCCTGTCTGCCATCTTGATGACGTATTCCCGCTCCCGGCCCGCCTCCGGGTTCACGGTGCAGGTGATGTCCACGGCGTCAAAGTTCCGCTCTAGACAGCCCTGGTTGCAGGCAATACAACGGCGAATATCGTCAATCCGCCCCTCTCGAGCCTTGGTGGGCAGGTCGGGATCCGCCAGCAAGGCCCGGGTCATGATGATAAAGTCAGAGCTCCCACGCTCCAAGACCTGCTCAGCCAGGACGGGATCATGAATCCTGCCCACAGCCATCACCGGCATCTTGACGACTTCCTTGATGCCGGCGGCCAGGTACTCCAGAACCCCCAGGGGCAGTTCCATGGGCGGGCAGAAGAACTTCGCGCCGGGAAAGGAATAGCAGGCCGCCGATACGCTGATGAAATCCAGGCCGTGCTTTTCGAACTCAATGGCCGCCAGCTTGTTGTCTTCAAGGCTCAGCCCTTCCGGGGCGAATTCATCCCCGGAAATCCGGAACCCAACGGGGAAGTCAGGGCCCACTGCCTGACGAATGGCCTGTAGCATCTCGATGGTAAAGCGCAGCCGGTTTTCCAGGCTGCCCCCGTATTCGTCGTCCCGCTGATTCGACCGCGGCGACAAGAACTGGGCGGGAAGGTAGCCGTGCCCGGCATGAACCTCCACAAAGTCCATCCCGGCCATCTTGACCCGCAGGGCGGCATCGGCAAACATCTGGATAACTTCCTTGATCCGCTCCCGGCTCATTTGCTCCGGCGGGTTCTGCATGACCGGGCAGGGAATAGGTGATGGCGCTTCCACAGGGTGACCAGTCCACTGAGTATCGCCCTGGCGCCCAGGGTGGAAAATCTGCATCCCGATTTTCGTACCATACTCATGCACCGACTCAGCCATTTTGCGCATCATCGGGATAAAGCGGTCGTTATGCACAGCGAGTTGACAGACAAAGTCACGGCCTCGGACAGGATCCACGTACGAGGCCTCCAGGCATATCAGCCCAGCCCCCCCTTTGGCCCGTGCGGTTGAGTAGTCAATGTACCTCTGGGTGATCTCTCCGTCCAAAGTGCCGTAGTTCACACAGTGACCAGACACACAAATTCGGTTCTTAACCTCCATCTGCCCGATCCTGGCGGGAGAAAATAACCTCTTCAATTTCACCTCGGCCATTGCCATCGCAGCGTCCCTCCTTAACATATCTGTCCACCCCACTCACGCGTCCCGGAGCCGATCGTGCTCTAGACCATCACCCCCCTTAGAAACGCCACGATTCGAACAGCCAGTTCTTCCGGTCGGCCCCGGATCATGTCACCCGTTTTGAGGGCTACCCCGCCCGTCTGTAGAAGCCTCATCCGCTCCTCCAACGACAGGCTACTGTCAGGGGCGAAAACCTTTTTTTGCCGTGAAACCGGTGGACCCAAGGACAGGCGGCTGCGGCGGTAAGCACCAGACCGTACCCACCGGTCGAACCCCTGGGCATCGGGTTCCACCACCTGCACCTCTTGCCGCAGGGATCGCAGGTGGTCGGACAGAGGTGGGTGATCATCTGCCCCAGAGTGCTCCTCAACGGTTAGCAACACCGGCAATGGACAGTCAATGACCTCCCGGCCGCCCTGATCCACCTTGCGTAAGACGCGGAGCGCATCTATTCCACTGGTGGCCAGGTCGATCCCGGCTACCCCTGCCACCAGCGGTAGCCTAAGTTCCTCCGCCAGCACCGCCCCAATAAGCCCGCTGCCCCAATCTGACGTCCGCGCTCCACATAGAACCAGGTCTGGCTCCATGGGTCCGATGACTGCGGCCAAAATGGCTCCAGTCCAGAAGCAGTCTAGGTTTTCAACCTCAGCATGGCGCAGGTGCACAGCACCGTTTGCTCCAGCCGCCAGGCTCCGGCGTAACACCTTTTCCGCCGCCGCCGGACCGAGGGTTACGACGGTAACCTCCCCTCCTTTCCAATCTCTAATGGCCACAGCCTCTTGCACGGCCGTTAGGTCTGCGGGATTCAGAACCAGCGCTTCCAGCCCGGCCTCTATCTCACCACGACCGCCCTCTATGACCAGAGGAAAACTGGGGTCGATTACCTGCTTGACACAAACCACAATGCGCACGAGCATTACCCTCCTCATGCCAAAGAGCCTGTTTATGTAAATCTATAAATGACACCCTTACCCCCCCGCGGGTAAGCCCACTCGATGGCACCGCTGCCACAGACCAGCCGACAGGTGCCACACTCCAGACACCTTTCGTATTGGAACGAGATCCCTGGCTCATTGTCCTTTTCCAGATAACACCCGGCAGGACAAACGTTGACGCACCGGTATTCCGTGCACCCGGAACAGACTTCACCCCTAACTCGGATATGGGGCCGACCGTCCGCCCGGTAGTAAATCAGATCGATTCCCTCATTTAAATGGTTCAAAGGCTCCTCACCCCCCGAAGGCAGTCGGCCAGGAAGCTAATGGTGCTCGGGAGAGTCCCCAATTCCCGGCGAATCACCCCCGCCACCTTTCCCCGCTCACCGTTTGGGACACTATAAATGCCTTGCAAGACACGACTCAATAACTGGGGATACTGGGAGTACAACTTGGTGTTGCGCAGGAAAACAGGTGTGTGCCGGAACCGCTTTAGATTGCGCAGGACAAAACTCTTCGCTAGCGCCTCTTGATAATAAGCCGCAGACCCTTCAGTCATCTGGCCCTCGGCCTTTGCCCGGAGCACCGCCTGTGCCGCAGCCATTCCAGAGGCAACCGCGTAGTTCACGCCTTCCAGGTTGACGCCGGTGGACAAAACGAAACCGGCAGCATCGCCGACCAGCAACATTCCTTTGCCACCGTACCGGGGCACCATCCGGTAGCCCCGTTCCGGGATCAGATGGGCGGCGTATTCCATGAGTTTCGCTCCGTTCACCAAACCCCTGACATGAGGGTGACCCTTGAACTGCTCAAGCAGGTCGTAAATCCTGACGCGAGAGCCCTGCAGGGCTTCCACCTGCACCACAATACCAACGGCCAGGCTGCTACGGTTGGTGTAAAGGAATGCTCCGCCGGGCAAGCCCTCCGTGCAGCCCACAAACTCCCGGGCCACACCTTCTCCGCTGGCCACATTGAATCGGTTATTGATCACCCCAGCATCCAGTGCCAGCACCTGTTTGATACCCAGGGCAACATCTCCGGGCAATAGTGGTTGGGCCAGTCCCGCCTTGCGGGCCAGCAGCGAATTCACGCCGTCCGCCGCCACCACCAGGTCGGCCCGCAGTTCGCCATCAGCCCGATCGGTGATAACGCCTGCCACCCTCTCACCCTGCCAGATCAGGTCTGTGGCGGTGGTTTCCGGAATCAGCAGCGCACCGGCGGCCTGCGCCCGGTCAGCCAGCCACTGATCGAACCGGGGCCGGAAAACCGTGAAGCCGTTGTAAGGAGCCCGACCATACTCCGTATGGCCAAAATCCAGGCTGAACGAGGACTCCGGGGTCATGAAGGTGATCGAGCGGCGGGTAATGGCCCTTTCCACCGGGGCTTCAGCCCAGAAGTCAGGGATCAGTTTGTTTAAGGTTTGACTGTATAGGACCCCACCAAAGATATTTTTTGCCCCGGGGTAGGGGCCGCGCTCCACCAGCGCCACGTCCAGCCCCGCTTTGGCCAGCAGATAGGCCGCAGTGCTGCCACCCGGTCCGGCGCCGACCACTACAACATCAAAGCGTTCAGCCATGCTCAGACTCCCCCGCGGTGCTGGCTGTCCTTCATCTTTGCAATCAGACGGGGCAGAACTTCATATACATCTCCCAATACACCCAGGTCGGCCACCTTGAAGATGGGGGCATTGGGATCCTTGTTGATGGCGACCACCACCTGGGCATCCCGCATCCCCACCGTGTGGTACTTGGAACCGGAGACCCCGCAGGAAATCAGCAGCTCAGGTGCCACGGACTTGCCCGTTTGGCCAATTTGGCGTGCGAGTCCGATTCGGCCGGCATCCCGTAGGGCCCTGGAACCGGCCGGGGCAGCGCCCAGGACCTGGGCCAGGTCAGTGAGCAGCTGGAAACCGCGCCCCTCCGGGTCCACCAGCCCACCGCCACCGCACACAATGCGCTCCGCCTCACCGACATCTACTGAACCCGGATTCCCCGGGATCAGATCAACAATCTGCGGCCGCCGGGCCAGCCCATTGTGCCAATCCACCTTCACGTCAAGGGATTGCACCGGCACCTCCGCGGTCCCCCGGGGGCGGGCCGCCTCAAACATGCCACGGGCAATCGTAAAGAACGGCAATTCCTCCCGGGGCACACGCAGACATGCGCTGGCTTTCCCGCCATACACCGGCTTATGGCAAACGAGGTTTTCCCCATCCGGACAGGCAAACTTTACGCAGCCGGAAAACAACTGCCGCTTGCGCCGGGCTGCTACCCGGGCGGCAAGATCGGCTCCATTCAGGGTAGGTGGAAACACCAGCGTGGCCGGCTGGCCCAGATGGGTGGCCTGGTCAAGCAGGGCTGTGAGCGCGGGCAGGTCGCCGAGTATGGAATCCTCTGGCCGCAGGTGGTAGATCCGGGCAGCCAGCCCGCACACCTTGCCCGCCAGCTGTCCCAGGTTGCTGCCAATCACACACAGGGCCAGTTCCAGCCGTAGATGCCGGGCCAGTTCAGCCCCCGCAGCCACCGCCTCCAGGCATGGTCGGCCGGCGCTGGTGTCAGGGCAAACCACCCAGACCTCTCCGCGCCCCGTGGTGACCGTCCCAGTGCTTCCCTGAGCGGAGTTAACCATCCGCGCCGCCCCGGTCGTACTCGTAGAAGCCCCTGTTGGTCTTGCGCCCCAGACGCCCGGCGGCTACCATCTGGTGCAAGAGCTGGGGCGGGCGGAACCGCTCCCCGTACACCTGTTGCAGGCCCTCCAGGGCATACAGTAAAGTGTCCAGGCCGGAGTAATCCGTCAGCTCGAAGGGCCCCATCGGATGGTTGAAGGCCAGGCGGCAGGCCATGTCGATGTCAGCTGCGGAAGCCACCCCTTCTTCGAGGATGGACATGGCCTCCCGTTTCCAGGCAGCAGAAAGCCGTGAAGTAATGAAGCCCCGGGAATCCTTGCTTACGACGGTCTCCTTGCCCAGGAAATGGGCCAGTTCCAGCACCGTCCCCAGGGTCTCCTTACTCGTCTGCAGGCCAGGCACGATTTCCACCAGCTTCATCAATTGCGGCGGGTTGAAGAAGTGCATCCCACACACCCGCTCCGGCCGGCAGGAGCTGGCTGCCAGGGTGGTGATGCTGAGCTGGGAAGTGTTGGTGGCATAAATCGTTTCGCCGGGACAGACCTGATCAAGTCGGGCGAACAGCTCCTTCTTGACGGCCAGATCCTCCGTCACCGCCTCGATGACCATGTCAGCGCCGTCCATGGTAAACGCCAGTTCGGTGCTGGCCTGAATCCGCGCCAGGACGGCTTCAACCTCTGCGGCATCGACCCGGCCCGCCTGCACCATGCGGTCCAGGCTCTTCCGGATCGTCTTCATTCCCCGGTCCAGAAACGCTTGGCTGGCGTCCATCAACCCGACGGAAAACCCCTTTTGTGCACAGAGCTGAGCGATCCCGTGACCCATGATGCCCGCCCCAACCACCGCTACCTTTCTGATGTTCACGCCGCTAACCCCCCACGAGGAGTTCCTGGGCATTCTGCCCAAGCACCCGCTCTTTTTCCGATGCTTTCAGAGGTGACCGCAGGATGAATTCAATGTCTTCACCCTGGCTGACCAACGGATAATCGGTGCCAAAGACAACCCGGCTTGCACCCAACCGACTCACAATCCGGGCAAAGAATTCCGGACCAAGCTCTCTGAGACCCGGGGGGTGTGACGTTTCAAACGCCACATTCTGCAAGGGCACCAGATGCTCTTCCACTTCGGAGAGAATACCGGCGCCACTGAGGCCAAGGCCGCCAAAGTGGGCAACCACTGCCCTGAGCCGGGGAAAGGCCTTGAACACCTTCGCCAACGCCCCTGGCGTGGACGTATTGCCCCTGGCAGCGTCACCGCCCCCGGCATGGATCACCACCACCAAATCCTCGCCCATTTCGGCGTAGGCCGGGAACAGTCTGGGATCGTCAGGGCTGTAGCGCTGCAGCAACGGGTGCAGCTTGATGCCCCTGAAGCCCGCCTGTTTGATCCGGGCGACCTCGGCGGCCGGGTCAGGACACTCCGGGTGGATGGTAGCAAAGGGAATCAGGGCCGGTTCGCCTAATTCCGCCAACCACGTATTGGTGCTGGCAACGTGTTCCGCCGTGATTGCCACTCCCAATACCACTGCCAGGTCTACCCCGTGATCGGCCATGTGTTGGCGCAATCCGGCCCGGGTGCCTAACGCCACCGGTTTGTATCCCAGCCCGCGCTCAATGTTTTCCATCACCTTGCCAGCGATCTGGTCAGGGAAGATGTGGGTGTGGAAATCAATGATCATAGCACTCACCCCCTGACCGTCACGGCCGTTCCAGAATGGTTACCGCCGCCAGCGAACCCGGTCCACCCAGGGTGTGAGCCAATCCTCGCCGCGCCCCGGCCACCTGACTGGCGCCCGCCCGCCCTCGCAACTGGGTGGTGACCTCCGCAATCATACGGACACCGGTGGCTCCAACCGGGTGGCCACAGGACAGCAACCCCCCGCTCGGGTTGACCGGCAGCCGCCCGCCCAGGGACGTATGGCCCTCCTCCAGGAAGCGCCATCCCCGGCCTTTCTCGCAAAAACCCAGATCCTCGTAATCCAAGATCTCGGTGATGGTGAAGCAGTCATGGACTTCCGCCACGTGGATCTCGCCGTCCGGCTGGCGGATGCCCGCCTGGGCATAGGCCATCTGCGCAGCTTCCCGGGTGGCCCGGAAACCCGTGCAGTCGTTGTCGGCCTGGAAGTGGACGCTGAAATAGCCAGCTGCGGTGGCCAGTCCCATGCCCTTGAACCGGACATAGTCCTGTCCCCTGGCTTCAGCCAGGCGCCGGGTCGTGATCACCAGGGCGGCGGCGCCGTCGGTAGTGGGGCAGCAATCCAACAACCCCAGCGGCTTGGCCACCATCGGGGCATCCATCACCTGCCTGACAGTCACATCGGCGCGGAAGTGCGCCTTGGGATTTAGGGCGCCATGACGGTGGTTTTTCACCGCCACCCGGGCGAGGGTTTCTTTGCCAATGCCATAAGTGTGGAAATACCGGTGAGCCAGCAGGCCGAAAATCCCCGGGGCGGTGCGTCCCTTGGCGAGCAGCGGATGGGTACTGCGGATGTGCCGGGCCACCAGGCTGCCCCGGGAGGACACGTCCCGCATCTTCTCGGCCCCGACCACCAGCACGGTGTTGTAAGCACCGGCTTGAAGAGCAAAGATAGCGTTGCGTACGGCGTCCATGCCTGTAGCACAGAATGCAGCGACCCGGGTAACTGGCTTAGGGAACAGGCCCAGGACCTCGGCCAGCGCACTGCCGGCGTCACCCTCCAGCCCGATCACCGATGGATCCAGAGTCCCCAGCCATGCCGCCTCGACGGCTTCGCTTTGGATCCCGGCATCCACATAAGCTTCATAGACGGCCTCAATGATGAGGTCAAAATAGGACTGGTCCAGGTTCTCCCCGAATTTGGTCGTTCCAACCCCGACGATTACGATCTCATCCAGGCTAAGCACCCGCGCCACCTCTTCCTGAACACTTACCAGGGACTGAGCTTCCAAAAGTAGTTATGGAAGTCCCCGCCTTCGTGGAGCTTGCGGAACACCAGCCTAACCGGTTGACCGATTTGCAGTTGACCGGGACCGCAATCGGTCACCTGTCCGTAGAACCTGCCTCCCCCCTTGAGGTCCGCAATGCCCATCACCATGGGCGGGTCCGGGGTCGGGAAGAGATGGTCCTCCGTGTACGTAAAGATGGTTCCCTGTCTGGACAGCTTGACGTCATCGAAGTCGTCCTTGGCGCCACAGCCCAGACAGACGCGGCGTCTCGGGTACGCCAGGTCGGCACACTGCCGGCACCGGGTTGCATAGAGCCCAAGGTTCTGCTTGCGGTCCCGCCACAACATTGGGTTGGAGGTAAACGGCTGCGTTTGCTCCCGGGGGATGAGCCGACGGAACTCCAGGAAGCGCTGATAGTCGGGGACCTCCCGGTATAACACGGAGCCCAGGGTGTCCCGCAGGCCGGCTTGCAGGGACCTCACCCGCTCGGTCACGTGGAACACAAAGGCATCCGCATTGCCGCTGCTGTAGGTGCACATCAGCACCTTGTCCCCCGGCTGCGCCTCCTCCAGGGCCAGGATCAAGGCAAGAAGCGGCGCCGCTGCCCCCGTATCCCCTACCGTATTGAGCAGGTCGGCGCTGGGATAGACCGGAGTCGGCAAGCCAAGCTCCCTGGCCACCCGTGCCGCCCGGCCAGGCTCAGGGATGCTGAGCACCACCCGGCTGAAGGCACCGGCCGCGTACCCCTGCCGCCATAGCCCTTCCAAACAGGCCCGCAGACAGCGGATGTACCCCAGGTTACGTAGTACCGGCGGTTCGTCGGTCCGCACGAACCGGTCCGTACTCCTGCGCCAGATATCCGTAAAGTCCTCGGCATGGCTGTGGGCGGCTTCGATAATGGCGATGGGGTCGCCATGGCCGAGCAACACCGCCGCTGCGCCGTCACCGGACACCTGTTCCAGCTCTGAGCCAGGTTCCGCATCCCGCGTATCGGCCGCCACCACCAGCACCGGTTTAGCCCCCGCCGCCATGGGCAGGGCGAACTGCAGGGCGCCGCTGGTACCACGGACCGAAGCACCGCAGTCCAGAGTGGCCGTGGCCGAGCCAAGTTCAATCAGATTGCACAGCACCGTTGACACCTGTTTTTCGGCGTAGGGCGAGGAGGACGAGACGAATATAAGGCCGCCCACCCCGGCCGGATCCGTGGCCTTCAGGCAATCCCAGACTGCCTCCGCAGCCATCGTCAGGCTATCCTCGTCGTGATTGGCCAGGGAGCGGGTGCCCGGCAGGTACTGCCGCCCCCACACTTGCCCCACCTTTTGCCGGTCCAACCGGTAACGCGGCAGATAAAATCCCACCGCCGTGATGCCTACTGCAGACACGATCTCTCCAACCCCTTTTTGCGGAGGGCTTTCCCCCATCCAAGAATTAGCTGATCCTGCTCCGGTAAAGCCGGGCGCGCTTTTCCCCTCCCCTACCCGCCAACACACCAGCCTTTGCCCCGGATTTGAAGAGGATCTCCACGGCGGACAGCCAGGTGCCGGACCGGACCTGGGAACACTTCACGCCATACCGGCGGAACGTCAGCGCCCCCTCGGCGGGGCACAAGTCCGCACACACGCCGCAGAAGAGACAAAAATCCGGCCTGGCCGTCACGCCATCCGCCCCGGCCTGCAGCGCGTCGGTAGGGCAGGCGTCGGCACAGATGGAACAGCCGGGCGGGCACCGGTCTGCCGCAACGGCGAGAGCACCCTCGTAAGCCTGGTTGACGGTGATGCACTGCTCGGGGCAGGCAGCCGCGCATTGCTGGCAATAAAAACACTGGTCGCGGTCCACGTGCACTCTGACCGTCGGGCCCTGTTCCGACTCGGCGGTCGCCACCGTGATGGCTTCCAGGGGGCATGCCGCCGCGCAGGCCGCCTGGCAGTCTACCGTACAACCCGCCGCGTCAACCGTAATTCCATACTGGAAGACGGGCAGCACCTTTGTATCCTCCACGGGCACCCAGCGCTGTCCGTTTGCCTTAAGCCGGAAGGCCCGGCCGGGGCAGATGACCACGCAGGCTCCGCACAGGTTGCAGTCCTCCGCCTGAATCTCAATGGTCGGCGGTGCAGCCAGCCGCCCGTTTTCAACTTTGCCCGGGCGATACCGGATCGCTTCCTGCCGACAGACGGAAGCACACAGGGTGCACCCCGGGCACATGTCCTTTTGCCATGTCAGTTGGTAACAGTCGGCCAGGATACGCCGCTCCAGCTGCACCAGGTTGCCACTGCCGATCTTTGTGGTCTTGCCCCACTTCATGTCTGCCCTCCTCGTACACACCCGCGCCTCAACCGGCAAGCCTGGCCAGTAAGGGGCTGACGTCAACCCGGTGATAATCCAGCCCCAGTTCCTCCGGCTGCCCGCCCATGGCCAGGTAGAGCAGCTCCGAGTAAGAAAGGACGGGCATGCGGTACTCCTCCCCGCGGATCCGTTCGGTTTGGGCCTGGTTGAATTCGTACTGAAGCGTACAAGATGGGCAGATCATCACCATGCAGTCGACCCCAACCTCCCTGGCCAGGGCCAGTTTTTCACCGGCAATGCGCAGCGAAAGCTCCCGGTCGACAAAGCTGAGGGGAAACCCGCAGCAGAAGCCTTTGCGGGAGTAGTCCACCGGAGTGGCTCCCGTTGCCGCCACTAGCTCGTCCAGGTGGGTCGGCTCCTCCGGGTCATCAAAGGCCAAATCCTTGCTCGGCCTGAGCAGGTGGCAGCCTGGATGGGCCAGCACCTTCAGCCCCCGCAGGCGCTCCCCGGTCAGGTTCCGCAGGGCCTCAACGCCCACATCCTCATACAGCACCTGCACTAGGTGCTTTACACCTACACGCTCAATATGTTCACGCCTGGGGCCCAACAGGGGCTTGAGTTCAGCGGGCAGTTCAGCCCCGTCTTTGAGGGCACAACTGGCCATTTTCAGGCTCTCGAAGCATCCGGTGCAGGGGGTAATGATATCCCGGCCGGTCCCGGCGGCCAGGGAAAGATTGTAGGCGGAAAGGCCGGTCCACAGTTCGCCGCTGACCCCGCGCAGGCCGGTCGGTTCCGGGCAGCAGACGGTCCCTTCCAGTTCGGTCCAGTCAACGCCCAGGCGAGCGAGGACCAGCCGGTCAGCCAACTCCAGGTGGGGCAGCCGGTTGGAGATCGTGCAGCCCCAAAACATGGCGTACTTATTCACTGGTTTGCTCCCTCCGGGTTCTCTGCATGATCGTTGCCACGAATTGCAGAACCTCCGGGGGGGGAGCGCCAGAACGCCGGCCCGGTAACCCCAGCTTTTCCCGACGTTGTTCGATGGCCTTCCCCCCGGCCACCAGGAATCCGGTGCGGGCCAGGGGCTCCAGCTTGGCCAGTTCCGAGGCTGGTGCCGCCCCCTGCAGCGCCGCCAGTTGGCGAAACTCGGTCAGAATCTCCGAAACCGCCAGCCCCTGGGGACAGTGCTCAAGACAGGCATGGCAGTAACAGCAGTACCATATCTGCGGGTCGAACAAGACCTCCTCCCGGTCTCCTCCGGTCCAGGACAGGAGGATTTTCCGGGGGTTATACTCAGGGTGGAACACCGAAACTGGGCAACCCCCGGTACAAACCCCACAGGAGTAACACCCCTGCACCTTGGCCGCAAAACTGTGCTGGTGGGCGGTCTCCTTGACTGAACCGCTCAAGGCCAATTCCCCCAAGTTTAGATCGCGCCAAGCGGAACCCGTTGTTCTTCCCTGATCTCCGGCAGGTGCCTGAGCACCTTATCCAGGTGGGGCTTGGCCGTGGTGTTTTCCGCCTTGATGCGGTCCGACCCGATGGACCGCATCCGCTGATCCAGCTCCGTCATAACCCGTGCGTACTTCTCCCCTTCGGCGGCAGAAATCCACTCGGTCTGGAAACGCTCCGGAGAGATTCCGACCTTTTCCAGGTACTTGCGCATTTTCGCAAACCGGGTAACGCAGTTGCGCTGACCGGTCAGGTAATGGCAGTCCTGCTCGTGACAGCCGGAGACCAGAACGATCCCAGCCCCGCGGCGGAAGCCCTCCAAGACGAAATCCTTATCGATGCGCCCTGAGCACATCACCTTGATTCCCCGGGAACTGGCCGGATACTTGAGCTTGCTGGCTCCAGCCGTGTCTGCACCGGCGTAACTGCACCAGTGGCACATGAAGGACAGAATCTTGCTCTCCGGTTCTACCTTCAGCAACTGGTGAATTTGGGTGAGAATCTGCCGGTCGTTGTAGTGATACTGCTCAATGGTGCTGGAGGGGCAGTCCGCCACGCAGACACCACACCCGTGGCATTTGGCCGTGATGATATGTGCAGCCTGGTTCTTACTGACCTCGACGGCGTTATATGGACATTTTTGGGCGCAAATGCCGCAGGCAGCGTTCAGATTCAGGCACCTCTGCGGGTCTACAAAGGCCACCAGGGGCTCAATTTGCCAGGTCCCGGCGGACAGGAGCCTGGCCGCCCGGGCGGCAGCGGCACTGCCCTGGGCTACAGACTGAGGGATATCCTTGGGACCGGCGGCAGACCCGGCGTAGAAGATGCCATCCACCGGGGAATCAACCGGGCTAAGCTTGGGATGAAGCTCCGTGAAGAACCCGTTCTTGTCCTGGGGGAGGATCACGGAGCGGCCAAGCACATCCGGCCCGCTCTGGGAAATGGCAGCCGGAGACAATACCACCAGGTCAAACTCCGTAGCCCGCACCTGTCCGAGCCGCAGGTCCTCGGCATAGACCACCAGGGCATTGGTCTGTGGCTTCTCCATAATCTCCGCCGGCAACCCCTGGTGGAACTTGATGCCCATCTGGCGCGCCCGCCGGTAAAACTCCTCGTAGCCCTTGCCGAAGGTACGAATGTCCATGTAGTAGATTGTGATATCCATCTCTGGATAGGTGTCTTTCAATAGGACCGCGTTCTTGATGGTGTACATGCAGCAGAAACCGGAGCAGTGCTCCCATATCTTCTCGTTGCGGGAGCCTACACACTGGATGAAGGCAACCCGGGCCGGCACCTGGCGGTCGGAAGGCCGGTAAAGCTTGCCCGTGGTAGGACCAGACGGATCAACCAACCGCTCCAGTTCCGGGGTGTTCAGGACGTTCAGGTACTTGTGGTACCCATACTGCTTGATCGGACTGGGGTCGTAGACCTGGAAGCCCGTGGCCACCACTATGGTGCCAACCTCAAGCTGCGCTTGCACCGGCTCCTGGGCAAAGTCGATGGCCTCATGGGCACCGCAGGCCTCCACGCACTTGTAACACTTGATACACCGATCCATGTCGATGATATAGACCAGGGGAACGGACTGGCCAAACGGCACGTAGATGGCCCGGCGCTGGCTGAGGCCAAGGTCGAAGGTGTTGGGGACATGGACGGGGCAGGGAGATACGCAATCCCCACACCCGGTGCACTTGTCGGCATTTACGTAGCGGGGCTTGCGCTGGATCTTGACCTGGAAGTTGCCCACGTGCCCGTCCACGTTCTGCACTTCCGCGTAGGTCATGACCTCAATGTTAGGGTGGCGCACCGCGTCACCCATCTTGGGGGCCAGAATTCAGGGCGAGCAATCCATGGTCGGGAAGGTCTTGGCCAGTTGGGCCATCTTCCCGCCCAGGGAAGGCTCCCGCTCCACCAGGTAGGTCTGGAACCCCATGTCGGCCAGGTCAAGGGCTGCACTGATGCCGGCGATGCCTCCGCCCACCACCAGGGCGCTCTGTGTGACCGGCACCTCGATGTACTGCAGGGGCTGTAGCAGACGGGCCCGGGCCACACCTGCGGCAATCAGGTCCCTGGCTTTCTGCAAGGCGGCAGCTGGCTGATTGGCGTGCACCCAGCTCACCTGCTCACGGATATTCACCATCTCCAAAAAGAACGGGTTCAAATTGGCCCGGGCCAGGCAACGGCGGAAGGTCGTCTCGTGGAAGCGGGGCGAGCACGCCGCCACCACCACCCGGTTCAGCTGCCGTTCCTGGATGTCTTTGACAATCTGATCCTGACCAGGCTCTGAACAGCTGTAGAGAATATCCCGTACAAAAGCCACGTCACTGAGGGTGGCGGCAAATTGGGTCAGTTCCCCGGGATTGAGAACACCGGCGATGTTCAGACCGCAGTGACAGACATAGACGCCGATGCGCACTTCATCAGCCAATGCTGACAACCTCCTTAGCCCACTCCGCCAGCCGCAACTGTGCGACCTTGTCGTCCGGAATCAACCCCTCCGGCGTCCAGCCTCTGAGCGCATAGTACTGTTGCAACGCCGCCTGGTAAGCGGGGGCCAGGTCATTTTCGAGCAACCGGGCCGGCAGCACGTCTCTGCTCGCCTGCCAGCCCTGGGCGATGTTGAACAGCCGTTTCAGGTTCGTCACCCGTTCCCCGGCCAGCCGGAACTGGCGGGGGTCGATGTCGGTGCCACCTGCCGAGGCAACCAGGTCGGCCAGTTCAACGTAGAAGTCGGCGAAAGCCCCCTTGGTATAACGGGACAGGCCGACATATTCCAGGCACGCAGCCTTGTCCTCCTGGTCCCGGGTAAGCTCAGCGGCCCCATCCACCTTTCTGAGCGCCGCCAAATCCGCGCCTGGGTCCAGCCAGTAGCCAAGTTCACCGGTGGCACCTGTGCCCAGCCCTAGGGCAAGGCCGGGTAACGTGAGGGGATCAACCCCGCCCGCCTCCAGGCCCCTGACGTGGACGGCGAGTTCCTGCGCCTCCGGCCCCATTTCCGCCGCAGACAGACGGGTGCCCGCCGCCAGCAACGCCCCCGCCCCCACACCTTCACCAATGTTCTTGATCATGGCGCAGAGGGCGCGGCCATCACCAAAGGCCACCTTGCGGGGCGGAAGCAGGCCCACGCCAAGTAAACTCTTTTGCTCTGCCTCGATGGCCCAGGCCACTACGCCACCAGTACTTACCGGGTCCAGGCCGTACTGGGCGCACAGGCTCAGGGCTTGCAGGGTGACCGCCAGATCGTCGCACCCCACCTGGGGGCCCAGGGCGACGTAGCTGTCATAGTCAAGGATGGCAGTCTGCCCGGTTTGCGGATGCGTGACCGCCAGGCGATAACCGGCTGGGCAGCCATAACTGGCCAGCGTCCTGATCTTGCAACTCCGCAGCGTTTGCGCCAGGGGTGTCCGCCGCCCTGCTGCCCGGTCACGCTGAAAGTTTCGCAGTGGCAGGGCCTGCTCGGCCTCCACCGGGGCCAGGTTGGCCAGGGACCCCAGTGTGTCAAACTGCCGTGGCAGTCCGGCGATCACCTTGTGCTGCAACTCTGCACAGCGGCTGAGGTTCCACCTGCTGCCCAATCCCGGTATCCGACCGGTGCCCCGAATGGCAATGGCCTTGAGGTTCTTGGCGCCGAACACGGCGCCAAGGCCGCCCCGCCCGAGCATCATGCCCACATCGTCATAAGGGGCCGCGATGCGGGCCAGAGCTTCCCCAGCCTGGCCAACGGCTAGTACCCGTACATCCGGGTCACCCAAACGTTCCTTGATGACTGCGGCAGACTGAACCGGGCTCATGCCCGCCAACTGGCTGCCGTCCAGGTACCTGACCTCACCGTCGTCGATCAGCACCACCGTTGGGCGACCAGCCTTGCCCGTCACCATCAGGCCGCCGTACCCGGTCCGCCGCAACGCAGCGCTCAACATGCTCCCGGCGGCCCCCGCGGCCAGGAGACCGGTCAGGGGTGATTTGGCTAACAGGTACAGGTTTGTGCTGCTGGGCACCAGGCTCCCGGCGAAACGGCTGCAGGTCAGGACGATGGCATTCTCCGGCCCGAGGGGCTCCGCCCCCGGGGGCACCTGGCGGTGGAGCAGTTCGAGCCCCAGCTCCACACCGGCCGGCGGTACCCCCGGGGCCGCTGATCCCAACTCCCGTCGCGCCACGCGTTGGGTCGAAAGGTCAATACTGATGACACCCGTTATCGCCATCACGCGGCCCCCCCATCTTACACGGTCCGCCTAAGCCTATATCCAGCTTTTTCCCGGTCCCAGCAGGCCGGCGTGATCCCTTCCTGCTTTAGCTTATACTTCTCAACCCGCTCGCTGGGGGTCTTGGGCAGGCAGTCGCGGACCTCCACGTACCGAGGTATTGCAAAGTAGGCCAGCCGCGGCTCGCAGAAGCTCATCAGTTCCTCGGGTGCCATGGTTTCGCCAGCCTTCAGGACAAGACAGACCTTGACCTCGTCTTCCCCGACCTCGGAGGGGACAGCCACCACCGCTGACTCTAAAATCTTTGGGTGGGAGTTGATCACCTTTTCGACTTCATAGGACGAGATATTCTCACCCCGGCGACGAATGGCGTCCTTTTTTCGATCCTTAAAATAGAAGTAACCGTCTGCATCCATGTAACCGTAATCGCCAGTGTGGAACCAAAGGTTTCGGTAAGACTCCAGGGTTACCTCAGGTCGCTTATAATAGCCGGACATACCCAAATAAGGCCGGAGAGGCCGGACCACAAACTCCCCCACCGTCCCCGGCGGTACCTCATTGTCCTGATCGTCAAAGATCTTGACCTCGTACCCGGTGATCGGCTTGCCGCAGGACCCGACCCTGGGGGCTTCCCAGGGCATGACGGTCACGCAGAAGCATTCCGTCAGCCCGAATACCTCCACCAGGCGGAGCCCGAACCGCTCCTCAAAGGCCGCCCAGGTGTCTGCCGGAGCGGCAGCCCCCATGGACACCCGGAGCTTATGGTTCCGGTCGTCAGGGCTGGGTGGTTGCTTGTAGAGGATGGGCAGCACACCGCCGATGTAGTTGAAGGCTGTACACTCGTACTCCCGGACGTGTGGCCACAGGTTGGAAGCGGAAAAGCGTTCAGCGATCACAGCGGTGGCTTCGGCCAGCAGCGTGGGCATGATGGTAACGCCCTGGGCGTTGCCATGGAAGAAAGGCAGACCCGTGTAGAGCGTGTCTTGATCGGTGTACCGGCAATAGTTCACGCATTCCATACCGATCTCGTAGAAGTAGTTGTGGCACATGGTTACACCCTTGGAGAGGCCGGTGGTTCCAGACGTGAACAGGATCGCGGCCATGTCTGTGTAGCGCGTCTCCACCGGCGGGCGGTCAGCCGGATACTCCAGCAGCTCGGTGAAGGGCACTGTGCGGAAACGGAAGGCTGCTTCCGTCTCACCCCGGCCCTTGCCGTCATAAAGCACCAGGGTCCTGAGGTTGGTCAGCCCGGGTTCAATG
>JBGFRN010000333.1:0-4602 GCA_041695105.1 Bacillota bacterium | reverse complement strand
CTCCCTCAACACCCTGCAGCGCCTGCTGGACTGGGGAGCCATCCCCATTGTCAACGAAAATGACACCGTGGCGGTTGACGAGATCAAATTTGGCGATAATGATACCCTTTCGGCCATGGTCGCCGCCCTGGTCGAAGCCGATCTCTTGGTGATTCTCACCGATATTGAAGGCCTATACACCGCTGATCCGAGAGTCGATCCGGCGGCCAGGCTGATATCCTTGGTCACCGAGATTACCCCCGAGATTGAAAACTTAGCCGACGGAGCTGGATCGGCCCGTGGCACCGGGGGGATGATTACTAAGCTGGCTGCCGCCCGGATTGCCGGGAAGGCCGGTATCCCCTTGGTTATCGCCCAGGGAGACGACGTTGCTGTGCTGCAGGAGATCCTGGACGGTCAGGAGATCGGAACCCTATTCGCCCCAGAAAGGAGAACGTCCGAATGAGCGAGATTAAAGAAAAGGCCTGCCAGGCCAAAGAGGCCTCGCGTCAGATGGCCAAGGCCACCACAGGGAAGAAAAACCAGGCGCTGCTCGCGATCGCCCGGCGGTTGCGGGCGGCCAAAGCCCAGATTCTCGAGGCCAATCGCCGTGATATCGCCCGGGCCGGGACGGCCGGCCTGCCCAAACCGATGATGAAACGCCTGACCCTGGACGAGGCAAAGATCGAAGGAATGGCCACAAACGCCGAGGCGGTGGCCGCCCTGCCCGATCCGGTGGGCGAGTACATCGCTCAGTGGCGCCGTCCCAACGGTTTGCTGATCGGCCAGGTCCGGGTGCCGCTCGGGGTGGTCGGAATCATCTACGAGTCGCGTCCGAACGTGACTCTGGAGGCGGCTTCCCTCTGCCTCAAGACCGGCAATGCCGTCCTCCTGCGCGGCGGCTCCGAGGCCCTGGCCTCCAACGTGGCCATTGTCGAAGTGCTTCAGGCCGGCCTTACGGAGGCGGGGCTGCCCGCGGCCGCCGTTTCGGTCGTTACCGACCCCGATCGCAGGCTGGCTCTGGAGATGATGCGATGCAACGAATACATCGATTTGCTTATCCCTCGAGGCGGGGCCGGGTTGATCAAGAGCGTGGTCGAGAACTCGACCGTCCCGGTCATTGAGACTGGGGTCGGAAATTGCCATGTCTATGTTCACCGCGAGGCCGGCTTAGACCGGGCGGTCGATATTATTGTTAACGCCAAATGCAGCAACCCAGCCGTCTGCAACGCAGCCGAGTCCCTTCTGGTCGACGAGGCGGTCGCCACCACATTTCTCCCTAAGGCGGCCGAGGCCCTAAGGTCCAACGGGGTTGAGCTGCGGGGGTGCGCCAAAACCCGGGCGATCCTGCCGGGCATCAAAGAGGCCACCGATGAGGACTGGGCGGCCGAGTATCTGGACCTGATCCTGGCGGTTAAAGTGGTCGAGGGGCCCACCGAGGCCATCGACCATATCAACCGCTGGGGAACCCGCCACTCAGAGGCCATCTTGACCAACGACTATTTGGCGGCCAGGCGATTCATGGATGAGGTCGACGCGGCAGCAGTTTACGTCAACGCCTCGACGCGCTTTACCGACGGGTATGAATTTGGCTTTGGGGCCGAGGTCGGGATCAGCACTCAAAAGCTCCACGCCCGCGGCCCGATGGGCTTACGGGAGTTAACGACCTACAAGTTCGTGGTGCAGGGTGAAGGCCAAATTCGGGCTTAAGGCGGCATCGAGCTTAACTGCAGGCTGACATGGTTTGGCATGGTTTTTGCTTAGAGGAAAGTCGCCTCCCGGGCAGAATATTATTTGTCGGGGGGTGAGCCGGTGAAGATTGGACACGATCTCTCTTTACAGCAGACTCAAAAACTGATCGTAACTCCCGAGTTGCGCCAGGCTCTGGAGATCTTGCAGCTACCTTTGGTCGAACTCCAAACGCTGATTAACCAGGAGCTGCTACAGAACCCCCTGCTTGAAGTCAGGGAGGACAATGAGGGCGAGGGCCAGGTTCAGGCGGAGACCTTGCCAGACGAGGGAGAGCCTGACGAGGGCGGAGGTCCTGAGACCGAGTGGGCTGATTATTTTCACGACGGGACCGACCTGGGGGTGGCCGGGCAAAGGTCTTCCGACCGCCCGGGATCAGGTCCCGATCGATTTGGGGGCCAAGCTCCTACCTTGCCCGAGCACCTGCACTTCCAGCTCCGGCTGGCCGGGCTAACCGAGGCAAGCTTCAGAATCGGTCAATACTTGATCGATTCCCTGGACCACAACGGGTTTCTTGCTGGAAGTCTTGACGAGGCGGCCAGCGACCTGAAGGTTCCGGCCGGGGCCGTACTGAGGATTCTCCGCGTTATCCAGGGTTTTGATCCGCCCGGGGTCGGGGCCAGGGATCTTAGGGAATGCCTGATGATCCAGTGGAACGCCCTGGGAATTGACAATCCACTGGTCCCGCGTATCATCTCCGATCACCTTGATGATCTGGCTTCGGGGCGGTTGTTGCGGGTGGCCGATGTCACCGGGGTTCCCCCGGGAGAGGTCCAGAAAGCGGCCGACCTGATTCGCCGGCTTGACCCCAAGCCGGGACGGCATTTCGGCGGCTTACGAGATATTCATTATGTTGTTCCCGACGTTACTGTCGAGCGGGTGGGCTCTGATTACGTTGTTATCGTCAATGACACCATGGTTCCCCGGCTGGGGGTTAACGGCCTCTACCGGAGGATGCTGGCTGGCTCAGAGGGCGAGGCCCGTAAGTTTCTTGAGGGAAAACTGAATTCGGCCGTCTGGTTCATCAAAAGCCTGGAGCAGCGCCGCTTAACCCTGACTAAGGTGGTTGAGGCGATCGTCCGCAGCCAGCGGCCTTTTTTCGACCGCGGCCTGCGTCACCTCAAGCCCTTGACGCTTAAGGAGATCGCCGATCAAGTCGGGATCCACGAATCGACCGTCAGCCGGGCCATCAGTAAGAAGTACGTTCAGACGCCCCAGGGCGTTTTCGAATTGAAATTTTTCTTTGACAGCGGGATTGAAAAACAAGGAGGGGAGGGCGTTTCAGCCGAGAGCGTCAAACGCCTGATCCGCGATGCTATCGAAAAAGAAAACCAGTATGATCCTCTATCCGACCAGGCATTGGCCGGCTATCTTGAGGCCCAGGGCATGAAGATTTCGCGCCGGACGGTGACCAAGTATCGGGAGGAGCTGGGGGTTCCATCTTCGGCCCGGAGAAAGCGGTTCAGATAAAATCTCTTGACATATTCATAATACTTGCATACAATTCAAACAGTTATCTTAGATGAGAATCACATTATCGACTCGCCGGGATGGGTGGAGATTTTGAGTAGCCCTACCCGACCGTTGTATGCGCTATAATTAGGCGCGTAACGGTTTGGGTGGGCATTTTTGTTGAGGGCCACCAGGTACTGCCCTCCTAAATATCGAGGGAGTATAACTGAGATTTACTAACCGAAGACCAGGGGTTAGGCGGAGATTATGAGAAGCCTGCCCAAGTCAAAGGGGGGACCGCGAGCGTGGTTCCGTTGCCCGACTTGGGTGGGCCATTTCGTTTAGGAGGACTAAATCAAGTGCAACAGCCATGGCTAAGTGTGTTGAAGGGTCATCCCATCATTGCGGCCATCAGAGATCCCGCCAATATCCAGGCCGCCCTGGCCTCGCCGGTTCAAGTACTCTTTCTCCTTTGCGGCCATTTACTCGAGATTGAGGAGACCGTGCGGGCCGTATTGCGAGAGCGACGGATGATATTTGTACACCTGGATTTGGTTGAAGGACTGGCCAAGGATGTTCAAGGCTTGCGCTGGCTGGCTCGGACCACCCAGCCCACAGGCATCATCACCACGCGATCATCATTGATCAACGCGGCCCGTGGTATGAATCTGGCTACGATCCAACGCGTCTTTTTATTGGACTCCCAATCACTGACTACAGGGGTTGATATGGCTCGTGAGGCTCGACCGGACGTGGTAGAATTGCTGCCCGGCGTGTTGCCGGATATGATCGCCGAGTTGGGACGGAGCTACAATCGGCCGATTATTGCCGGCGGGCTAATCAAGACGCCTGAGCAATGTCGTAATGCCCTGGCTGCCGGGGCTTGGGCGGTCAGCACCAGCAATAAAGAGCTGTGGCGGTTGACCGCTGAGGAGGTGATAGGCCGCAAGGGGAGCGTTAGGTCAGCAGGCACTGGGGTCCGGAAAACTTAGAAAGGGGCGAAGTTAGGTGAGAAACACCCTGTTTGGCGAGTTGAAGGCTGAATTTATCGGAACCGCACTCCTGGTTCTCCTGGGCAACGCCGTGGTGGCTACCGCGATTCTTTTCGGTGCGTACTCGGGTCAATGGCAACCATCCATTTTGTGGGGCATAACGGTCATGATGTGCATTTATGCCGTCGGCGGCATAACGGGCTGCCATATCAACCCGGCTGTCACCCTGACGGTCGGTCTATTCCGCGATTTTCCCAAACACAAAATTATTCCTTACATCATCGCCCAGATTGCTGGCGGCTTTTTTGGGTCAGCTATCTTGCATCTTATCATTAGCCCGAAGCTGGTCGCCTTTGAGTCGGCTAAGAACATGGTCAGGGGCAGCTCGGCCAGTGAACTGACTGCTCGCATCTTCTCGACCTACCCGGGG
>JBGFRN010000035.1:0-4603 GCA_041695105.1 Bacillota bacterium | reverse complement strand
TTGGTCTCGATCTCCCGTTTAAGCTGGACCAGGAAGTCATCGAAGGGCCTAGCCCCCTGGTCGCCCCCCTCACGTGTCCTGACAGCCACCGTTCCGGCCGCGGCCTCCTTGTCGCCGGCTACTAGCATATAGGGGATCTTTTCGAGCTGGGCCTCGCGAATCTTGTAATTAACCTTCTCGCTGCGGTCGTCAAGCTCCGCCCGGATACCCTCGGCCTCAAACCGCTTCAGGAGAGACCTGGCGTAGTCGTGGTGGCGGTCGGTGATCGGCAGGAGGCGGGCCTGAACCGGGGCCAGCCAGGCCGGGAAGGCCCCGGCAAAGTGCTCGGTCAGCAGTGCGATAAAGCGTTCGATCGATCCGTAAATGACCCGGTGAATCATGACCGGGCGGTGACGCCCCCCGTCCTCGCCGACGTACTCAAGCTCAAAGCGCTCCGGCATCTGGAAGTCGAGCTGGATCGTACCGCACTGCCAAGTCCGGCCGATCGAATCCTTGAGGTGAAAGTCGATCTTGGGACCGTAAAACGCACCATCGCCAGGGTTGACTTTATACTCCTGACCGGCCGCCTTGAGGGCCTCTTCAAGCGCTTTGGTAGCCGTTTCCCAGGCCTGGTCTGTGCCCATCGAGTTTTCAGGGCGGGTCGAGAGTTCGATATGGTAGTCGAAACCGAAAAGCCGGTAGAATTTACCGGCCAAGTCGATCACCCCAGTGACCTCGCTCTGGATCTGCGAGGGGAGCATGAAGATGTGGGCGTCGTCCTGGGTGAAGCAGCGCACCCTGAGCAACCCGTGGAGCGCCCCGTGCAGCTCGTGCCGGTGGACCAGCCCGAGCTCGCCCATCCTGTAGGGGAAGTCACGGTAGCTCCAAATCCGCCGTTTGTACACCAGCATGCTGCCCGGGCAGTTCATAGGCTTGACAGCATAGTCGCCCTCGTCGATCTTGGTGAAGTACATGTTTTCTTTATAGTGGTTCCAGTGCCCCGAGCGGTGCCAGAGTTCCTGATTGAGGATGATCGGGGTCTTGATCTCATGATACCCGGCCTTGCGGTGCTCCTGGCGCCAGAAATCTTCGAGCAGGTTCCGGATGATCATCCCCTTGGGATGGAAGAATGGAAAGCCCGGACCCTCCTCCAGCACCGAGAAGAGGTCGAGTTCCTTGCCAAGCTTGCGGTGATCACGCTTCTTGGCCTCCTCAAGCCTGAAAAGGTACTGGTCGAGATCCTGTTGTTTTTGGAAGCTGGTGCCGTAAATGCGCTGGAGCATCGGGTTCTTTTCGCTCCCGCGCCAGTAAGCTCCGGCCAGGCTCATCAGCTTAATAGCCTTGACACGCCCAGTTGACGGGAGGTGCGGGCCAGCGCAAAGGTCTACGAAGTCGCCTTGTTTGTACAGAGAGATCGTCACGTTCCCGGGCAAGTCTCGAATCAGCTCAACCTTATACTTCTCGCCCAATTCTTCAAACAGGCGGATAGCCTGGTCGCGGGAGACCTCCATCCGCTCCAGGGCCAGGTCTTCCTCAATGATCCGCATCATTTCGGCCTCGATCTTTTCGAGATCCTCTGGGGTGAACGGGTGGGGAACGTCAAAATCATAGTAATAACCATCGGCGATGGCCGGTCCGATGGCCAGCTTGGCCTCAGGATAGAGGCGTTTGACCGCCTGGGCCATGATGTGGGACGAGGTATGACGGAAGATCTCGCGCCCCTCGGGGCTGTCAAAGGTTAGAATCTCGAGCTTGGTATCGCCCTCGATCGGGCGGTCAAGGTCGACGGCCAGACCGTTGACCTTGGCCGCCAAGGCGGCCTTGGCCAGGCCGCGGCCGATGCCGGCTGCCACCGTTCCGGGAGTCACTTGATCTTGATAGCTCCTGACCGAACCGTCGGGCAGGGATACGTTGACAGGCATCTATGAGGCCCTCCTTTTAGGGTGCCGAGCGCAACTCGCTCGACCGATGGTTCCTGAAGAAATAGACAAAACATGTAATCGCCGCCAGGCTGGTGAAATAAGCCACCCCGCGAACGTATCCTATCTGGCTCGGGTCGGGCAAATAGGGATGGGTTCCCTGAAAGTAATCCATGTAATCATTAAAGAGGAACCAGGCCCAGGCGGCTGCTCCGGCGGCCAGACCAGGGTGCAAGCGGCGCATGAAAATGACCGGCTGGACCGCCATGATGAAGTGAGAAGCCGTCAAATGAATCCCTTCAAAGGTAGCCGCCCGATTGATGACCATATCCTGGCCCAACACCAGCACGGTCCAAAGACCATACTTAATCATCGAAAGATAGGCAAAGGCCTCCAGCAGGGGGATGCGCCGGCCGAGATAAAGCGCCATCAGGAACAGACCAAAGCTGAGAGCGGCCAGCGGCGAATCTGGAATCACCGGCCAAAGGTATTGGGGAGAAGTTGAGAGCTGGCCGGCATACCAAAGAAAACCGTAGGCGGCTCCGATCAAATTAGCGCCAGCCAACAGGGCCACCAGCCGCCGGTGTTCCGGCAGATCCAATAACCAGGTGATTAAGGCCAAAGAAAATATCCCTTCCCGCTGATGTGCCAGATTCAAAAACCAATCAAAATAGACAGTAAAACTTGGATTAACCCGATAGCCACCCCCAGGACGCCCCCGAGAACCTCTATGTGGCGCAGTTCCCTCGCGGTCAGGTCCAAGATCAGGCGCTCCAGGTCATCGAGTGAAAAGGATCTGACTTTTTCCTCGACCATCCCGGCCACATCCAACCGGTCCGAAAAATCGCCCTTCAGCCGGTGGATGGCCTCGGCCAGGTAGTCCTCAACTTCCCGCCGGGCGACGTCGGCCGCCAGCCGGACCGCCCCCTCACGGAGCAGCGGCGGCAGAAAAACCAGCCCCCGGTTCAAGCGATCCCTGACCCGCCTGACCGCTCCCTCGGCCAAACGCTCGACCAACTCGGGAGGTACCAGGCGATCGAGGATGGTTCCAGCCGAAATCAAATCCCTTTCGACCGCCAAGCCGAGGCTCCTGGCCAGGGCCCCCCGCCGTTTGGGGAGAACACCCTGCCAAATCCACCCGACCCAAGGAACCGTAACCGGATTCAGGGGCCTAAAAAGCATCCGGATGGCCAAATAATTCGTCAGCCACCCGATAAATCCCCCTATCAGCGGAGGAAACAGCCATTGAAGAACAAATCTTTCCGTGCGACGCTCTCCCCCTGCCGGACCGTTTACCCGTTAGGATTCGACCCGCGGTGGCAATTAAACCTGCCTCACATATGATGAGACCAGGGTTACCGTATCAAAAAGGAAGGAGGCCTGGTCCATGAGTGAGAGTCGAACCAGCGGAAGCTTGACTGCTTCACCGCTCCGGCCCAAGCAGTACACCGCCGCGACCCCGATACCCCCGGGCGCGGCTTTCCCTGGACACGGGCTGGCAGCTCCCCGCCAACCGACCGCGTTTGCACCGTTCGCCCCGGTACCGTACCCCATGACCCCGCCCGCGCCCGCCCGGCCGGTGATGCCTGGTCAAGCCCCGCAGTTCGTTCCGGTCACCAGCGTCACCGGGCCACAAATCGTACCCCAACCATACATGCCTTACGCCCCAGCCGCCCAACCGCCCGGGCACCTAGCCGGAGTCCCCGGGGTCTCCGTCGCCCCCGTGGCCCCAGCTCCCATGCCGTCTCCCATCGCGGCCGGGGGCCCGCCAATGATGCCCCCGTTCCCACTACCGGGTGGTGGCTTCATGCCTATCCCGGGGATCCACGTCCCGCTCGGAACCCAGATCCCCTCTCCGACGAGCATCGCCCAGGCAGCCGTGGCCTCCCCCATATCGATGCAAGCACTGATTGCCTCACTCCAGGCCCCGCAAGCCCAGCAAGCGATTGCCCAAATTGTGGCTGGAAGCTTGGCCACACCGATGGTTCAGGCGCAATTGGCCGAAGCCGCAAAAACAGCCATATCAGCCGCCGCGGCCGCTGCCCCCATGATCCAGGACGGCCCGAACGAAGTCAAGAATTAGTGGCACTCCTGAGGATACCAACATAACTTGTTAACGGGTAGGTTCCTCTCCAAATCATACCCAGGAAGGAGTGCTCTCCATGGCCATTACTGGTAGCGCAATTCCGGCTATCTCGCCTTTCATCGGAGCCCAAGCCGGAGCCAACGATAACTTTATCAGCCCAGGCCTCGCCAGCTTCCCAGGAGCCAACGCCACGGTTTTCCGCGTCTTTGAGTTCGCCGTTCCCGTAACTACTGTGGCCTCGGTTCCTTCGGTCACCCCGATTGGAGCCACTGCTCCGATCACCGGCACCGTTCCCTTCGGATTCGGCGGTTTCGGCGGATTGGGCGTCTGATTTCCCTTTACCCATTTGACCCCCGGAGATCCCGGGGGTACATATTTTTTAACCTAAGAGATAACGAAAAACAACGGCAAAGGGGAGCCTGAGCGCGCTAGCTAGACTCCCCATAAACCACTTAAGCGAGGGCTTCAGGTCAAGAGCTTTTCAGTTTTCACCCGCCCGGCTGCCGCCTCCTTACACCGTGGGCACCCGTGGCAGATGTGAATCCGACCGGAGAAGACGGTCTTGATGGTATCGATAGCCTCGCTGCGTTCGGAAGCCAGGCCGTGGAGGTAAACCTTG
>JBGFRN010000256.1:0-4630 GCA_041695105.1 Bacillota bacterium | reverse complement strand
GGCCGCAGCTCCGCAGGGTATCCCCGTTGGGCAAGACGTCGCCGATCTGACGAACATTCTTGAGCATGACATCGGTCGGATCGAGCCCCAGGTCTCGGGCGATCAGGTCGAGCTGGGAGTCGATGGCGAAGCGGATCTGCGGCGCCCCGTGGCCGCGCTGGGGGCCCCGAACCGGATTGTTGGTGTAGACCGACCAGCCGTCGTAACGGTAGTTCGGGATGTTGTAAACCGGGAAGCTGAAGCCGTGCATTAAAAAGATCACAACCGCCCCGGTGCCGCGGTAACCGCCGTTATCGGCGATGGTCCGGATCTGCTGAGCAACGAGGTGCCCGTCCTTCTTCACCCCGGTCTTGATATCGACGATGACCGGATGGCGCTGGCGGGTGGTGGTAAAGCACTCCTCGCGGGTCAGCTCGATCCGCACCGGCTGGCCAGTCTTGATCGACAGGTAGCCGGCAATGAACTCATACGGGAAAACGTCGATCTTGCCGCCGAAGGCCCCACCGCAGTACGAGTGCTGGACGCGCACCTTGTTGAGAGGCAGCTTCAGGGCCTGGGAGAGAATCCAGCGTTTGTAGAAGACGCCCATGGTCGAGAGCCAGAGGTCGAGGCGGCCGGTCAGCGGGTCGAAGCTGGCCACCGCGGCGTGGGGCTCCATGGCGCAGTGGGCGGTCGCCGGGCAGTAAAATCGATCTTCCCGAACGTGGTCAGCCTCGCGAAAGCCTTCCTCAACGTCGCCAAAGGCGACCTCGGTGTGGGCGCTGATATTATTGTAGGGATACTCCTGGGTTTTGCCGCCCTTGCGGGCACCCCAGTTCTCCCAGGCGGTGTCACGGCGGTAGTCGCTCTCGTGGATCCTGGGAGCGTCCCAGCTCATCGCCTTTTCGGCCTCAAACACGCCCGGGAGCACCTCGTAATCGACCTCGATCAGCTTCAGTGCCCGCTCAGCTACCTCTTCGCTGACCGCGGCCACGGCCGCCACCTCGTCGCCGGCATACCGGACCTTATCCGATTTGAGCGGCTGATCGTCGGCCGGGTAGCGTGGGGTATCGACGAAGGCGTAGCGCACATCGGCCACCTCCTGCCCGGTCACGACCGCCTTCACCCCGGGCAGGGCCAAAGCCCGGCTGGCGTCGATCTTGCGGACCCGGGCATGAGGGTGGGGACTGCGCAGAATTTTGGCGTGGAGCATCCCCGGAAGGGAGACGTCGACCGTGAACTTGGCCCGGCCGGTCACCTTTTCCAGCCCGTCAATGCGGGGCACTGATTTGCCAATTACCGAAAACTGATCTGACACTAGATTCCCTCCCCGCTTCAGGCGGACCGGCCATGTCGCGCCGCCGCGTCGATGGCCTCCACGATCTTGACGTAACCGGTGCACCGGCAGACGTTGCCGGCGATGGCTTCCTTGATATCCTCATGACTCGGGTCGGGCTGGCGATCGAGCAGGGCTTTGGCCGAAAGCAGCATCCCCGGAGTGCAAAACCCGCACTGAACCGCCCCCTGGTCGATAAATGCCTGCTGGAGCGGGTGCAGCCTATTCCCGACCGCCAGGCTCTCGATCGTCGTCACCTTGCGTCCCTGAAGCTCCAGCCCGAGCACCAGGCAGGAACTGGTGGGTTTACCGTCGATCAGGACGGTGCAGGCGCCGCAGGCGCCCTGGTTGCAGCCGCACTTCGTCCCGGTCATCCCGAGGTCCTCGCGCAATATCTCTAGCAGCGTCCGATTCGGGGCCACGGCCATGGCCCGGGGCTCGCCGTTGACCAGGAACTCTAAGACTTGCTTCTTCATTATCCGGCCACCTCTTCCAGGTCTGACCGACCCAGGTCCGGCTGCAGACCGAAGATCTCCCCTAGGGCCTCGGTCACCGCGACCGCCAGGACTCGTTTCTGATAGGACGGTTGGGTCTGGCCGGTCCGGATCGGTTTGATCTCTGACGCTGCCTCTTGCCCGGCCTTAAGGGTCAGCTCGGTCGTCACCTTGCGGCCGGTTAGGAGCGCGGCCGTCCGGCGAAGTTCCACTGGTGCCGTGCCGACTCCGGTCGCCGCCAGGCGGGCCTCGCGGCAAACCTCCCCATCGAGGCTAACCCAAACCCCGAGGCCGACCAGCGGAAAATCGACCGAACCGCGCCGGCGGATCTTGCGATAAAGAGACTTTCCCCCGGACTTCCCCCCAGCCGCAGCCTTGGGGACATTCACCGAAACCAGAATCAACCCCGGCTCGTGGCTGCAAAGGCTGGGGAACTTGCCGTCTCCGGTAAAGAGGCCGGCCAGCGGTATCACTCTGATTCCGGACGGTCCGGCGTTAGATGGTCCGGCGTTAGATGGTCCGGCGTTAGATGGTCCGGCGTTAGACGGTCCGGCTATCTCGGCCGTCGCACCCAGGGCCATCAGGGCCGGAGCCAGGTCCCCGCTGTAGGTGGCATAGCAAACCCCCGGCTTGGTCGTGACGTGGCAAACCCTCCCGCCGGCCTTGTAGCAGGCCTCGCGGCCGCTGCGCCAGAACTCAGACTGGTTGAAGTAGCGGCAGCGGGTATCCAGGCAGAGGTTACCCCCCACGGTCGCCCGTGTCCTCAGCAGGGGCGAGGCCACCTCATAGGCGGCCCGGGCCAGCGCCGGGTAATCGCGGCGGACCTCCTCGGACCGGTAAACCTCATCCAGGGTGGTCATCGCCCCGATTCTCAGGCCCCCGGGGCCGGACGAGATTGATTGCAGCTCCGGCACCGACCGGAGAGTGACCAACTTCTCGGGGCGGTAATGCCCATGTTTGAGGTTGACCAGAAGATCGGTTCCCCCGGCCAAGATCACCGCCCCAGCCCCCTGGCCGCTCAGGCCGGAGGCGTTTAGGCAGGAGACGGCCTCTTCGAGGGAACCGGGTTCAATCAGTTCAAAATGCGGAAGTCTCAACGGTTCACACCCCCAGATCGTAGAGTTGCTCGAACTTCAGCCCCAGACCGTTGACGATCTGCCAAACGCTGGCCAGCGCCCGCTTGGCGTTCTGGCTGACGCACGGGTTGTCCTCGACCTGAGCCAGAAGCTTCAGATTCTCGTAGACCTCAAGAACCTTCTGATCTAAAGAGTGATCGTAGTTCACCGGGCCCACCCTCCTATTTCTTTCGGGCTCAAATCCCCGAGGTGACGGATATCCTTGAGCCTCTTGGCCTTGAGTTCAAACCTGGCCAGCGTCCCAGGGGAGACTTCCTCGACATAAAACCTCAGGCGATGAGCCTCGTAAAGCTCATCACTTAGGCGTTCAACCAACTCGCGGCTGCGGGTCGGCTCGATCCCATCCCGGGGTTCGAACCGCAGGGCGATCTGATCGATCCCTTTTTCCCTGAAGACGATAATCTGAAACTCGTCGATTTCCGAAAATCCCCGGACGATGTTCTCAACGGCGCTCGGGAAAACGTTGGTCCCGCGGATCAGCTTCATGTCGTCAGCCCGGCCGAGGATTCCTCCGAGATAAAGGTCGAAGGTCCGGCCGCAGGAACAGTGTCCGGCCTCTACCCGCCGGACCAGGTCGCCGGTCCGGTAGCGAATCAGTGGCATGGTGGCCCGGCCGAAGGAGGTCAAAATCAGCTCGCCCTCCTCGCCCATGGCCACCGGCTCGTCGCCACCCGGGCGGACCACCTCCTGGATGTAATGGTCTTCAAGGATATGGATGCCGCCACACTGAGCGTCGCACTCGTATGAGGTCGAACCGCCGGTCTCGGACATCCCCGGGAAATCGCCGCACCTCGCCCCCCAAGCCTCTTCGATCGCCTTCTTGGTTGAGGGGATGTTGGCCCCCGGCTCCCCGGCGTGGATGGTCAGCCTGATCCGGCTCTCCCTAGCCAGATCAACGCCCATCTCCCGGGCCACCTGGGCCAGCCTCAGAGCGTAGGTCGGGGTGCAAACAAGCACGGTCGCCCCAAGTTCGATGATCTTCTTGATGCGGTCCTCGCTGGTCATCCCCCCGCTGGGGATGGTCAGGGCCCCGATCTTCTCGGCGGCGTAATGCGCCCCCCAAAACCCGATAAACGTCCCGTACCCGTAGGCCAGGAAAACGGTGTCCTCAGGCCGGACGCCGAAGGCCCATAGGCCGTAACACCAGGCCTCGGCGATCCATTCCCAATCCTTGCGCCCGTCGAGAATCCTGAGCGGTGCCCGTCCGGTGGTTCCTGATGTTTGATGATAGCGGACCGCCACCGGCTGTGGCACAGCCAGGATATCTCCGTATATAGGCTTCTCCTGCTGGCCGTGGTTGAGTTCCTCTCTGGTCAAAAAAGGAATTCGCCGGATATCATCCAGGGTCTTGAGACTTTCGGGCGCTACCCCGGCCGGCTCCAGCTTGCGGCGCCACAACGGCGATGAGCCGTAGGCCCAGTCCAGAAGACTCCTCAATTTGCTCAACTGCAACCTGGCCAGGTCTTCCCGGGACATCAGCTCGGTTCGAGGATTCCAGTAGCGGCTAACCCCCACGTCCAGCCCACCTTCTTCTCTGGAAATTCTACTGACCGGTTAATAGAATTATTGCCATGATTTTAACATGTCTTCCGAATCTAAGGCAATAGGGGTGACGTACATAGGGGTGACGTACTCCGAGGTGAACAAACCAGCGGCTAGTCTAGGGCTGGCGGCGGGCATCCCGG
>JBGFRN010000203.1:0-4647 GCA_041695105.1 Bacillota bacterium | reverse complement strand
CGTCGGCAAGGCCTCGAACCAGCACACGATGAAGCAGGATGACATCAACCGCCTGCTGGCCGACCTGGGCGAGCAGGGCAAGGTCGTCGCCCGGCTCAAGGGGGGCGACCCATACATCTTCGGGCGCGGGGGGGAGGAGGCCGAGGTCCTGGTCGACCGCGGAGTTCCCTTCGAGGAGGTGCCGGGGATTACCTCGGCCATCGCCGCACCAGCCTACGCCGGCATCCCGCTGACCCACCGCGACTACACCTCGACCATCGGCATCGTCACCGGCCATGAGGACCCGACCAAGGACGACACCTCGATCGACTGGTCCAAGATCAGCACCGGGATGGGCACACTCGTCTTTCTGATGGGCATGGAGAATCTTCCCCGGATCGTGGCCGAGCTGACTCGTCACGGGCGCTCGCCCGACACCCCGGTGGCCCTGGTCCGCTGGGGCACCCGGCCCGAGCAGCGCACCGTCACCGGCACCCTGGCCACGATCGAGGCCATCGCCAAAGAGGCCAAGATGGGCTCCCCGGCCGTGATCGTCGCCGGCCAGGTGGTGGCGCTTCGCCCGCGCCTGCGCTGGTTTGACAGCAAGCCGCTCTTCGGTCGCCGGGTGCTGGTCACCCGCTCCCGCTCGCAGGCCAGCGCCCTCTCCGATAGGCTCGAAGACCTGGGCGCTGAGGCGGTTGAGTTCCCGCTAATCAAGACTGTCGCCCTCGACAGCCCCGATTTCCCGGCGGCCGAGAGGGCCGCGGTCATCGGAGCCTTGGGGGCACTGGTGGCTGATTTCAACCCGGCCATCTGCCGCGCACCGATCGACCGCACTGATGCTTTTGAGGTAAAGGCGGTCGAGGGTCCGGGGGCTGGGCCTGGCGGCTGGTCGTGGCTGGTCCTGACCAGCACCAATGGGGTCAAGGCCTTCTTCGCCGCCCTCGACCAGGTCGGGGGAGACGCCCGTAGCCTGGCCGGGCTGAGGATCGCCGCCGTTGGCCCTTCGACTGCGGCCGAGCTAAAAGCCCACGGGGTGGTGGCTGACCTGGTCCCGCCCGAGTTCCGCGGCGAGGCGATCGCCGAGGCCCTGAAGGGCCATATCGAGCCCGGGCAGGGCGTACTGCTCGCCCGCGGCGACCTGGCCGGCCAAGATCTGCCCGAAGCCCTCAAGGCCCTTGGGGCCCGGGTCAAGGATCTGGTCGTCTACCGGACGGCTATCGACGGCTCCAACGCCCCGGAGATCCGCGAGCGGTTCGAGAAGGGCGAGATCGACTGCGTCACCTTCACTAGCTCGAGCACGGTCAAGAACTTCTTCGATGTCCTCGGCCCCGATGCCGGGCACCTCATCGAGGGCGTCAAGATCGCCTGCATCGGCCCGGTCACGGCCAGGACAGCCGGGGAGTTCCTCCTGACGGTGGATGTCATGGCCCCCGAGGCCACCATCGACGGCCTGGTCGAGAGCCTTACCGGCCTGCTTGGGCGGGCGGACCTTTAAGCCCGGCCGATTCTACAGTGTGGAGGAGAGCGGCATGCCCTTTCCGATTGATCGCCCGCGCCGGCTGAGGCGCACCGAGACCCTGCGCCGGATGGTGCGGGAGACGGTCCTGAGCGTCAACGACCTGATCTACCCGATGTTCGTCGTGCCCGGGAAGGGCATCAAGCAGGAAATCGGGGCCATGCCCGGGCAGTTCCAGCTCTCGGTCGACAGCTTCATCCGCGAGCTGGATGGCGTCGCCGGGCTCGGCATTCCGGCCGTCATCCTCTTCGGGATCCCGGAGAACAAGGATCCCCACGGGTCGGAGGCCTGCCACCCGCAAGGGATTATCCAGCAGGCGGTCCGTGCGGCCAAAAAGGAGTTTCCCGACCTGGCCGTGATCACCGACGTTTGCCTGTGCGAGTACACCAGTCACGGGCACTGCGGGGTGATCCGCGAGGGCGAGGTCCAGAACGACGAGACGCTGGATATCCTCGCCCGCGAGGCTCTCTCACACGCCGAGGCCGGGGCCGACATCGTCGCCCCGTCAGATATGATGGACGGCCGGGTGGCCGCCATCCGGGGGATCCTGGACGAGAATGGCTTCGACCGCATCCCGATCATGTCTTACGCCGTCAAGTACGCCTCGGGCTTTTACGGCCCGTTCCGCGAGGCGGCCCAGTCCACCCCGCAGTTCGGCGACCGCCGCGGCTACCAGATGGACCCGGCCAACCTGCGCGAGGCGATCTACGAAGCGGCTCTCGACGACCAGGAGGGCGTCGACATCCTGATGGTCAAGCCGGCTCTCTCATACCTGGACGTCATCCGTCAGGTGCGCGAGAGCTTCGACCGCCCGGTGGCGGCCTACAGCGTCAGCGGAGAGTACGCGATGGTCAAGGCCGCCGCCCGCAACGGCTGGATCGAGGAGCGCCGGGTGGCGATGGAGATCTTGACCTCGATCAAGCGGGCCGGGGCGGATTTGATTCTGACGTACTGGGCCAAGGATGCGGTGGGGTGGATGAAGGAAGGGTTGTAGGATCGATATATGGCCAATCCGTAGGCAAATTTTAGCCCAAACCCCCGCCGATCCTTTTGATCGGCGGGGGTTTGCGGTTTTTCTAGGCCAATACCCGGCGCTTAAGTTTACCCATGGTTGGCCCAGCCCTGCAAACGGATCTCGTCAAGGATAACGATTTCCTTATTCCTTTTTCTAATAATTCCCTCCCCCGACATTTGGTTTAGAACAGTTGTTACCGTAACCCGATTCATCCCCACAAAATCAGCCAAGTCCTGATGGGTAAGCTGAAGAGAGACCTGATCTGGTCGGTCCGAGACGGACCGGCCCATTTTCTTGCCCAAATAGAGCAGGGCGTTGGCAATCCGGGAATAACGATCCTGAAACGACATCGAGTGCACTTGGGCACCCACTGACCACAGTTTCTCGGCCCATGACGAAGCGCACAAGTTGGCAAATTTCAAATCCGACTCCAGAAAACCGAGGAATTGTTCTTTGGTAAAGCAGATCAGCTCGCTCTGAATGACCGTAACGGCTCCCGTTCCGTAGCATTTATCCTTGAGCAGCCCGACCTCCCCAAACAGGTTGCCCTCCTGGATATAGCTGACCGTCCGTTGAACCCCGGTTTCTCCATCCATAAACAGCCTTACGAGTCCTTTGATCAAGTAAAACGCCTTTTCAGCCGGCTCTGACTGCAGATAAATCACTGTGCCTTTCTCGCACCTCAAGCGAATCCCCTGTTGGATGATCGAGTCAGGCAAACGCTTCTTGGGGGAATTCACAAATCCTAGCATTTTCTCGCCCCTATTTGTAGCCAAATTACAAGGCGCTTGTTGTCCCAAAAACTGACGATTCAGAAGAACTCAATTATAATCATACCACAGGCGCCTCCCAAAAAGCGTTAGTCCGGTGAGGTTGCTGGCATCCGAGAGTCGTTACACCGAGTTAAGGAGGAACACGGGGTGGCTTTTGCGGCGGAAGCACAGTCGGGCGCGACGAACAAATTACCCTACTCTGACCTGCGGGAATTCATTCACGTCCTGGAGAAGACCGGGGACGCCGTGCGCGTTCAGGCCGAGGTCGATTGGGACGGGGAGGCCGGGGCGATCAACCGGCGACTGTACGAGATGGCCGGACCGGCAGTCCTTTTTGAGAGCATCAAGGACTACCCCGGCGGGGGCAGGATTTTTGGCGGAAGCCTGGGGACCTACCGGCGGGTGGCGGTGGCTTTTGGCCAGCCCCCCGAGACGCCGATCCGGGAATTATACCGCATTTATGAAGAGCGAATGACCCGGCCGGTTGAACCAGTGTTCGTTCCGACCGGACCGGTCAAAGAAGAGCGTTTCTTGGGTGATGCGGTTGACCTTAACGAACTGCCGGCTCCAATGGTCCATGATGGTGACGGGGGACGGTACCTGGGGACCTGGGACCTGGTCGTTTCGAAAGATCCAGACAGTGATTGGATGAACTGGGGCATGTACCGGTTCATGATCCATGACCGCAATACTCTGGCCGGGTTCCCGTTGCCGACCAGCCACCTGGGGACGATCCTGCGTGAAAAGTTCGTCCCCCGACAGCAGCCGATGCCAGTGGCCATAGTCATCGGGGCTGATCCGCTGTGTCACGTCGCGGCCTTGAGCACCTTCAAATGGGGCGTCAGCGAAGCGCACATGGCCGGTGGCCTTCGGGAGTCCCCAGTTAAGTTGGTGAAATGCGAGACTAGCGACCTGCTGGTTCCAGCCAATGCCGAGCTGGTTATCGAAGGGGAGATTCTCCCAGACGCTACGACGCCCGAGGGGCCCTTTGGAGAGTACTCCGGCTACCGGACCGGTAAGGTCACCGGCGGGGTGATGCTCCGGGTTAAGGCGATTACCTGCCGGCGGCGGCCCATCCTGACCATGATCAGTCTAGGGATGCCCCTGGACGATAACGCTGTGGCCGTGTCGATGTCAGCCGCCCTGACTATCAAAGAGAGGCTGCTGCGCAAAAGCCTGCCGGTTCTGGAAACCTACGTGCCGGCGCACAGCTGCGTTTTTATGATTGTAGTTCAGGTCAGCCGAGGCGGCCGGCGCGTCACCAAACAGATTCTGGACGTTCTAACCGAGCGGCGGAACTTTATGTCCAAGATCTTGGTGGTTGATGCCGATATCGATCCTTTTGATATCAATGCCGTGAT
>JBGFRN010000006.1:0-4655 GCA_041695105.1 Bacillota bacterium | reverse complement strand
GGCCCTCGGATCAGCCAAGTTAGCGCTGGCTTTCTCGGGGTTGGGAGTCTGGCTTCCACTCTGGGCGGCCTCGGCAGCCCGAAGGCGACGCCACCGGCAGATCGACCGGGGGATGGCCCCGGCTCTCGAGCAACTGGCCAAAGTGTACCTGGTCCAGCCCCATCCCTATGCGGCCATCAGGGCCGCGGCTCCCTCGATGCCCGAACCCCTCAAGGCAGAGTTCAGCCAGGTCATTGCCCGGTGTGAAGCCAGCCTGCCCCTTCCGGAAGCTCTGCGGGAAATGGCGGACCGCCTTGGGAATCTATACCTTCATCAACTGGCACAGGTCGTCGACGTGTCGCTCAAGACTGGACTGAACCTACAGGAGGCGCTGGACACTATGGTTGATGAGATTAGAACGGCTCAGGAACTAAGGGCCGAACGGGAGGCTGCCACCTCGGCTTTCCACATCGTAACCTACCTCTTCACGGGTCTGGAGTTGCTCATGGTCGGCAACCTCGTGTTGAGGTCTCCGGAGCACCTTCTTGCCTTGTGGCAATCGCCGATGGGGCAGATGATTGCCATTTACGTCACCGTAACCACAGTGGTCGCTCTCCTGCTTCCCCGGTTCCTGGTTCTCGGCCACGATCTCGCGGGGTGATAGTGTGGAAGTCTTGGCACTCTCGGCTGCGGCTGCCCTAGCTTGGGCTTCCTACCTGGCGGTGAGCGCGGCTATTCCCAAAAGGTACCGCCGACGTGAACTGATCAGGAACTGGGGCCAGGGGACCGGGCCAGCCTCCGGTCAGACCCGATTGGGGGCGCTCTGGCCTCTACTCTCCCTGGGACTTCCCAAGGAAATTGTCCAGTCGGGGGTCTTGCCCGTTTGGCTGGGCTCACCGGAAAGAGTGGTCCTGGTCCGCCTGGTGCTGGCCGGGCTTGGATTTGGCTCAGGGGTCCTGGTTTCGATGGCCGGAGGGAGGAGCCCCGGGTTAGTTCTTGGAGTTCTCGTGGGGGGCGGGACCTGGCTCATCTCACCGCTTCTGGCCGCCATCCTGATCGAAAACTGGAGGGCCAGGCTTTTGGGGGCCTTTCCGGGAATGGTTCAGACCCTGTCCCTGCTGGCCGGAACCGGTCTCACGACGATTCAGGCCTTCAGGGCGGCGATACCGTGCATCCGTGAACCACTGAGGAGCGAGGTCAGGCTCCTGGTGGCGGAAATGGGTTCAACCCTGGTCCCAGAGGATGCCCTTGAGAGGTTTGCCGCTCGCACCGGCGTGCCCGAGGTTCGCGCCTTCACCCGAATGATTGCTCAAGAGCGAAAGGCGGGTATCCGGCTGGCCGAAATCCTGGTCAAGCAGGCAGCCTTTGCCCGCCGTCTGCGGGTGCAGCTCGTTCGAAAGAGAACGTCCCTCCAACCCTATCTGCTTACCCTGACGGTTGGGCTGTTGTTTCTTAATCTTTTCGTCATCTATATGGTCCCGAAGGCGGTTGATTTCTTACGCTTCCTGGACCAGTAGACCAAGTGAGTTGAAGAGAGAGGAGGGAAATGGATGCTCAAACTACATCGGAATGTTCTCGTCAGGACAGCCCGGCAATTGGCGGCGGGTCAGCAAGGGGGAGCCAGCGCCTACGTTGCTTCCGGGGTGCTCATCATCGGCACTCTGGCCGTAGCCGGGGCGATGACCGGGACTTTCAAGGCGATTGCCGCCAAGATTGCGTCCCTGGTCGCGACCTTCGCGGCTACCAATCCGTAAAGGGGGTGTCTTCATGGGGGCGGCCAGATCGGAGAGGGGAGAGGCCAGTGTCTATCTTGCCGCTGGCATTGCTCTAACCCTGATTATGCTTTTCTTCTTCGGCGCAGCCGACGTCTCTGAACTCTACCGCCTTTCCCGGGCCGTCGACCGGGCCAGAAACGCTGGTATCTTGCAGGCCGAGATTGACGGCGGACTTTCCCCGGAAGCCAAGACCAGGATTTGGGACGAGATCAGGGCTGAAGGGCTAGACCCCGGGCTAATCACCCTGGAAGGGTCTCCGGCTGGTGTCCCGTGGGGAGGGAGAGTCTTTGTCCGGTTGACCTACCAGCACAGGTTCCGCACCGTTGTGTTTGATCAGATGGCAGGTCTGGCCAGGCGGGATCGCTCCATCCTTCTCGGGGGGACAACCTGGACCACCAGTGGACTGGCGCCATGAAGACCAGGGCCAGTCAAATCTCCTGGGTCTCCGATGAACAGGGCCACTGGGCTTTCATGATGGCCGGCTGCCTTCTGCTGATCCTGCTCTTTCTGATGGGAGGAGCGATCGATCTGGCCAGGCTAACGACCGGGCGTGATCAAGCCTATGGCGCCCTGAAGGTGGCGGTCAGGTCGGCAACCAGGCAGCTCGACTGGTCTTCAATGACGAACAATGGTCAAATCTCCATCGACGCCGAAGCGGCGGCAACGGTCTTTCGGGCTGTGCTGGCTGAGAACCTCCGACTCGATTCGAACTTGAAGGCGACCGACGAGGCGCCGGTGGACGGATCAGTCACCATCTCCCATTTTCGGGTTTACAATCAGACACCGGCGGTTGAGCCTGACACCGAGTATGTTTTCCACAGACCCAGCATCTCGGCCAGAATCATCGTGGTAGTGCGTCCGAAGGCGATTGGCTTCCTGGCGCCCGAGGTCAAGATTCCCTTGACCGTGCAAGGGCTTGTCGCCAGGTGATACGAGTTGCCGACAGTCTCAGGAGGATACAGGCAGGGTCGTGTCGAATGCCCTTAGGGCAGGTCGAACACGGCCTTGTTTATTCCGAATTCTTGCCATTAGGCCCTTAAAGCCTTAAAGTCTGATTATCTTCGCAAAGCGGAAAGAATGGTTCCGGCTATGCCGGGTTAGGAATTTCGGTGAGGTCTAAGAGGTGGCCCGGTTGGATGTTCTTCTTGTGAACCCCCCTTCGGACTTTGGGCCGGTCACCGGCGAAGAAGGCAGTCGCGAGCATCTAGGACTCGGCTATCTGGCTGCCACCCTGCGGCAGGCAGGGTTTACTGTCGAGATTCTCGATGCCTACTTCGGGGGGTGTTCGGTTCGTCAGACGGCGGAGGCGATCCTTAAGCGACAATGTCGGGTTCTGGGCATTTCGGTCTTTCAGTCCGCGGCCCGGAAGACCTTCGACCTGTTGAAACACCTTCGCCGTGGAGGTCTGAAGGCCCACATCACGCTGGGCGGCCATTTTCCCAGCCTCAAGGACCAGGAGATCATGAGGCATGCCCCTGAGGTTGATTCGATCGTCCGAGGGGAGGGTGAACACACCCTTCTCGAATTGGTCAGGGCCGTTTCCGACGGGGCTGGGTTTTCTGAAGTCCTGGGATTGACGTTCAGGAAAGGGTCCGACATTATCAGGAACGATCCGAGGCCGCTCATTCGGGATCTTGATTCCCTTCCCTTTCCGGCCCGTGATACCCTTGACACCAAGAAAGCGGGGCCTCGGGCCATGGTGGCCTCGAGCCGTGGCTGCTACGCCACCTGTTCCTTTTGCAGTATTCGGAGCTTCTATAAGTCCTCGCCCGGGCCAACCTGGCGGGGAAGAACCCCTGAGAACGTAGTGGACGAAATAGAATGGTTGAACCAGTCTTACGGAGTAACGACCATCTCCTTCGCCGATGACAGCTTCTGCGGTCCCGGAAAGGCTGGGAAGGACCGAGCCAGGCGGATAGGGGAAGAGATCCTGAGGCGAGGCCTCAACATCGAATACTCTGTCGACCTGAGAGCCAATGACATTGAGGAGGAGTTTCTCGCTTTCCTGAAGAGTTCCGGTCTCCGGGGGGTTTTTCTCGGACTGGAGTCAGGAGTTCAATCGGATCTGGATCTTTACTCCAAGGGGGTTACTGTAGAGCAAAACGTGAAAGCTCTGCAAGTCATAAGAGACCTGGGTTTGGAAGTCAAGGTAGGGTTCATTCTTTTCAATCCCGAATCGAAGGTGGGTGAAGTGATAAGGAACTTGGAGTTCTTGAAAGAACAGGGGCTCCAGCAAATCGTGCCGAATGAGCTCCTCGTCCTGGCCGGCACCCCGATCGAACGAATTCTTGAAAGTCGCGGCTCCCTGTTGGGTCCCTTTTGGCGACGCTCTTATAGGTATTCGTCTTTTTGGGTGTCTTTGATGGCCAGGTTGTTTCGAGCCGGTCGCTGGGCGAAAAGACTGGCCCAGCGCGGCTTGAACGATAGGGGGCAAAACTGACTAAGTTTTTTTTCGTTGGCGGACAAAAACCAGAGAAGCGAAGCGAAAAGTGTTAGGTAAGCGCAACGATGACGGCTGTTTATGTGAGGTAAAAAACAGTGAAGAGATTCGTTGCAGCGGTTGTTTCCCTTTTTGGTCTTAGTGTCACTGGTGGCTCCAACTGGGCTTATTGACTGGCTTGTCCGCCAACGATTTGTTGCAGAGGAGGGGAGAGTGTTGAGCAAGAGGGAAGTCCTTGCCTGGATGCTTTCGGCCTGCTTGTTGGTAGCACTCTTGTTTCTCGGTTGGAAAGGGACGGCCTTTACGGCTCTAATTGATAACGCTCCGGAGATCGCCATGTTTGGGCTTCTGATAGTCCTCTTCCATGTGCTTTGTATCCCTCTACCACACGGCGGCGCTCTAACAATCAGTTCGGTCGTACACTATCTGAGCCTTCTTGCTATAGGCCCTTATGGCGCGTT
>JBGFRN010000159.1:0-4674 GCA_041695105.1 Bacillota bacterium | reverse complement strand
TCCCCCCGCCGCCGACCAGTGGGACGCCGCCGGGGAAGCCCCCGGCCAGGCCGGGGAACCCAGCCGGCACCGCGCCCAACGGAATCGCGCCGACCGCCGCGGGCAGCGCGGCCGCCGTCCGTTCGACCGCCCGGATGTTGATCTGGGCCTCCTCAGAAACCTTAACGAAAAGATCAACAATGATCCGCTGCCGCAGGATCCGGAAGGACTCGTCAGTCTCGTGGTGGTGGTGGTGGTGGCAATGGTCATCGTCGTCCCTATTAGTCAGGATCCACGAGATGTGCTCGATCCGGGCATTGACGTTGGCAATCATCCCGGGAGCGGCATTGGGAACGTCTATGATGGATGTAAAGGGAATATCTTCCGGCAAATGGTGCAGGACATCGTCCGGCCCGACAAAGAAGATTTGTTTGTGGATCTTACCGTTGACCACGACCCGGTTGTTCAGGACCTCGGCCCTGAGGTCGACGACCCGGGCCTCGATGTCCTGGACCTTGCGAGCCGGCAGGTTCAGGTGCAAGCGGTTGTCGATCAGGCACTGCTCGACGCGCTCGCCGACCACCCGGAAGGTGCGCACCAGCGGTCCGCCGGGAAAGATCTCGACACAAACCTGAGCATCTTCGGTGACCTTAACGAAAACCTGGATCACGGCCCGAACCTGAACCTTGTCGCCGCCGGAGTGGATAAAGCGCTCGATCCGGACGACGTTGACGTTGACCTCAGCCCTCATGCACTCCTCGGCCCCGGGGATATCCACCACCGAGGTGAAGGGCAGGTCGACCGACTGGTGATGGACCACCTGGTCGTCGCCGACGAAAAAGATTTGCAGGTGGAGGATTCCCTGGATTGACACATGGTCAGCCAGGACCTCGGCCCTGACGTCGCGCGCCTCGGCCCGGATCTCCCGGATCTTGACAGCGTCCCGTTTGAGCTTGATATCTTGGGTGGGCAGGATGATGGCCGTGTTCTCCCCAACAACAACGTCGGCCTTCAGCAGGGGGCCGGCATGGCTCAGGAAGACGTTGACTTGAGCGTCCTCGGTCACCTTGACGAAGAATTGGGCCAAGACTTGCAGTTCCACGGTCCGGTCGCAGGCCAGATCAAAACTGCAGCGCTCAGACCGGAAGCGGACGTGGGCCTTTTGGTTGCACCCCGGGTTGGCCCCGGGTACGCTGACGACGTTAGAGAACGGGACGTCCTCTCCCTGGTGGTGGACGCGATCATCCTCACCAACGAAGAAGACCTGGGTGTGGAGTGTTCCCTCGATAAGTACCTGGTTGGTCAGGACCGATGCTCTTACGTTCTCGAGCCTGGCATCGACCCGAAAGATCTTGGTGGCGTCGCGATTCAGCCGGATATTGGCGTTTAAGGTGCAGTCGCTGACATTCTCGCCCACCACCAACTCGACTTTCACGAGCTTGGTTCTGCCCGTCACGGTGAATCAGTCCCTCCTTCACTAATAGGACTCCCAGTTTCACGCGCCAGGGCTCACCAAGCGTCCGGTCCGGTAGAGAGATATGTGCGGCCGGCCGCCGCCCACTGGCGATGGGTCCTGTTGTCGCTGGCATTATATGCAACCCCCTCAAAGAGGTGTGCAAACTTGAAGCAACCGGCCCTAGCCAAGTGGCTGATTGTAATTTTTTTGACCCTGGCTGTAACCAGCTGCCAGGCCCCTCCGCCCCTTCCGCCAGCCCCCGGCCCGGCCAGCCCGTCTGGTCCCGTAGCTGAAAGGGCCGAAAGCCCGCCGCCTACACCATCCCCCCCGGCCGCGGTTGAGTTGATCCCGGCCGAGGTCAGTCAGGGGGACTTCTTCACGATCAAGCTGAGCGTCCAACCGGGAGCCCGGCTCGATCCAGACTGGACCTATAGGGCTAGGCTAGAGGGCTGGAGCCCCCAGGCGAAATTCTTCGCTGCCCCCGGCGGAGCAGTGGCCCTGGCCGCGGTTGACCCGGGGGCCAAGCCCGGGAGGCACCATTTACGGGCGGTCGTTGGAGAGACCGGGCTACCCATTTTATTAGAAGTTAAGGCCAAACGCTTCACCGAATCCCGCCTGACCATGCCCAGGGAGACGGCCGATCTTAGAATTGACCCACGGTTACCTGCCGAGCGGCAGGAAGTGCTGCACTCACGCTCCAGCTCGAGTCCCAAGGCCCTGTGGGAAGGAGATTTCATGGTTCCGGCCCAGGGTGAGATCACCACCTATTTCGGAGAGAAGAGGTTCGTCAACGGTGAGCCGGACGGCTGGCACAACGGGACCGACATCGCCAACCGGGAGGGCACCCCGATCGTGGCCTCAAACAGCGGCCGGGTGGTTCTGAGCCGGCGCCTGGTCATGACCGGGTATACGGTCATCATCGACCACGGGCTCAACCTTTTCACTTCTTACAGTCACTTGTCGGCTATAAAAATATCACCCGGCCAAGAGGTTAAAAAAGGCCAGGTGATCGGGCTGATGGGGAGCACCGGCTACTCGACCGGCTCCCACCTCCACTGGGTGGCGACCATCGGCAACGCCTCATTCAACCCCCAGTCTCTGATCTCTTCCGGGGCCCTGCCAAGCATCGAGTAGGATCGTCAAGTTCATTCTAGCGTGCCGGGATCTCCGGCATCACGACCTCGGCGTTAAAGTCGTAAACCTCCAAGGTCAATTCGATAACCTGACTCAGCGAGAATCCGGCCCCGCCATCCAGGGTGGCCCGGGCATTGGTAATTACCCGGATGACTCGGAAGGTGTCTTTCTCAATGAAGATCCTCTTGCTCATCTCCAACTGGGCTTGGCCGATCAAAGCCTGGACCGAATCGTTGCCCGCTCCGAAAATCTGGATAAGGCTCCTCTTATATTTGTCCGGGTCCACCCGTGAAAACAGAACATAGTGGTCTTTCCCGGCCATCCTGACCTGGTTGGCATGCGTGACGAAGGCGGAGTAATGGCTGAGGATCTCCAAGCTCCGCTTCGGATCTTGGCTGTCAATCACCTGACCGGCACTGGCGGCCTGCCCCAGGCTCTGCCAAGCCCCGCCATCAACTCTGGTGAACCAGGTGTTCCCTCGCAGGAAATTCTCGATCTTCGACCCCACCCCTGAGCCAGCCTCCTCTGGGCGCTGGATCAGGTAGGTTTCGACCCGGTCGCCGGATTGCCGGCGGGCCCCCTCAAAGGAATATCCCGCTCCCTGGCCCGAGCCCGATGCCTCCCCGTAGGTCAGGGTGCCTCGATAGCGGAAAGCCCTCAGATCATGCATGGCCTGGTCTGACTTGGCCAGCAGTTGCTCTGGACTCAGGCCGTCGCGTTTTTCGGTGAAGGTCAAGGCCACGGTTCGAGTAGCCTCGTCCCACTGAACCATGGCCCCCAGAGCCTCACCAATGAAACGAACCGGAACCATGGTCCGGCCGCCGGCGATCCGGGCCGGCACATCGAGATCTGGCAGCCTGGCTCCGTTCCGGTAGACCTCTTTCCGGTCGACGGTCAGGGTCACGACATCGGCGTTCTTAGTGAGGGTCACCTTTTTCTCCGACGGATCCCAGGCGACATCCGCCCCCAGTGATTCGGAGATCACCCTGACCGGAACCAGGGTCCGACCGGAGAAAATGATCGGGGAAACATCCGAGTCAAGCGGCTGGCCGTTAAAACTAAGGTTGACCTGGTTCTGGGACGAAGCCGGAGCGGCGAGGGCCAGGATGGCCACGGCCAAACAAAAGGCTCTGAATGCCCGCCTCACAAAATACCCCTTTCACGGTTTCACCCTCGGATCGGAGGCGGAGCGTCATCGACCCTCAGGCGGGCCCGGGTCGATGCCCGGGTCGAGGTCCGCAGCCCGGGCGGCAGTTCTGAGATATCCCGGGACCTCTCCTTCTGCTCCTCCGGCTCGATCCAGTTGGACATGATTGGAATATCGCTGAAATCGCTGGTGATGGCCGACTGGTCTCGCGGGACCGGATCGTCCCGCAACTCGTCATCCTCGGCACCACTCTTTTTGAGCCTCCCGACCACAAGCATCCCTCCGACGGCATTCTCGGATAATAGCTTGCCCGGCCGTTCGGCGGTCAAACCAGGTCGACGAAGCGCGCCCGGCGACCCTCAAACAGGGCAATCGCCTTGAATCCGGCCTCTTTGGCCAGTTGGCAGGCCTCAGTCAGGCCGGTGCCCAACTGCCAAACCCGGTGGGTGTCCGATCCGATCGTCAGGATCTCGCCGCCGAGCTGCCGGTAACGCTTTAGGATCCAGAGGGACGGAAGGGTCTCGCCGAGATCCTGGCGCAGCCCGGAGGTATTGATTTCCAGGCCGGTTCCGGTCATTACCGCCGCCCGGAGAATTTCATCGATGGCCCCGGCGTACTCGGTCAGCGTCAGCCGCCCGAAGATCTTGTGACTGTATCTCTTGGGCAGATCCAGGTGCCCCAGGCAGTCGAACCAGCCGCTCCGGGCCGCCCTCAAAACCTCTTCAAAGTAGGGCGGGTAAACCTGGCCGGGAGTCTTGCCAGAGTAATAATCCTCAAGGTAAAGAAACTCCAGGGCCACGTTGTGGACCGACCCCAGAACATAGTCAAAGGATTTCCTGGAAAAAAACTGCCTGATCTCGTTCTCGAATTCTCTCTGGTAGGTGATTTCGACCGCCGACCTCAGGGTGATCCGGTCGCCGTAGGCCGATCTGACCGCCTCGAGCTCGCCCAAATAGCG
>JBGFRN010000281.1:0-4680 GCA_041695105.1 Bacillota bacterium | reverse complement strand
CGCCCGCGAAAACCTGGCCTTTTGGGGAGCCATGTACGGTCTGTCGGGCAAGGAACTCGGGGCTCGCATTGACCAGGCCTTGGAGATGGTCAGCCTGGCCGATCGTCAGAGGGACCGGATCGACACCTACTCCGGGGGAATGAAGCGGCGTATCAACATCGCCGCCTCCCTTCTCCACCGGCCACAATTGCTGATTCTCGACGAGCCGACGGTCGGAATTGACCCGCAAAGCCGCAACAACATCCTGGAAATGATCAAACGCCTGAACGTCGAGCTGGGAATGACGGTGATCTACACCAGCCACTACATGGAGGAGGTCGAGTACCTCTGCCAGCGGGTGGCCATCATCGATCACGGGAAGCTGATCGCCCAAGGAAGCCTGGATGAGGTGCGCCGGCTGGTCGGAACCGAAACCACGGTCCGTCTCAGGGTCAAGGACCCGGATGAATCCCTGGTGTCCTCCGTCGGGGGCGTCTCGGGAGTCAGCCAGGCCCGGCGAGACGACGGATCAGTCATCGCCCTGGTCAGGGAACCGGCCGAAACCCTTGGCCCTCTAATGGCCGCCGTCACGGCCTCAGGCAAGAGGGTGGCCGGAGTCGAGGTCGAGGAACCGAACCTTGAGGCCGTCTTCCTGCACCTGACCGGCCGGGCCCTCCGGGACTAGGGAACAAGGGGAGCAAGGCTATGCTGAGTTTTGAACCGCGCAAGGCCGGGGCCATCGCCCGGTCGATCCTGATCCGCTGGTCACGCGACAAGAAGGTCCTGGCCCTCTTCCTGTTGATGCCGATGATCCTGATCGGCATCCTCGGGTCGGCCCTGTCGGAGGCGATGGGGGGAAAAATCCAGCCCTTTGAGGTCGTTGTCGTGCAACGGGATGAGCCGGTGGATCTTTACGGCGGCGACACGATTTACCTTGGTAAGATCCTGGTTAATGACGTTCTTTCCAGAGGCGAGGCCGCCCAGATTATTCGCCTGAAGCAGTCAACCGGCTTGACTGAAGCCATGGATACCGTCTCATCGGGCCGAGCTGCTGTCGCCATCCACATCCCCTCAGGGTTCACCTCCTCGGCCATGTCCGGCAACCCCAAGCCGCTCGAGATCTACTCCGATCCCGGCCGCCCGACCGAGGCCCAGATCGTGATCCAGATTGCCCAATTCTTCAACGAAGATGTCACTTCGGCCCTCTTGAGCGGGGAGGCCCGGGAGCCCCGGAGCGCCGCGCCGAAGATCTCCGAGGCGCCCTCGGGGGCCAAGGAGATCAACTTCATGCAGTACTACGCCGCGGCCATGGCGATCATGTTCATGATGATCACCGGCCTGGCCCGGGCCAAGGACATCCTCACCGAGCGCCAGAACGGCACCCTGGCCCGGATCCTGGCCGGCCCAACCGGCCTGCCGACGATCCTGGCCGGGCAGATCCTGGGCAACCTGGTCCTAGTCCTGGCCCAACTAGCCATCTTGATGCTCGGCACCCGCCTGCTGTACGGGGTCGACTGGGGCGACCCGCTCCCCGCCCTATTGGTGGGCACCTCCTTTGCCTGGGCGGCAGCCGGTATCGGGACGGCCCTGGCCGGAATTCTCAATGATCCTAAGGCGGCCGACGCCTCGGTCGGCCTGGTCAGCAACCTCTTCACCGCTCTGTCTGGCGGGATGTTCCCCCTGTACATCTTCCCCGACTCCCTAAGGGCGGTGGCTAAATTCATTCCGAACTACTGGGCGCTCCAGGGCTTCCTCGACCAGATGGGCGGGGCTGGGCCGGCCCACCTCTGGCCGCCGGTCATTATCCTCGGCCTGACCGGCCTGGTGACGGCGGCCCTGGGATCGTGGCGCCTCTCGGCCAAGGTGGTGTAGTCGATGCGTCAAATTATATCTCTAACCTGGCTCCAACTGCGGCTGATCAAGGGAGCGGCCCTGGCCATGCTGGGGCTTCCCCTGCTCTTCACCTTCATCTTCGGGATGCTGATGGGCGGGGATTCCGACTCCGCCACTCAGACCTATCCGGTGGCGGTTGTCGATCAGGACGCCAGCTTCGCCTCGGCTCGCCTGATCGAGGCCCTCGGGAAAGAGAAGAGCTTCAAAGTCCGCCCCGCCGCCGAGGAAGACCTGAGAAAGATGTTTTCCGACAAGGCCATTAGCTCCGCCCTGGTCATAACACCCGGTTTTCAGAGCGCCGTCGCCGCCGGCCAGGCCCCCGAGGTCAAGCTGGTGACCGCTCCGGGGAACAACCTCCACCTGGTCGTAGGCCCGGCCGCCCGGCGCCTGACGTCAGCGGTCGCCTCCGACTACCGCCAGGCGCTGAGGCTGGCCGGCTCATCTGCTGATGAGGCCAGAGTAGGGGAAACCTACCGGGAGATAGTCGCCAAACGCCAGAAACTGACCATTCCGGTCGAGTCCCGGTCGGTCGGAAGGACTACCGGGTCGGACCAGTCCAAGGCGTCCAACCTGAGTGAGCGGGCCCTCGGCTTCACTGTAATGTTCGTCATGGCCATGGTCTTCATGATGAGCGGGGCGATTCTCCAGGAGCGCCAGACCGGGACCTGGGGGCGACTGCTGACCACCCCGACCGGCCGCCTGAGCCTGCTGTCCGGCTTCCTCCTGAGCTTCTTCGCCACCGGGATGCTTCAGTTCGGAATCCTAGTCGCGGCCACCGCGCTGCTGTTCAAGGTCTCCTGGGGGCCGCTGCTTCCCCTGGTCTCGGTGGCCGCCGCTCTGGTCCTGTGCGCCTCGGGGATGGGGCTGTTTCTGGCCGGGATCGTCCGGACAGCCGAGCAGCAGAACGTCCTCGGCAATATCTTTGTCACCGCCACCTCGATGCTGGGCGGGGCCTTCTGGCCTCTGGAGATCGTCGGCGACACCATGCGGCGGATCGCCTACCTGACGCCCCAGGCCTGGGCCATGGAGGGCTTTCGGGAAGTCATGCTGCGCGGGGCATCTTGGAACTCTCTATTCTGGCCCCTCGGGGTGCTGCTAGCGCTGACCACCATCTTCATGACCGCCGGGCTGTTCAAGGTGCGCTATGAGTAAGCGGAACCTCGGGACGCTGTCCAACACGGGAAGGCTCCTGTCTTCTCAACCGGTAGAGAATTGAGGAGTAAAAATGAGTCTAAGTCGATTAACCCAAAAGAAAGTGGTCTGGACCGTTGTGCTGGTGGCGGCCTTGGGGGCAGCCCTGGGACTGTCCGGCTGGACCAGATCCGGCGACCCGATCCCGGTTAAGACCGTGAAGGCCGCCTTCGGACCACTGGCGGCCACGATCAAGGCCGAGGGCGACGTCGAACCGGTCGAAAAGGTCGAGGTCCGGGCACCGGCTTCAGGCAACCTGATATCTGTCAAGGTCGAAGAGGGCGATCGGGTTGAAAAAGGGCAACTGCTCGCCGTCTACAACCAGGAGGATCTGCGGCTGGCCGTGAATCAGGCCCGCAGCCAGTCAGAGAACGCCCGGGCCCAGATTACGCCGCTGGAGGTCAAACTGGAGCTTGAGCGAACCATCCGGCAGGAGGACTTGAGCCAGGCTGAGGCCAGGCTTCGCCGCGCCGAGGCCGGCGGCTCGGAACCGGAACTAGCCGCCGCCCGGGCGGATCTCGAGTCCACCCGGATGGCTCTGGCCAATTTCGGTCGTGGTCTGGCCCTGGACGACCAGATCAAGGCAGCCCGCGCCGCTCTGTCTGCGGCCGAAGATACCGCCCGCCGGGCCGAGGCCGACCTGGCTGCCGCCGGGCTCACCGCCCCGGTCAGCGGGGTAATTCTTTCCCGGGAAGGCACCAAGGCGGGTCCGGTCGCCCGTGGCACGATCCTCTTCCTGATCTCCGACACCAGCAGGCTTGAGGTCAGGGCGCGGGTGGATGAGGTCGACATCGGCCAGCTCAAACCCGGGGACCAGGCTTTGGTTACGCACAGCGCCTTCCCCAACCGTGAATTCACCGGCCAAGTAACCCGCATCGCCCCTCAGGCTCGCCGCCAGCCCAGCCTTAGCGGCAACTCCAATTCGATCACCTTCGAGGTTCGCATCGAGGTTGACAACCGGGAAGGCCTGCTCCGGCCGGGAATGTCGGTCGGGGTCAAGATCCAGGCGGTTCACAGGCCAAACGCGCTGGCCGTTCCCTCCGGTGCCGTAGTTGAGCGCGACGGTCGCCCGGGCGTCTTCATCCTGGACGGCGATGTGGCCCGATTCCGCCCGGTCAGCACCGGGGCTGTCACCCAGTCTGAGGTTGAACTGACCGCTGGCCTGGAGGCCGGGAGCACGGTTATCACCGGCAATGTGCAAACTCTAAGGAAACTGACTGACGGCCAGCGGGCCCGGGCGGAGTGAGGGTGGTGGAATGAGTCTGATTTGGGGACCACTCTCCCCCTTCACCTACTTCTTTCGAAACAAAAAAAAGGCCCTCCCCGTCGTGGCTGTAATCGTCCTGGCCGTGATGGCGGTCAGCCTGACCGCCGTCCTCACCGGCTCGATGTTCGTCTCCGTCAGGGAAGCCTGGGTTAAGCCTTATAGCTACTACTCGCTGGTTGAGGCCCGCTCCGGGTTGATCGATCCGGGCGTTCTCCGCGAGCTCAAAGGGGGCCCTGAGGTCGGAGGCCTGTTTCCGATCGCGGCCCAAACTACCGTGGTGGTAGGGGTTTTCGGCAATGACGGGCGGCTGATTCTGGGACTCAAACCAGACGACACCCTGGAAATGCTCG
>JBGFRN010000320.1:0-4685 GCA_041695105.1 Bacillota bacterium | reverse complement strand
TCAGAGATCCTGGTTCGTGCCATCGTGGCAGAGGGAAGATACGGCAGTGCCATTCCGGCCTTTGGCTTTGAGCGCCGTGGAGCTCCGATCCAGGCCTTCGTCCGGCTGAGCAACGTGCCGATCCTCCCGAAAACCCAGGTCTATTTCCCAGATTGCATCGTGGTTATGGACCCAGGGCTGCTGAAGGCGGTCGACGTTTTTCAGGGCCTTGGGGGTGAGGGCCTTTTTTTGATCAACTCACGCGGGTGGCCGGAGGTTTCGTGCAAGACCGTCCTTCGGGTTGCCAGGGTGGACGCGACCGGAATCGCGATGCGGAGCCTAGGGCGCCCCATCCTCAACACCACGATCCTTGGGGCGCTAGCTAGGGCAACTGGGTGGGTGAGCTTCGATTCGATTGCAGCCGCGATTCGGGACTATTTCGCCGGCAACCATCAGGTCGACCCAGAGGCCAATACCCGGGCGGCTCGGCTGGCCTACGAGGAAACCGAGGTCGAGGAAGTTTCATATGCACAGTAGCTTAATCGAGCACGCGGCCTGGCTGATCCGGGATCGACTCCCGATTGGGCGGACCTACCAACAGTTAAAAAATGCCCGCGATCTGGTTAGCCCCGGTTTTGCCGCTTGCACAGGATGCAACGCCGAGTTGAGTCTGCGCCTGACCCTGAAGGTCCTGGGGGATAACCTGGTCATGGCTATCCCAGCCGGGTGTATGGGGGGGTGCGCTCCGGGTTACGGCCGGGACAGCGCAATGAAGGTGACAACGATGATGCCATTGATGGATAACACCGCAGCTATGGCCGCCGGGCTTAAGCGAGCCTTCCGCCGGCAGGGCAAAGACGCCCTGGTGGTCGCCTTCGCCGGAGACGGCGCGACCGGGGACATTGGTCTGCAGTGCCTGTCGGCCGCCGCCGAGCGGCGCGAGAATCTGATCTACATCTGCTACGACAACGAGGGCTACATGAATACTGGGGTGCAGCGCAGCGGCACGACGCCGCAAATGGCCCAGACGACAACCACCCCGGTTTCTAAGCATAAGCACGGAAAACTGGAGCCGGCCAAGGAACTTCCGTTGATTATGGCTATGAACAACGCCACTTACGTAGCGACGGCGACGACCGCCTACCCGGCTGACTTCGCCCACAAGCTCCGTAAGGCAGCGGCGGTGCGAAACGGCCTGGCTTATATCCATCTCTTCTCTCCCTGCCCGGTTGGGTGGCTCTTCCCGCCGGAAAAGACGATCGAGGTGGCCCGGCTGGCCGTCGAGACCCGACATTTTCCGCTCTGGGAGGCTGAAGACGGTTCGATCAGGCTGACCCGCAAGGTGGCCTTTCCCAAGCCGGTCAAAGACTACCTGAAGCTGCTCGGTAAGTTCAAGCATCTGACCGAAAGGGAGATCAAAGAAATCCAGGAACAAGTCGACCGGCGCTACCGGCGCCTGATGTCGCTGGTCAAGTAAGGGGGAAGGACGATGGCCTGGTCCAAAGACGCGGCGGACTTTACTACTCCGGTAGCCCGGGGCCTGTTGGTCGTCCCGACCGGCACCTGGCGCCAGGGGCATCCGGTCACTGAACAAAAAAAATGCTGGCTCTGTGGCACTTGCTGGCTTTTCTGCCCGACCCAGTCCCGGGTCGAGGCGGGCAAGTTCATGGATACCAACCTCGACTACTGTAAGGGCTGCGGGATCTGCGCCAATGAGTGTCCCTCCGGGGCGGTTCGAATGGAAGCTGAAACGGCCGGAGGGGATTGAGGAATGGCTTCAGGGTTGAAAGCAGAAGTGACAGCCGCTAGCGGGAACAAGGCGGCCGCCATCGGGGTGAAGCTATCCCGGCCGGGCCTGATTTCGGCCTACCCGATAACCCCCCAGACGCCACTGGTCGAGTATCTGGCCGATTTCGTCGCCCGAGGGATCTTAGACGCCGAGATGGTCGAGGTTGAGAGCGAGCACTCGGCTCTGAGCGTCCTGCACGGGGCGTGCTTGGGCGGGCTGCGGACCTTCACGGCCACCTCGGCCGTCGGCCTGGCCCTGATGTTTGAACCGTACCTGCGGACCTCGACTCTCCGGCTGCCGATCGTCATGGCCATCGCCAACCGGGAGATCACCTCGCCGATGACCGTGTGGGGGGGTCAGCAGGATTCGATGACCGTCCGGGACGCCGGTTGGATCCAGCTGTACGTCGAGGACAACCAGGAGATCCTCGACAGCGTCATCATGGCTTACCGGCTGGCCGAAGATCCCCGGGTGGTCCTTCCGGTCAACGTCTGCTACGACGGCTTCTTTCTTTCCCATTTAGTTGAGAGGATCGAGATCCCCGTTCAGGATGTAGTCGACCGCTTTCTCCCGCCGTTTCAGCCGATGATAAGGCTTGATTCCCGCGATGTCCTGTCGATGGATCCTTTGACACCGGGTGATCTCCTGACCAGGTACCGCTTTGAGCATACGCAGGCCCTGGCCAGGGCTGAGGGGGTGCTGGACGAAATCGACGGCCAGTTCCGGAGTGCCTTCGGGCGCGGCTACGGCGGGGCCCTGGAGGCCTACCGAACCGACGATGCCGAGGTCGTTCTGATCACCACCGGGAGCATGACCGGGGCTGCGAGGGTAGCCATCGAGAACCTGCGCGGGGAGGGGCACTCGGTCGGGCTGATCAAGCTCCGGCTGGTCCGCCCCTTCCCGAGCGCGAGACTGGTCGAGCTCCTGCGCGGGAAAAAGGCAGTCGGAGTCGTCGACCGGAGCGTCTCCTTCGGCTGGGGGGCTGGAACGGTCTACACCGAGCTCAAGCAGACCGTTTCCGGACAGCCAGGAATCTCGGTTCCCCACGGTTTCATCGCCGGCCTGGGCGGCCTGGACATTACCATCGAACACATGGAAAGGGCGCTGACAACCTTACTCAAAGCAGCCAGGGGCCAGGCCGGTCCCCCGGTTACTTGGCTCGACCTGCCACACGAATCAACGGGCGCGGCGGTGGCCGCAGCTGGAGCAAGGAGGTAGGAGTCATGTCAGTACAAGTGGAGTTGAGTCTGTTCGGTCAGCTCCGCACTTTGGTGGACGCCCCGAAGATGAAGGTCGAGATGGACGACGAGGCCACCGTGCTCGATCTATTCCGGCACCTGGTCGCCCGGTTCGGGGATCGTTTCGGAAGTCGGGTGTTCTGCCAGACCCAGGGCCAGGGGGCCTGGCAGCGGATTCAAAGGCACGTATTGGTCTTCGTTAATGATGTGAAAATTGAGCCGGAGGATCTGCCGGCAGCCAAACTCAAAACTGGGGAGGCGAGCACCGACGTTCAAGTTTTCGTGATGCAACCGTTTACCGGGGGTTAGAACGCCAAACTACCTGTTTTAATCGGAGGGATGCAGATGGCCATGCCACAAAGCCAACTTCCCAAAGAAGACCGCTGGATACCTTCGGCCTGCAACATGTGCTACAATGGTTGTTCGATCAAGGTGCACGTTGTTGAGGGAACAGTGGTCAAGATCGAGGGAAACCCGGATAGCGTAATAGGTTCGGGCAAGATGTGCCCCAAGGGTCTGTCGGGGATCATGACCCTTTACGACCCGCATCGGGTCACAAAGCCCCTGCGCCGGACCAACCCGATCAAGGGCAAGGGGGTCGACCCGCTCTGGAAGGAGATCAGCTGGGAGGAGGCCATGGAAGAGGCCTGCCGGCGCCTGAAGGAGATCCATGACGAGGATCCACGCCAACTGTTCTACCAGGGAACGACCACCTGCCACAGTGTCCTGCTCGGCCTGCCGGTTTCATTCCTGCACGCCTTCGGATCGCCAAATATGTACGTGGCCGGGGGCGGACTCCACTGCGGCAACGCCGCCCACACCTTGAACGGCTTATACCACGCCTCGTGGTCGCTCGTCCCTGATTTCGAGTTCGCCGAGATGGCCATCTATTTCGGATGCAGCAAGGGCCACAGCGCCGGGCATGTCGGCAACGCTAACGCCCAGTTGGCCGCCGCGGCCCGCGAACGCGGGTTGCGATTGGTAGTCGTTGATCCGATGAACAATTTCGCCGCCTCCAAGTCGGTCGAATGGGTCCCGATCATCCCCGGCACCGATGCCGCTATGGCCCTATCGATGCTCCACGTCCTACTCAACGAGGCCGAGCTCTTCGACCGGGAATACCTGAAGCTGAAGACCAATGGCCCTTACCTGATCGGCCCGGATGGGCGCTACATCCGCTGCGGCGACACCGGAAAGCCGATGGTCTGGGATCCGACTCAGGAGCGGGCCGTTCCGTTCAACGAGGCCAAGGACTTCGCCCTGGAGGGCAGCTTCAAGGTCAAGGACCTGGCCTGTACGCCGTCGTTCTCCCTGCTCAGGGAACACGTCCAGCAATACACCCCCGAAGCGACCTACGACATCACCGGGGTTCCAGCCAATAAGAGCCGGCGCCTGGCCCGCGACTTCGGCGAGACGGCTCGGATCGGCAGCACCATACAGCTTGAGGGTCAGACCCTGCCCTACCGCCCGGTTTCGGCCATCTACTTCCGTGGGGTCCAGGGTCACAAGAACGCCGTCTATAACTGCACCTCTATCGAACTGCTCAATCAGGTGGTCGGCTGCGCCGACGTCGTCGGCGGGGCCCTCGGCTTCAACCCGGTCTGCCACGGGCATCCGGAGAGCGGGCGGCCGTTTTACACCCCCAAGGCTGACGAGGATGGACTGATGATCACCGGGGC
>JBGFRN010000283.1:0-4697 GCA_041695105.1 Bacillota bacterium | reverse complement strand
GATGCCTACCGGCAGTCGGTGGAGGGTTTCAAGAAGCCCCCGCCCTCGCTCAGCCTTAGCCAGGCGTGGGCTGTGGGCGAAGGCGGTAAAGGTAAGCCCCGAACGTAGGGCCTCCTCGGCCAGGCGGGTTCCCTCGACCAGGCAGAGACCCTCGGGGCGCTGGCGGGCAGCCGCCCGGAACTGCTTAACCTGGGGATTGGAGCGGCTGGTGATCATTTCAGCTTCTCAAGGTTGCGAAACCCATCGTGCGGTCCAATGACAACCAGGATATCGCCGCTCATAATCAGGTCCTCGGCCTTGGGGCTGGCCATGATTGAGTTGTCGCGCTTAATGGCCAACACCGTGACGCTGTAGCGGTTGCGCAGGTTCAGTTCCTTCAGCGTCTTCCCGCAGAGCTGAGGGGGGGCCTCAACCTCAAGAATGCTGTATTTTGGCGAAAGCTCAATCGAGTCTAGGATATTTGACGCCACCAGGCTGTGAGCCACCCTGGCCCCCATGTCACGTTCGGGATAGACAACCCGGTCGGCACCAATCTTCTGCAGAACTCGACCCTGAAGCTCTGTTGAGGCCTTGGCTATCACCAGCGGGGCGCCCATCTCCTTCAAGAGCAAGGTCACCAGGATGCTGGCCTCAAGATCAGAGCCGATGGCCACGATGACCCCGTCAAAGTTGCGCAGGCCCATGGCCTTGAGGGCTTCCTCGTCAGTAGCGTCAGCCTGGATGACGTGGGTCAGCACGCTGGAGGCATCGTGAACCAGGGCCTCGTTGGAGTCGATCCCGAGGACCTCGTGGCCCTGGGCGGCCAGGTTGACCCCAACGCTCATGCCGAACCGGCCAAGACCAATGACTGCGTATTGCTTGCTCATTAGCTACTCCTCCGCCTTTAACCGACATTTAACCGACTAAGACCCGATCTTCCGGATAGTGAAGATTGGGGTGCTGGGAGCGTTGGGCCAGGGCCACGGCCAAGGTCAGCGGGCCGACCCGTCCGATATACATGGTCAAAGTAATCAGCAGCTTGCCGGAATCGGTCAATTTCGGGGTCAGGCCAGTGGAAAGCCCGACCGTGCCAAAGGCCGAGGTGACCTCAAACAGTGCGTCAATCAGCCTGGCCCCTTCTGAAACCAGCAAAACGATCGTGAAAATGGTGACCAGGGCCCAGGCCATTGAAGTGATGGCCAGCCCCCGGTCGACGACGTCGCGAACCAGCCGGCGCTCGAAAACCTCCACTTCGGGCTTGCCCCTGATGGTTGACCAAACCGCCATAACCAGCGCCCCAAAGGTAGTGGTCTTAATGCCACCACCGGTCGAGGCCGGCGAGGCGCCGATAAACATCAAAATAATAGTCACAAAAAGGGTGCCCGGGTACAGGTCGCCGGTCACCAGGCTGTTATACCCGGCGGTGCGAGGCGAAATTGAATGAAAGAGCGCCCCCAGAAATTTACCCGCCGGCGACAGCGGTTCCAGGGTCTTGGGATTGGAGTATTCAAGGACGAAGATGACCCCTGTCCCGATTACGATGAGCAGGCCGCTAACCACCAGAACCAGCTTGGTATGCAGGCTAAAGCGGCCGCCGCGACGGTGGTTCCAAAGGTCAAGGATGACGGTAAAGCCTAAACCGCCCAGCACGATCAGGCCGCTGACGGTCAGGATGACCGTCCAGTCATCAACGTAATTGACCAGCGATACCGAGAAGAGGTCGAAGCCGGCGTTGCAGAAGGCTGAGACCGCGTGGAAGACCCCGAGCCAAAGAGCCTTGGGGAGCGGGTAATCGAGGCTCCACCGGAGAAACAGGATCAGTGCCCCGACGGCCTCGATCAAGAACGTGACCACCAGAACGTGTTTGGTCAGGCGAACCAGCCCGGCCAGCGAGACGGTCCCCCCAAATGCCTCCTGCATGATCAGCCTCTCTTTCAGGCTGATGCGTTTTCCCAGGAGAAAAGCTACCAGGGTCGACATGGTCATAATCCCAAGGCCGCCCACCTGAATCAGGATCAGAATGACGGCTTGTCCAAATAGACTCCAGTGGGTGGCTGTGTCGACCACGATCAGGCCGGTGACGCAAACGGCTGAAGTAGCCGTGAACAAGGCATCAACAAATGGAGTCCACTGGCCGGAGGCCGAGGAAACCGGCAACATCAGGACTATGGATCCCACCAGGATCAGGGTGGCGAAGCCGATCACCAGGATCTGAGAAGGCGTCAGGCGAAGCCCCTGAGTTGGCATTGGCAAGCCAAATCCTTCTTTCTATGGAAAATGGCCCAGGTTATCCCGGGCCATACAACCTTATCCAGTTCTAGGCCTGAAGTCCAGCCCGGGCCCTCTCGACCAATTGAACGAAGGCATGTGAGTCTCTTACGGCCAGATCGGCCAGCATCTTGCGGTTGACGGCTACCCCCGACTTTTTCAGGCCGTTGATCAGCCGGCTGTAAGACATCCCGCTCAGGCGGGCGGCAGCGTTGATACGGGCGATCCAGAGGCGCCGGAAATCGCGCTTCTTCTGGCGACGGTCGCGGAAGGCATACCGGAGCGCATGCATGACCGCCTCGTTGGCCGGGCGGAAGATCTTATGGCGGCGGCCCCAGTAACCCCTCGCCAGTTTGAGAATTTTTTTATGCCTTCTGCGGGTGATGACACCCGTCTTGACTCTCGACATTTGACATAGCCTCCCGGTTTATTTATAGGGAATAAGAGCGCGGATCTGCTTCTCCTGGGTCTTGTGGACCAGGGTGGTGGCATCAAGCTTGCGCTTGGACTTAACCGGCTTGTTGGACATCAAATGGCTGGTATAAGCATGGCCGCGCTTGATCTTGCCGGTTCCGGTGACCTTGAAGCGCTTGGCCGCCCCGCGGTGGGTCTTGACTTTGGGCATCTATTGGCCTCCTCAGAGTTTGATGGTTGATTAATGGTGCTCTTTGGGAGACAAGATCATGATCATGTTGCGCCCCTCGAGCTTGGCCGGGCGCTCGATGATACACAGATCCTTGACCCGCTCAAGCAGGCGGTCCAAGACCGCCTTGCCGAGCTCGGCGTGCACCACCTCTCGGCCACGGAACATGATCGTGCACTTAACCTTATCGCCCTCTTTGAGGAACTTCTCGGTCTGGCGAAACCTGACCTCAAAGTCGTGGTCCTCAATGGCCGGGCGCATCTTAACCTCTTTGACGCTGATGACCTTTTGTTTTTTTCGGGATTCTCTCTCCCGCTTGGACTCTTCGTATTTAAATTTGCCGTAGTCCATGATCCGGCAAACTGGGGGCTTGGCCATCGGAGCCACCTCGACCAAGTCCATCCCCTTCTCTTGGGCGATGCGAAGCGCATCCCGACCGCTGACCACGCCTAGTTGCTCGCCGGTGGAGTCGACTAGACGGACCTCCCTGGCGCGGATGGCCTCATTCACCCTCAAGTCTTTAGAAATACACTACACCTCCTATGTATTTTGGAGCAGATAAGGAAAATAAAAGCGGGCGCCATGGCACCCGCTGTCCCGCAAAATCAGGGCCGCACGGAAAAGAGCCTCTCCGGGCGGTCATTCTGCGCTAACCATACTGACCGTCGCTGAAATCAGCCGCCGTATGGTGAGAAGCGGATGGCTTCTTCTTTAACAAATGGAAGTATATCACTGCTTTCGCCCAGCGTCAACCGGACTATTCGACGGATTACTCGCCGACCTTTTTTATCAGAAGCTTGAAAGCCTCCTCAACTTTTTCGACTTTGAGGATTTGATGTCCCTCATCCTTGACGCTTCGGGGAACGTTTCGAACCGGATCGCCGTCGTCGATGGTAATCTCGAGTAACTCCCCTTCGTCCAGTTCCTCCAGGGCCAGTTTAGCCTTGACAAAGTTGAGTGGGCAGGGAGTCCCGCGAAGATCGAGTTCCTTCTTGGCTGGCTCAGACATGTTTTAAGCTCCTTGAGGCCCTTTCAGGGCGCTGAAGTTCTCGGCCACACCCGGCGGGTAATACCTGACCCAGCGCGGCTTTTTGAGGTCGCTGCTGTCGACAAGGTACTCGCCGATCGTTTCTTTGAGGTGCTCCTTGAGGCTGTTGGTTCCGACCCGGGCAATGGTCATCCCGATACGCTCACCGCGCTTGCCCTTGGCCCGGTACCACTCAGAGACCTTCTCGACCACGTCCAGGACCTTCTCGTCAGGCACGAAGTTGGCGACCGGTTCGGTCAGCAGCATATGCTTGCCGCCCTTACCGCCGGCCAAAACGGCGTGACCCTTGCGCTTTGGCACCATGGCGTCAAAGGGGCAGGCCTTGACGCAGTCGCCACAGGAGACACAGTTGTCGTAGTTTCTGACCGGCAGCCCGTCGACCATCTCCAGGGCGTCATCCTGACAGGCCCGGGTACAGAGCTCGCAACTGGTGCAGTTACCGGCAACCAGTTCTGGTTCCATCTGGCCAACGAACCCCAGGTCGGCCATCCGGGCGTGCGGGCAATCGATCGGGCAGCCGGACAGGGTGATCTTGAACTTGCCGTAATGGTCCTGCCCAAAAAAACGGTCGTTGATCTCCAGGGCCAGCCTCTGAGTGTCAACAATCCCGTTGGGGTTGTATTCACAGCCGCCACAGGCCACCGGAACCCGGGTACGCTTGCCGCACGAGGCGATCTTCTGCCCGGCTTCGGCCAATTCGCGGCCCACAGCCTCGACGTCGGAAAGTTTGATATGGAGGATTTCCGGCGACATCCGCAC
>JBGFRN010000041.1:0-26124 GCA_041695105.1 Bacillota bacterium | reverse complement strand
TTGAGGCCAAAACCTCAAAATTATCCTCTGCGAGAGTGGTTTTTGGGGTGAATCGTCACTTAGTTTCCGATGCGGCACCCTTAGGGGGTGAAAATCATTGATTATTCTCCCTGCCTCACGATCTCATCCTGCTCCCCTCCTGTTCTCACGACTTCCCTGCCCTGGGGTCGGCAGGCGTATCTAACGACCCCCCGGGGGCTTTTCGCCGGCGCTGCCGTCATCCTTGACTCGCGCCGGCACTAACGCCATCCAGGCGTGTCGCTTGCCTGGCATTTATGCTACAATTACGATTACGGCAATGACCAAAATGGCCAAAAGGCCAACCGACCAGGAGAGGAGAAACCTGATGCCCAACCCCTCCGCACTCCAGCGAATCATGGCAGCCAACCGCGGGGAAATCGCCATCCGAATCTTTCGCGCCTGCACAGAACTGCACAAGAAAACGATCGCCATCTATTCCGACGAAGACTCGGTGGCACTGCACCGGTTCAAGGCCGATGAGGCCTACCGGGTGGGAGAGGGCCAGACCCCAGTCGGAGCCTACTTAGACGTCGATGGGATCATCGAGATCGCTAAACGCCACCAGATTGACGCCATCCACCCCGGCTACGGGTTCTTGGCTGAAAACGCCGAATTCGCCGAGGCCTGCTTGAGAAACGGGGTGGCTTTTATCGGGCCCCGGCCCGAGCACCTCAGGGTTTTTGGGGATAAGGTTTCGGCCCGGGCCCTGGCCCGGGGGGCCGGCCTTCCGATTGCCCCGGGCACTGAGGAACCGATCGAGCACCACCAGGACGCACTCCTATTTGCCAAGACCCATGGCTACCCGGTCATCGTCAAGGCGGTGGCCGGCGGTGGGGGGCGGGGCATGCGCGTCGTTCGAAACAAGGATGAGCTGCTCGAGGCTCTCGACCGGGCCAGGTCGGAGGCCAAGGCCGCTTTCGGGAACCCGGCCGTTTATCTTGAGAAATTTATCGAGCGGCCAAAGCATATCGAGGTTCAGATCTTGGCTGACTCGCACGGGGGCATCGTCCATCTCTTCGAGCGCGACTGCTCGGTGCAGCGCCGTCACCAGAAGCTGGTCGAGGTGGCCCCGTCCCTGGCTTTGGACGAGGGCTTGCGGCGAGAGATCTGCGGTGCGGCTGTATCCTTAATGAAAAAGGCCAATTACGTCAACGCCGGGACGGTCGAGTTCCTGCTGGCCAACGACGGGAAATTCTATTTTCTTGAGGTCAATCCCCGGATACAGGTTGAGCATACCATTACCGAACTTCTTACCGGAGTCGATCTAGTTCAGTCACAGATCCGGGTGGCTGAAGGCTGTCGCCTTTCCGATCCTCAAATCGGTATTCCCAACCAGGAGGCCGTCCAACGCCGGGGCTACGCCATCCAGTGCCGGGTCACCACCGAGGACCCAGAAAACAACTTTTTGCCTGATACCGGCCGGATCCTGGCTTACCGCACCGCGGCCGGCTTTGGCGTCCGTCTTGACGCCGGCAACGGACACAACGGGGCCAAGATCTCCCCTCACTACGATTCGCTTCTGGTTAAGATCTCAACCTGGGCCCTGACCTTCGAAGCCGCCGCGGCCAAGATGCTGCGCTCACTGACCGAGTTCCGCATCCGTGGGGTCAAGACTAACGTTCCGTTCCTCGAGAACGTCGTCCAGCATCCCGATTTCTTGAACGGGTCTTACGACACCTCGTTCATCGACACCACCCGGGAGCTCTTTCAGTTCCCGGCCCGGCGCGACCGCGGGACTAAAACCCTGCGCTTTATCGGCGACGTGATCGTCAATGGCGGGCCCGGGGTCAAGAAGAAGGACAAAAAACCCCATTTCAGGGTCCCCAAGATCCCGCGCCTGACCATCGACAACCCTTATCCCGAGGGGACCAAACAGATATTGGACCGTCTCGGGCCGGAGGGCCTTTCCCGCTGGGTCCGTGATCAAAAAAGGCTACTGATTACCGACACCACCTTCCGCGACGCTCACCAGTCGCTGCTGGCCACCCGGGTCAGAACCTATGACCTGATGAACATTGCCGAGGCGACCGGCAAGCTCGGGGCCGGCCTCTTTTCACTAGAGATGTGGGGCGGGGCGACCTTCGATGTCACCATGCGCTTCTTGCATGAGTGCCCATGGGAGAGGCTGGCCAAGCTGCGCCAGGCGATTCCCAACCTTTTGTTTCAGATGCTCCTGCGCGGCGCCAACGCCGTCGGTTACACCAACTACCCGGATAACGTCATCCAGGAGTTCGTTCGTGAGTCGGCCCGAAACGGGATCGACGTTTTCCGCATCTTTGACAGCCTGAACTGGATCGAAGGGATGCGGGTAGCGATCGACGCAGTCCGCCAGGAGGGCAAAATCTGTGAGGCATCGGTCTGCTACACCGGAGACATTTTCGATTCCAACCGCGACCGGTACTCGCTCAAGTATTACGTCGAAATGGCTAAAGAACTGGAACAAGCCGGGGCGACCATCCTGGGGATCAAGGATATGGCCGGCCTGCTCAAGCCTTACGCCGCCGAGAAGTTGGTTAAGGCCCTGCGCCATGAAGTTGGCATCCCGATTCACCTGCACACCCATGATACCAGCGGCAACGGTGTGGCTACTTTGCTCAAGGCGGTCGAGGCCGGGGTCGACATCGTTGACGCCGCCCTCAGTTCGATGTCCGGCCTGACCTCCCAGCCCAGCCTGAACGCCCTGGTGGCTGCCCTGCAGGGGACCGAAAGGGATACCGGGCTTTGCCAGAAACGGCTCCAGCCGCTGTCGAACTACTGGGAGGACGTTCGGGGCTTTTACTACGCCTTCGAGAGCGACCTCAAGGCGGGGACGACCGAGGTCTATCACCACGAAATCCCCGGAGGCCAGTACTCGAACCTGAGGCCACAGGCCGAGGCCTTGGGGCTGGGCGACCGGTGGGAGGAAGTCAAAGAGGCCTTTGCCACCGTTAACCAGATGCTCGGCGATATCGTCAAGGTGACACCGTCATCAAAGATGGTCGGCGACTTTGCCCTCTTTATGGTCAAGAATAATTTGACCCCCGAGCAGGTTTTGGAGCGCGGTGAGAGCCTGACCTTCCCTGACTCGGTCGTCAGCTACTTCCAGGGATCGATGGGCCAGAATCCGTTTGGCTTCCCGGAGAGGCTGCGCCAAATAGTCCTCAAGGGCCGGAGCCACATCACCTGCCGGCCGGGCGAGTTGATGGACCCGGTCGACCTTGAGGCTACCTCACGAGAACTGGAACGCAAGTTTAACCGCCGGTTCTCCAGGAGCGATCTTCTTAGTTACCTTATGTACCCGAAGGTCTTCGAGGATTTTATCCGGCATCGGGACGAATACGGGGATGTTTCGGTAATTGAAACCCCGACCTTCTTCTACGGCCTGCGCCTGGGCGAGGAAACGGCGGTCGAGATCGAACGAGGCAAGATTCTGATGATTAAGCTGACCGCCGTTGGAGAGCTGCGCTCCGATGGAACCCGGGTAATTTACTATGAGTTGAACGGCCAGCCCCGTGAGGTTAAGGTTCGCGACCAGTCAGTTCAGGTCCAGACGGCCGTCAGGACCAAGGCCGCTCCCGGGAACCCTCATCATATCGGTGCCTCGATGCCGGGCAGGGTACTCAAGGTGATGGCTGAGCCGGGGGATATGGTAGCTAAAGGCGAGCATTTATTGGTAACCGAAGCCATGAAGATGGAAACAACGATCCAGGCCCCGCGGGAGGCCATGATTTCCGAGGTGCTAGTCAAATCGGGTGAAACGGTCGAGGCGGGGGATCTGGTCATTGTCTTAGAGTTTCCGGAAGAAAAACCGATAGAAATAACTGGAGACCCCGCTTGAGCGGGGCCTCCTTAATTTCTAGGTATACTTCGGTCTCAGCGAGCCGGCCAAAGCAGGTGCCCAAGATAAAAGGTCAGGCCGATTGTTGCGACATGAAGAACCCACCAGCCGGTTCCGAGAAATTCCCAGGTGGTGTTATCGACGATATTTCTCAAACCCTCATTGGACATAATTTGGCCTCCTTTCAAAGTCTAGTTTGACCTTGGCCGGAGGCTTTGAGACTAGGAATTATATCGAGGTTTTGCCAATCAAGCCGATGGCCTCGGCGCGGGTAGCCGGATTTTTGGCAAAAACTCCTCGAACGGCTGAAGTCACGGTGAACGAACCCGGTTTCTTCACCCCGCGCATCGACATGCAAAGATGCTCGGCTTCAACCACAACCATTACCCCGTGAGGGTTCAGCCTTTCCATGATCATCTCGGCGGCCTGGGAGGTTATCCGCTCCTGCAGTTGAGGCCGCTTGGCCAGAAGGTCGATCACCCGGGCCAGCTTCGAGATGCCCGTGAGGCGGCCCTTACGGGGGATATAGGCAACGTGGGCCTTCCCAAAGAAGGGGGTCAGGTGGTGCTCGCAGATCGAGTAAAAGGGGATGTCCTTGACCATGACCACTTCCTCGTGGTCTTCGGTCGTAAAGTAGACCTCTAGGACCTGGCTGGCGTCCTGGCCGACCCCGGCCAGGATCTCCTCGTACATATCGGCCACCCGGCGGGGGGTGTCCCTCAGACCCTCGCGCTCCGGGTTTTCCCCGATGGCTTCGAGGATCATTCGCACCGCCTCGGCGATCTTAGCCTTGTTCATTTCTGCGTCCATCCTCCGATCTGGTTCACTCCCCAGGGGGGAGCCAGGTTCGCCAGGTGCTCAGCTACCGTCTGGCCGCCGGGCAGCCTGAGGTTCGGTTCAATTTCGGCCAGCGGCACCAGAACGAAGGCCCGGTTGGTCATTTCCGGATGGGGCAGGGTCAGCTCGGGCCGGTCCAGGACCACGTCATCATAAACCAGCAGATCCAGGTCGAGCGTGCGAGGGCCCCAGCGCAGGGTTCGCTGCCGGCCCAAATCTTTTTCAACCGAGAATAATAAGCCCAGAAGGGCCTCGGCCGGAAGATCGGTTTCGACCTTAATCACCGCGTTCAGAAAAGGCGGCTGCTCGGACCGCCCGACCGGATCGGTTTCGTAAATCGACGAAAGGCCAATGACCCGGATTGACTCCATGAGCTTGTTTACCGCCTGCTCCAGGTTGGCCCGGCGATCCCCAAGGTTGGAGCCGAGCCCGATGAACGCTACCGCCATGTTTTGCTCCGAACTATTTCGCTCTGAATGTTCCGTTCCGCCGGGTTATATGACCTATTATAGCTTTTTACTGATGTTTTTCGCCATCTGTTGTCGAGTCCGGCCTTTTGATAGGATGAAGGGGAAACAAAGGGGGGGTTCGGTGCAGGGGGAGAGAGGCGCCCAGGGCAAGATCAGGGCCAGACGGCTCTTTTTTTCCGATGCCGGGGCGGTGGTCAGAGAGATGGCTCGCCTCGGGGTCGACCCGGCCGGAATTGAGATCATGGCCGGCAAGGCCGAGCATTACTTGATTCATATCGAAAATATATCCTCGAAGGCGGCTAATATCATCAAGCAGGAGGCCCTGGCTCGCGGGGCCGATCTGGCCGTTCCCTGGAAGGTGGCCAATTTCGCTCCTGGCCCAACCGAGGCCATCCTGATGGGGACGCGGGCGGCTCTGACCAGCCTGGCGGGCAAGCTCCGGAGGCAGGCCCACTTTCGCCTGACTGAGGTAGCTGGACTCATCGAGCGTATCCTGGCCGGCGACCGGCTGATTCCGGGCCGGGGCCGGATGGCCGCCGGTTCGGGGTTGACTCTGGATTTCGGTCGGAAAACCTACCTGATCGAAGCCTGCGGGGGCAGGGCGTCTGTGGGCAGGGGCAAATCTTTGGTGGACGATCTTCTGGTGGACGATCTTCTGGTGGACGATCTTCTGGTGGACGATCTTCTGGTGGACGATCTTCTGGTGGACGAGGGCCTGACGGGCGGGATAGCCGTGCCCAACGTGAGGGATGCGGGGACGGCCCGGATGGCCGCCCGGGCGGGGGCCGCCCTGGTGCGCCTCGACCCGCTCCTGGCCGGGGAGGCGCTGACTCCGGTGTTGAAAGAGCTGGCCGCGCCCGGAGCCTTGCTGATCCTGGGCCCCGGGCCGGCCGTCCCGATCCGGAGCCCGGATGAACTAATCGGGGACCTCGAAAAAAGCCTTTTGGTCGCCCTGGAGACCGCGGCGGCCGCGGGTATCGGTCCCGAGCGGGTGATCCTGGAATGTCCCTGCCAGTTCGGGGCCGAGGTATCTCCAGATCGGGTCTTCGTGGCCAGGTTGGCTGAACTCAGGTCACTCGGGTGCCCGCTGCTCATCAATTTGGGTGCCGGATCCCAAGGCGGCGATCCTGATGACCCCCCTCCTTGGTCAGAGGCTTCAGCTATAGCTTGGGTAGTCCTTCTGGCCCTCCGGGGGGCGGATATGCTGAGGGTGGGCGGCTCGCCGGGCCTGATCGAAATGGCCTCAGAGGCCCTGCGCGCCGTCGATGCCGTGGCCAAAGATTAGCCGGTCTGGCGTCAGGAAATGATAACCCCAAACCGGCAAGGGGGTTATCTTCATGATCGATGCCTGTCCTGAATGTGGAAGCGGCCAACTGAATCCCTTGGGTCCTCCCGACCGCAACGGGCACGAGATCCTGCAGTGCTTCCAGTGCGGCCGGCGTTATTGGGAGTCGGTTAACCTCCAGGGAGGATTGGATTTGGTGGAGGCCGACGAATGGTAACTCTAGATTAACCGCCGCAGGGCCGCGACGATCTGCTCAGCGGCTTCCTCCGGGGCGGAGCCGGTCGCGTTAATCCGGATCTCCGCGTTTTCGGGCACCTCATAAGGTGAATCCAGGCTCCCGGCCATCCCGGCCGGGCTGTCGATGAAAATCTCGATAAACTGGCCCTCGGCGACCAGCCCGCGCGCCAGGCCCCGCTCAGCCCGGAGGGGGGAATAAACTGAGATAAGTACGATCAGACCGGCGTCCATCATTAGGTTCCCCACCTCAGTGACGCGGCGGATATTCTCGGCCCGGCCAACCTCGGTGAAACCGAGATCACGGTTCAGCCCGTGACGCACGTTATCGTCGTCCAAGAGGTAGGTGTGGCGGCCAATCAGGTGGAGCTTTTGTTCCACCAGACTGGCAATCTTCGACTTGCCTGCGCCAGGGAGCCCGGTAAACCAAAGGGTGCACGGCCTTTGCCCCTTGGCGGCGGCGCGAGCCTCCTGGGTGATGTCCAGGCGCTGAGACTGAAGATCCTGGGGCCGGCGCAGGGCAGACTCAACACGCCCGGCACCGACGGTGTGGTTGGTGATCCGGTCGATAAGAATGAAGCCGCCGGTCTCACGATTATCGTCATATGAGTCAAAGGCGACCGGCCGGTCAAGGCTGAGATTGCCGGCCCCGATCTCGTTCAGTTCCAATCGATCAGCGGCTGCCCGTTCCAGGGTGTTGACGTTAACCTTGTAATCCGGCGCCGCCGGGGTGGCGGTGACGGTCCTAGGGCCAACCTTCATTAAGTATTGCCGGCCGCCCAGCATCGGATCGTGGTTCATCCAAATGAGGGTGACCTTGAACTGATCGGCCACCCCGGCCACGTCATCGGTCTTGCAGATCAGATCACCGCGGGAGATATCGATCTCATCGGCCAAGGTCAGGGTGATCGACTGCCCGGCCACGGCCAGGTCGAGGTCGCCATTGAAGGTGACGATGCGCTCTACCGTGCTCTCCAGGCCCGATGGGAGTACCCGAACGCGCTCGCCAGGTCTGATAATCCCGCTGGCGATGGTACCGGCAAAGCCGCGAAAATCCAGATTGGGTCGGTTGACCCACTGCACGGGCAGACGAAAAGGCTGGTCCTGAAGCCGGTCTTCGTTGATTTCCACTGTCTCCAAGAAACCCATCAGGGTCGGACCGCCGTACCAGGGTGTCTCCTTGCTGGCCGTTAGGATGTTGTCGCCCTTGAGGGCCGAGACCGGAATCGGTGTGATCTCGGTCAGCCCGATTTTCCCGGCAAACTTACCATAGTCCTCAACGATGCCGCGAAAGACCTCTTCAGAGTAGTTCACTAGATCCATCTTGTTGATGGCCAGAACCACTTTGCGGATACCGATCAGCGATACGAGATAACTGTGGCGTCGAGTTTGGGTCAGGACACCCTTGCGGGCGTCGATCAGGATCACGGCCACGTCAGCGGTCGAAGCCCCGGTGACCATGTTGCGGGTATATTGCTCGTGACCAGGGGTGTCGGCCACAATGAACTTGCGCTTTTCGGTTGAAAAAAAGCGGTAGGCCACATCGATGGTAATCCCCTGCTCGCGCTCGGCGGCCAGGCCATCAACCAGCAGGGCCAGGTCAAGATCGCCGCCCTGTGTTCCCCACTTCTTGGAATCAGCCTCGACTGAGGCCAATTGATCCTCAAACAACATTTTTGATTCATAAAGCAGCCGGCCGATCAGGGTGCTCTTCCCGTCATCAACGCTGCCGCAGGTGATGAAGCGCAACAGCCCCTTACGCTCGTGCGACTTGAGGTATTGCTCGATGTCGGTCGCGATTAAATCACTGACATGCGACATTAGAAGTACCCTTCTTGCTTTTTCTTTTCCATGGATGCGGCGCTGTCATGGTCAATAACTCGCCCCTGGCGTTCGGACGTCCTGGCGAGGAGCATCTCCTGGATGATTGCCGGGAGGGTATCAGCCTCGCTCTCGATGGCACCGGTGAGCGGGTAGCAGCCGAGGGTGCGGAATCGAACCTTCAGTCGCGTCGGCTTCTCACCGTCGCGCAGCGGCAGGCGTTCATCGTCCACCATGATCAGGGTTCCGTCGCGCTCCACGACCGGACGCCAGTCCGCGAAGTAGAGCGGAACGATGGGGATGTTTTCGAGGTAGATGTATTGCCAGATGTCCAGCTCGGTCCAGTTGGAAAGTGGAAAGACTCGGATCGATTCGCCTTTTTTCTTGCGCGCGTTATAAAGGCGCCAGAGCTCTGGACGCTGGTTTTTTGGATCCCAGTTGTGCTGGGCCGAGCGAAAGGAAAAAACCCGCTCTTTGGCTCGTGATTTCTCCTCATCACGGCGCGCGCCACCGAAAGCCGCGTCGAATCCGTATTTATCCAAGGCCTGTTTCAGGCTCTGGGTCTTCATGACGTCGGTATGAACGCCTGACCCGTGGGTAATTGGGTTGATGCCCATCTCCAGACCCTCGCGGTTGATGTGGACGATTAGCGTCATGCCCGACTCCCTGGCCATTCGTTCACGAAAGGCGTACATATCGCGAAACTTCCAGGTGGTATCAACGTGCAGGAGTGGAAAGGGAGGCACGGCCGGGAAAAACGCCTTGCGGGCCAGGTGAAGCATCACCGAGCTGTCCTTGCCGATAGAGTAGAGCATGACGGGGTTATCCGCCTCGGCCACGACCTCACGCATGATGTGAATGCTTTCGGCCTCCAGACGCTGAAGGTGGGTTAAATTGACGCCAGACATGATCATCTTTGACTCCTATTCAGCAATTCCCCATAAACCGATCAAATTTATGGGATTATTATATTACGGTTCTGTCCTTGGTGACAAGGACATTTGTCCCGGACATTTGTCCTGGTGGTCAGCGGGGCATATTAACGGGCAAATGACCAACTATCTTGGACTTAGTTCGGAGGCAATAAGTTGGAAAATCGATATCCAAGCCCCAATCAGATCCAATGGCACCCCTGGGGCCTTGAGGCTCTAGAGCGAGCCAGGCGGGAGGATAAGCCGATCTTATTATCTATCGGCGCCGTCTGGTGCCACTGGTGTCACGTCATGGACCGCACTTCATTCTCAGATCCGGACGTGATCAGCCTGATCAACCACCGGTTTGTCCCAATCAAGGTCGATACCGATAAGAGGCCCGATGTCAACAACCGGTATAACCTCGGGGGCTGGCCAACCACGGCTTTCCTCACCCCGGGGGGCGATTTGATGACCGGCGGGACCTATATCCCTCCGGACAGCCTCAAGCCGATTCTCGAAAAGGTCAGCGATTACTACCGCGAGAAACACGAGGAAATTGAGGAGCGGGTAGCCCGGCTCAAATTTGAGGCCATGGAACCCGAAGAAGAGACCGTCGAGGTCGACGGGGCCTTAGTTTCCTATGAGATTGTCCGTGAGGTCCTCGATTCCCTCCGCCGGGCGTACGATCGGGAATTCGGGGGTTTCGGGCGGGAACCGAAGTTTCCCCACGCCCGGGCCCTGGAACTGGCCCTGGCCTGGCACCGGCGGACCGGTGATCCCGAGATGCTTGAGATCGCCACTAAGACCCTGCAGATGATGGCAGGCGGCGGGATGTACGATGACCAGGCCGGGGGCTTTTTCCGGTACTCGACTACCCGCGACTGGACTGTGCCCCATTTTGAGAAGATGCTCGAGGATAACGCCCTGCTTCTTAAGGATTGCTTAATCGCCTACCAGGTGACCGGCCAGGATCAGTACTTGGGCGTGGCCCGCTCGGTTATCGGGTACATCGACTCGACCCTGAGCGATCCCAGGACCGGGGCTTTTTTTGGCAGCCAGGACGCCGATGAGGAGTACTACGCTCTATCGCTGGCGGAGCGGGCCGGGCGAGAGGCCCCCTACGTCGACCGGACCATCTACACCGACTGGAACGCGATGATGGTCATCTCATACCTAAAGGCATCGGAGGTGATGGGCGAGCCGCGCCTGCGTGATCGGGCCCTGCGGGCCCTTGACTACCTTGTGCAGGAGTCCTGGTCAGAAACGGTCGGGGCCTACCACTTCAACGTTGACGGCAAATCAGAGCATCCCGGGCTGTTGAACGACCAGGTGTGGCTGGCCCGGGCCCTGGTCGAGGCTCATCTTCTCGTCGAACCATCCGGACGCCCCCATTACCTGGAGACGGCCCGCAGCCTGTGCCGCCTGATCGAACGCGATCACTGGGACCAGGAAAAAGGGGGCTTTTTCGATACCTCCGACCGGGTTGAGGCCATCGGAGCGTTGCGGGAGAAACACAAGCCGTTTGAAGAAAACGCTAACGCCGCCGACCTGTTCTTGATGATGTATCAGTTGGGCGGCGACCAGCGCTACCGTAACCTGGCCGAAAAGACCCTCGGGGGTTTCCTACGGATTTACCGGCGCTACGACGTGATTTCGGCTGCCTATGCCCTAACCGTCGACCGCCTGCTGCGCCCGCTCAAGATCTCAATCACCGGTCCGGCCGCCGGCCCCGGGACCCTGGGGCTTTTCAGCCTGGCCCGTTCAGCCTACCTCCCCGGCGCTCTGGTCCAAATCGATCACGAGCCGGGGCCAAGCCCGGCGGCCTCAATCTGTACCCATGACGCCTGCTTACCGCCGATTTCTGACCCGGCACAGCTCAAAGACCAGATTGAGCGGCTGGTCAGGGTTCAGTTGTCGGCCTGGCCGAGGTAAACCAGGAGTAGGGAAGGGCGGCCTGGGTAGGGCCGCCCTCTTCGGTTCTTGGCACTAAGGGACCGACCAGATGCGAATGATTTTGGTCAGTTTTTTTTGATGGCGCTTTTCTCGCTTATGTGTCATCTTCGATGTCGTCGTTGGCTTCGCCGGGCGAGATGGGCGCTTTGGTTTGGAGGTTTTCGGGGGGCCACTCCCCGGGTAGGTCGAAGTCGTCCTTGACGAAAAGTTCGTCTGGAGGAGTTCTTTGGGCGCCAACCGTTTCAGAGCTGCTCCAATTGTCCTGGCTTTGACTTCGCCATCGCCCCCAATCATCCGGATCGTAGCTATCACCTTCCGGTAGGTAGCCCAGGTCTTGGGGAAGCTCCCCGAAAAGAATAACCGTGCCCATTTCCGGGCTGATCATTCGGTCCTTAACCTCAACCGTGATGGCTATCGAATCAAATTGGGCGATGTTGAGCCCGGTGTCTAAGACGTTGTGAGGGCTGAACTCGAAAAAGCTCACCGCATTCCCATTGTCATCGCTGTTAAAGACACCGATGGAGGCCGTAATTCCACGATCCTGATTGAGAAGCCAGGTTTGGAAAAAGTGAAGAGTCGAGGAAGCCTCCAGTGGAAAGAGGGCCTTAAGATTATTGATCGATACCTTAAGTCGCCCTTCTTGTCCCTGGATTTGCATTCCGACTTCCCCGGCCAACTGTCTCCGGGAGTCATGCCGGAGATTCCTGGCTGGGATGAATAACTCTTGCATCGCGGCCACATGCCAGGAATTGTCCAAAACTGTAATACCTCCTTGCTGCGACGCAACTCGCCGCCACAAAAGGACGTTTCTGCCGCCTAGAACGTCTACATAAGTTTATGTTAGAGTTAACGTGACGGTGATTAATTTGAAGGTTAGTTCGCTCGGCCCCTTGATTATGAGCTTAACTCTATTGGTACTGATCGGCGGATCACTGGCCGGCTCGTACGCTAACTATTCATCGGTTCCGGCCATGGGTGCCCCGAAATTGGATGAGGTGATGCGGCCCAAGCCCGCGGCCGTCCTTTTCTACGACCTGGATCAAGACGGTCTGACCGATCTGATTAGCTACTCGCCAGCGTTCGGGACGGCCTTTATCGAGGTCTCGGCCGGGGGCAAGACCGGCTGGACCTTCCTCCGGCGCGAGGTTCCGGCTCTAAGAGACCCGAAACTGACGGCTGTTAACAATTTGATTCATCTGGAGAGCCGGCCGGAGCATCTCCTTTTCGCCTATCGTCCAGGATCTCTTGGATCGCCCCCGAAACTGGAGGAAGTAAATTGGGCCCGCCTGATGATTCCGAAGGCGAGGCCCAAGGGCAGTCATTTAGTGGTCGACAAGAGTTCGAACCACCTGTATTTCTTTAAGGATGGCCGGCTGGTAAAGATCTTTCGCGTCGCCACCGGGCGAGACCAAACCGGCCCAATTGGCGTCGAGAGCAGCTTCACCCCAGAAGGGATCTTCCCGGTGGTGGTCAAGACTTCTTACCCGGAATGGTTCGATTCCAAGACAGGCAAGGTCGTTTCGGGGGGAGCCATGGAGAACCCGCTCGGGTCGCGCTGGATTGGGATTTCGGTCAACGGGGATCGCGGTTTCGTCTACGCGGTCCACGGCACCAACGAACCGGCGTCGATCGGCGGCTATCACTCTGATGGATGTGTGCGCCTGCTCAACCACGAGGTGGAGGAACTGTTCGATCAGGTTGGGCTCGGGGCAATAGTTGAAATCATTAACCCGTCAGCCTCGGAACAGATTCAGCGCATAAAGGAGTATCGCGGCGATACCCGAGGCCGCCAGCGGCCCGACCGGAATTCCATTGAATAGAAGAATCCCCAGGATAGTTCCGGCCATGAGCCCAACGATGACCTCTGGGTTGGACTGAAGGAGCTTCACCCCCGGAGCGCTAATGCTGGCGGCCAGGGCCCCGCCCAGGACGGCCATCAGCCCGGGCCAGGTTCCGATTGAGTGGAGCAGATCGGTCAAACCGGCGCGCTCACGGGCGAAGGGTGTCAGCACTGAAATCGTCAGGAAGATCAGGCCGGTCTGCAGGGCCCGCCGCTCCAGTAAATTAAGGACGGTTTCGAGTTCTATCGCCCTGAGAACCAGAACGATCCCGGCCGAGGCCGCAATCAGGTCATTCTGAAACAGAAGCCCCAGGGCGAGGATGATCAGCAGGGGCAGATTGCCATCCATCATAAGGCTCACTCGCCTCCTCAGGCTATCTCTATTCTTGGGCTCCGAGAGTAGAAGGCCGCGGGGAGCCATTTTTATGTAAATGATTGTCGATACAGGAGTTCTCGGTTGTACAGCGAATCTATATGACAACCGGAAGGTGTGGCAAAGAGGCGGTGGGCCGCATCGTATATCAAGGGGGGAGGGACCATCAATGAAGCGGGAAGCGATTTTGACACTGCACAAGGAGTTCATCGAGTGGTTCCTTCGAACCTATGGACTGAAGTATGAGCCCGCCCGTAAGCTCCTCGAGTATCTGCTTCAGAACCGGCAGCTTCTTCAAAGGATTGAATTTGTCGAAGATATCGCTTCATTCCAGAATGCCGCTCTAATTTCGGCCAAAGATTCGCCGACCCACCCGTTCATTTTCCGCTGGCGGGGCCGGGTTCGTTACGACATTGACGAGGCCCTGGCCGATCTGCATTCGACCCTGCCGGTTCGTTTTCGACTCTGGCTATCCTTTGACCCCGGGGCCGGCCGGCCGCCGCTTCCCAACCGGGAAGAGCTGATGGACCAGATTGACCAGGCCCTGGACCGCGGGGACCGCGAGGCTTTTGAAAGGCTGGCCCAGGAATTCAAGAGCATCAAATAAGCCGGGCCAATTGATCTGGCCAAGCCGCCTTTGACTCAGGCGGCTTTTTTATATTAACTAGGTATCAGATTGCGGCAGGAAGACGGCCGGACGAAGGCGAAATCTCGGCAACATTGTTTCTATTTCATTGGGTAGTTCATTGGGGAGTTCATTGGGGAGCCTGATTTGATGGCCGGATCGCTACTTTTTCGGGAGGGCCGGATTGGCCCTCTAACGATTCGAAATCGAATCGTCATGCCGGCCCTGCATTTGGCCTACGCCGATCAGGGCCAAGTTACCAAACGTTTAATAGATTTTTACCGGGCCCGATCCGAAGGTGGGGCTGGGCTGATCAGCGCCGGCCTGGCCACTATCGAGCGGATCCCTAACTATGGTGGTCTTCTGGCTGTGAGCGACGACTCCTTCGTCCCCGGCCTGGCCGCCTTAGCTAGGGCCATTCGGGAGGGAGGGGCTGTGGCTTCCCTTCAAATCGGGCATCGGGGGCGGTACGCCCACTCACGCCAGACCGGGGCACGGTCGGTCTCAGCCTCGGCGGTTCGGTCAGCCTACACGGGCGAGACGCCGGTCGAGCTGGCCAGTGAAGAGGTTGAGGCCATTGTCGAGGATTTTGTCGAGGCCGCTCGGAGGGCCGTCCGGGCCGGGTTCGACTGTGTTGAATTCATAGCCTCGGCAGGGTACTTGATCAGCCAATTTCTCTCACCGCTGACCAACTTGCGCCAGGATCAGTGGGGCGGCGACCTCGACCGCCGTTGCCGGTTCGCGACTCAAATTATCGGCCGGACCAGGCTGGCGGTTGGTCCGGATGTCCCGATCCTGATCAGGCTGTCCGGATCTGATTTCATGGACGGCGGTCACACCGAGGTCGAAACGGCCGAGGTTGCCCGCCGGCTCGCGGCGGCCGGCGCCAGTTTCTTTAACGTTACCGGAGGATGGCACGAGACCCGCCAACCGCAAATCACCATGGACGTTCCCCGTGGGGCTTATGTCTACCTGGCCGAAGCGATCAAAAAAGCGGTCGGCGAAGTGCCGGTGGCGGCCAGCAATCGCGTCAACGACCCCTTTTTGGCCGAGGAGATCCTGGCCCGGGGACTGGTGGACTATATATCCCTTGGACGAGGCCTGCTGGCCGATCCCGAGTTCCCCAAGAAGGCTCGGGTCTGGCTGGGATTGGCGGCCCCTGGTCTTCCTGCGATTCGCACCTGTGTCGCCTGCAACGAGGGATGCCTGGACCGGGCCCTCTTCGGTGAGCCTTGCGGCTGCCTGATGAACCCGGCGGCCGGGCGCGAGGCCGAGGCGGCTGTTTCAACGGCCTGCAGACCCAAGCGGGCGGTAGTAGTTGGTGGCGGCCCGGCGGGTCTGGAAGCGGCCCTCAGGCTAGCCCACAGAGGACATCGGGTCACCCTGTTTGAAAGAGAACACGAACTGGGCGGCCAGCTTCGCCTGGCGGCCAAACCACCGGGGCGGGGGGAGCTGAACTCTGTGGCCGGCTTTTACCGACATGAGCTGGCCCGAATCGGGGTTGATCTCAGGCTTGGCCGCGAGACTGAGGCGAGTGAGGTTGTGGCTCTTTTGCCCGAGGTGGTCATCCTGGCCACTGGTTCCAGGTCGGCGGTCCCGGAGATTCCGGGGCTGGGTACGGTCGGGCCGCCGGTTGTCAGCGCTCACGACCTACTCCGAGGGCGGGCCAGGGCCGGCGAACGGGTTGTGGTCATCGGAGCCGGGGGAGTCGGCTGCGAGACCGCCCTCTGGTTGGCGGCTCAGCCCATCGACGCCCTAAACGGTGAGACCCCAGGCGGGACAGCCCGCCAGGTCACCCTGATCCGCCGGGGAAAGACGGTTGGTGAGGGTATCGGGCGAAGCACCCTCTGGATCATCCTGAAGTCCCTTAAGGAGCATGGGGTTGGAACTTTGACCGGAGCGGTTCCGGTCGAAGTCGTTCGGGAAGGGCTGGTGGTCGAGGTCGGAGGCCAGCGGGAACTGCTTGAGGCCGACACCCTGGTTCTGGCGGCCGGTTCCACCCCTGATAGGACCCTTTATGATCAGTTGAAAGCCATTGACCCAGAAGGCCGGATCGAGGTTCACCTGTGCGGCGACGCCCGCCGGGTTGGCCGGGCCATCGACGCCATTGATGACGCCTTCTGGCTATGTTCAAGGATTTAGAAGTATGGTGGAGGTGGAAAATTGAATTTAGCCCATCCATCGGCCGCTAATGGCGGCTCCAAGGCCCTGGTTGAGGAAGTGCTGTTGCCTGAACGCTGTTCCGGGTGCGGGATGTGCGTCGGGCTATGCCCGTATATCAAGAACCTGAGGGAAAAGACCGTCGTGATTCACCCTTGCGGCCTGACCAGCGGCAACTGTTACCGGGTCTGTCCCCAGACGCCGACCGATTACTTGGACCTGGATCAAAAGGTCTTCGGGCAGGCCCGTCAGGACAACGTCTTTGGGGTCTACCGCTCGATTCACTATGCCCGTGCGACCGACCCGAAGTTCCAGAAACGGGGACAGTACGGGGGGACTGTCTCGGCGCTGACCGCCTTTGCCCTTGAGGCGGGCACCATCGATGGGGCCGTGATGACCTCGGGCCGCCCCGAGGAGTTCACTCGCGGGATGGTCGTCCATAACCGGGAAGAAGTCCTGGCCAACGCCGGGTCAAAATACAGCGCCGCCCCGAGCCTGCAGGCCTTTCACCAGGCGGCTCGGACCCACCAGAAGCTCGGAGTGGTCGGCCGGGGCTGCCAGGTGACCGCCATGCGCAAGCTCCAGTCGGTCGATGAGCCGCCCGGACTGCCGCCGAGCGTCAGCCTCAACGGCGATAAGGCCGCTCTGGTCATCGGGCTCTTCTGCTTTTGGTCGCTCGACCCGAAATTTCATGACCTGGTTTTAGAGAAGGCGGCCGGGAGAACGCCGGAGCGGGTCGATATTCCCAAGACCGGCATGGTCCTCTACGCCGGTGGGGAGGCCATCCCGGTGTCGATGGAGGAGATCCGCCCGCTGATTAAACCGGTCTGTCTGACCTGTCCCGATCCGACCTCGGAGCTGGCCGACCTCTCGGTCGGTTCGACCGAGCACCTCGACGAGTACAACACCCTGATCGTCCGCTCGGCCCGGGGCGAGGAGTTGGTCAAGAAGGCCGCCGCCGCGGGGGTTATCGAGCTGAAGGAATACCCGGCCGGCCGCCTGCCGCTGCTGCGCGGGGCCGTCAGCAACAAAAAGGAACGGGTGGAGGTGGCCAAGCGTGAGCCTGCGCAGCGTCGGGCTTAGGGAGCCCGGAAAAACCGTTCTGCTCTCCGGCAACGAGGCCTGCGCCCGCGGGGCGATCGAGGCCGGGGTCAAGTTTTGCTCGTCCTACCCCGGGTCGCCGTCGTCCGAGGTTCTCGGCACCCTGGCGGCCATGGCCCCCGAGTTCGGGTTTTACGCCGAATGGTCAACCAACGAGAAGGTGGCCCTCGAGAGTGCCGCCGCCGCTTCGTTCGCTGGTCTCCGCGCCATGAGCGTGATGAAATCGAACGGGGTCAACGTGGTCTCAGATTTCATGGCCTCGGTCGCCCTTTCGAGCACCGGTGCCGGCCTGGTCCTGTTGATCTCGGACGATCCCAGCTCGCACTCTTCGATCAACGAGCAGGACTCGCGGCTGTACAGCAAGATGTTCGAGATCCCGATGCTCGAACCGTCGGACTATCAGGAAGCCAAAGACATGATGAAGTGGGCCTTCGAGCTTTCTGAGACCCTGAAGCAGATCGTCATCGTCCGCGAGGTCACCCGCATCGCCCATGCCCGCGGGACGGTTGTCTTGGGCGAGATCCCCGAGACCAACGCCCGGCCGAAGTTCGGGCCGAACGACCGCTACCTGTGCCTGCCCGTCTTCCACTCCCGCCAGCACCAGCAACTGGCCCAGGCCGCGGAGATCTTCGAGACCAGCACCTTCAACAAATACACCGGGCCGGCGGGCGCCGGGGATCTGGTCATCTGTTCCGGGACTTCGGGCATGTACGCCCGCGAGGCTCTGGACGCCCTGGGGCTTGAGGGCAAGATCGGCTGCCTCAAGATCGGGACCACCTATCCGCTGCCCAACCAGCTCATCCTCAAGCACTTGGCCCAAGCCAAACGCGTTATTTTCTTTGAGGAGATCAACAGCTTCCTCGAGGATCAGGTCATGACCCTGGCCGCCCAGAACTGGGCCAAACTTTCCAACCCGCGCTTCTTCGGGCAGAACTCCGGCGACGTCGCCGGTCAGAAGGGCCCGGGTATTGGCGAGATGGATCCCGATGTGGTGGCCAATTCTTTGCGAAAGATCCTCGGTTTGCCTGCCCCGTCCTATACTCCACCGGCCGCGCTCTCGACCGGGTTCGACGCCGCTCCCAAACCGGGCGGGGCCTTGGCGGGCTCTGGCGCTGAGATCTCAGGCGCGGCGGGCGGGGCGACCCCAGGTGGCTGCCCCTGCCCGGTTGAGCCCCCGAATCGCGACCTGGCCATGTGCTCCGGTTGCCCACACCGGGCCTCGTACTGGGCGCTCAAGACGGCCCTGGAGATGGATGGACGGGGCGGCTTTGTCATCGGCGACATCGGCTGCTACTCAATGGGGGCCATGAAGACCGGCTACTTTACCCTGCGGACCCTCCACTCGATGGGCTCGGGGGTCGGAATCGCTTCCGGATTCGGAAAGCTCGACTTCTTCGGCTTCGACCAGCCGGTGGTGGCGGTGATGGGCGACTCGACCTTCTTCCATAGCTGTGTCCCCGGTCTGCTCAACGCCCGCTATAACCGGTCCTCGTTCCTCTGCGTGGTGCTTGACAACAGCACCACCGCCATGACCGGTCACCAGCCCCACCCAGGAACCGGAAAGAACGCCTTCGGTGAGCCTGTCCCCCCAGTCGCAATCGAGGAAGTCACCCGCGGCATCGGGCTGCCGACGACCGTCTGCAACCCTTTTGAGGTCGAAAAAACGATCGAAACCGTCCTTGACCTCTTGAGCCAAAAGGGTCTCCAGGTGCTGATCCTGCGCGAGCCGTGCGCTCTGGTTGTCGCTTCGAGCCGAAAGAAAGACAGGGTCTGGGTCGAGCAGGAGGAGTGCCGCGGCGAGGGATGTGGCTGTGCCCGCTTCTGCAATCGAGTCTGGGCCTGCCCGGCAAACATCTGGGACAGCGGCACCAACAAGGCGGCCATTGACGACGTCATCTGCACCCGGTGCGGGGTCTGCGTCTCCTTGTGCCCGGCCGGGGCGATCAAGATCGAAAGGGCGGTGGTCTAATGTGACTCATACGACCGGTACCGGGGGGCGCGATCCGGTCAACTTTATCATCGCCGGGGTCGGGGGACAAGGCAACGTCCTGGCTTCGGAGATCTTGGCCACCGCCGGCCTGAAGACCGGGCACTTCGTCTCAGTCGGCGAGACCTATGGCGCCTCGCAGCGCGGCGGGGCGGTGATGAGCCACGTGCGTTTCTCCCGGAGCTACCAGCTTGGTCCTCTCATTCCCCGAGGTGAGGCCGACTTCATCGTCGGCCTGGAGCCGGTCGAGGCCCTGCGGGTGGCCAGAATCTACGGTGGCCCGCGGACCAAGATCTTGACCAACACTCGCCCCAATTACCCGCTGGGGGTGTTGATGGGCGAGACCCGATACCCCGAGACGGCGGCCCTGACGGCGGCCCTGAAAGACACCTCGACCCAACTGATCTCGCTGGACGCCACCGTCCTGGCCCGGCAGGCCGGGGAGGCCATGGCCGGCAACGTCGTTCTGATCGGTGCCGTGGCCGGCCTCGGCTGGGTCGGCTTCCCGCCCGAGGCCTTTGGCCAGACTCTTGAGGAGATCTTCAGCGGCCCCCGTCTGGCCCTCAACCTTGAGGCCTTCAGGCTTGGGTTCGAGGCCGGGAAGGCTCAGGCGGCCGGTCGGGCGGCTTGTGGCCTTCGATGAGCAAAGATGGTCGTGATCCGAGCATAATCTTAGCCCCGCCGATCCTCAAATCGGCGGGGTTCAGACTGATGACAAAGGTCGCGGGAATACCGGGAACCGATCCGATGGCGATTGACCTGAGAGGCGTTTTTTGGCGTCTTAGCTCTGAAAGGCGGCTGTACCGATAAAGCAGCCGCTCCACATTCGTGCCAATCCATAACTAGCCCTTATCCTTCACCGTTGGGTCCGTCCATTTTTGCATGGTGGAGGGTTGCTTGGCATGCAAAAACGGACGGAGGTGGGTTATTTTGGGTTTATTTTGCCCAAATTTAGCCCCTGAGTGGGGTCTAGGCCTCCGCTCTGTCCATTTTTGCATGCAAATCGCGGGGGGTAACCTGTAAAAACGGACAGAGGCACCCGTCCCCGCGCATGCCTGCTACCAAAGTCTTGGTACGACCAGCGACCCCGGCACTGCCCTAGCAACAAGAACCCCGCCTTCCGAGGGATCCGGTCTTACTTGATCGGAATCCCCAAAAAGGCGAGGGTTTGTTAGGTACCTGAGAGCTGGGACCGATCCCAGCTACTCTTTGCCAACCCCTCGAGTCCAGGGTATTGGTGTCTTGTGAGTGATAATTTTGGGTCTTACAATCCTTCCTTAATCTACCACGCTGCGTCCTTGGCCCAAACAGTGGACCCTCACACGTGAGGCCGCTCGCGAAACTGGCCACGATCCCTATGGATTGCCCGGCAACATCTTAGGTCAAGACCTTAAGCCCCGCCGATCCTCAAATCGGCGGGGTTTTGTCTTGCGGTCTTCCAAACCCGACAAATTCCTCCTTGGGGCTGGTCTTATAATGGGCTTGGCTGCTGTGGACGACTAGGCCGCAGGCAGTTCCCGCAGATATTGGCTGGGGGCCAGTGACATGGTTATCCAGGGCGAACTGTACTTGCTCTTCAACCTGACGGTGGACTACTTCGTTCTCTGGGCCGCCGGCAGTTGGACGGGGGAAGCCCTGAGGCCCTTACGGCTGCTGTCGGCTTCGGCGGTCGGAGCCGCCTACGCCTTGTTAATGCTGCTCCCGGCCTACCAGGCGCTGATGGCCTTTCCAATCAAAATGGCCCTGCCCCTGCTGATGGTCGCTTTGGCTTTTGGGTGGCCCGGATGGCGCCGGTACGGGCGCCTGGTGGGCGCGGTCTTCTTAATCTATTTTGCTGCCGGGGGGGCCTCGCTGGCGCTGGCCCTGGCTCCGTGGGAGCCCGACTCCGGACCGGTGTCCCAGGGGATCTATTGGCTGAGGCGAGCCAACCTCACCCCAGTCGCAGTGGTAGGAGCTATCGCCCTGGCCCGTGCCCTGGGCGGGCTGATGGTCGCCCGGGGAGCGCGGGTTCGAAGTATCGCCGAGGCCGCCATCACGGTACAAGGCCAGAGCGTCATCCTGAGGGCTTTGATCGATACCGGGAGCCACCTTATAGAACCGGTCTCCGGGGCACCGGTGATCGTCGCCGGCTGGTCCGATATCAAAGAAATTATTCCCGAGGCCATTCAGAAGGCCATCGAGGCAGGGTCAGATTCTCCAGGCCCGGGCTCTCCCGGCCCGGGCTCTCCCGGCGGTCCCTGGTTAGGTGCCCTTGAAGCCTCGTCCGAAGCCGGGTGGGCCGGCCGGATGCGCCTGATTCCCTACCGCGGGGCCGGGGTGGAGGGCGGGCTGATGCTCGGTTTTCGCCCTGACCGGGTGGCCCTGACCCGCGAGGGAAAGCTGGTGGCGACCCGGGCGGCCATCATCGGAATCCTGCCCAGCCGGGTCGATCCGGACCGGTCTTACCAGGCGGTCTGCCCGCCGGAGATCTTGCTCGATTGATAAGGAGGCAGAGTGATGAAATTCTGGCCACTCCTCAGGCTGCGTTCGCGCCTGATAGTTCTGCGGGTTCTTAGCGCTCTCGGGCTGCTCAGGCCGAGAACCATCTGGTACATCGGGTCAAGCGAGGCCCTGCCCCCACCGCTTACCTCCGACGAGGAGATCTTCCTGCTCTCCCGGCTCACTACCGGGGATGAAGCCGTAAAATCGGTCCTGATCGAGCGCAACCTGCGACTAGTCGTCTACATAGCCCGCAAATTTGACAATACCGGGATTAACGTCGAAGATCTGGTCTCAATCGGAACCATTGGTCTAATCAAGGCGGTCCGCACCTTCGACCCGACCAAACGAATCAAGCTGGCTACCTATGCCAGCAAGTGCATCGAAAACGAGATTTTGATGTACCTAAGGCGCAACAACCGAATCCGGTCGGAGGTCTCCTGGGATGAGCCGCTCAACCGCGACTGGGAGGGCAACGAGCTGCTCCTCTGCGACGTCTACGGAACCGAAGAGGATATTATCTACCGCGACCTGGAGGACGAGGTCGACAAGGCCCTCCTGCGCAAGGCGATGTTAAAGCTCTCGGGGCGCGAGCGGATGATCATGGAACTGCGCTTTGGCCTCTCGGACGGCAGGGATCGAACCCAAAAAGAAGTCGCCGACCTGCTCGGCATCTCTCAGTCTTACATATCGCGGTTGGAGAAGCGGATCTACAAACGGCTGAAGAAAGAGATCAAGCGGATGGAGTAACCGGATGGCGGCTAGCTTCCAAAGGGGTTTGGCCGCTCGCCATAGAATAAGAACCCGTCGCCGAGGGGGGAGATCCGGAGGCGGCGGGCTTCTTATTCCCTTATTTCTAGGGGGGAAAGCCTTGAGCCTGCGGGCGATCATGCTCGGTCTCATCGCGGTGGCCCTGGTTCTGGGGGCTTGCGCCCGGGTACCTTCTCCGGAAACCAACCAGGCAAAAAACAAACCGTCTCCCGATACCGTGGCGCCGGTGGAGAGTATCTCCCTCCCGGCCTTTGGCCTGGACGGGGTGGTTTCGGTAGATCTAACCTCGTTTGACCCGGGAAAGCAGCCGGTTCGGCTCAAAATGCCCGATGATGCGGGACAGATCAAGCCGCTAGTCGCGGCAATCAATAGGCTAAACCAAGTAACTACCCGGGACAAAGCCACGACCCCAGACTTCTCGGTTGAGATTCGGATGGCCTCCGGAGATAACCTGAAACTGCACTACCTTCCCGATACCAGGTCTGGCTTTGGATCTGAAGGCGTGATGGCCAACTGGAATGGCGCGGCCATTTTTATCGAATCCAGTGATCTCTATTGGGCAGTTCGGGAGCTTGGACAGCTCCTGGATCGCCCGGAAGTTGCTCTGCCGGCGCTCACCGTCCCAACTCCGGTCAATACAACGGAGGGGCAGGCTCAAGAGATTCGCCCGGTGGATCTGCGGGTCAGTCCCGATGGTAAGTATTTCGCGCTTTGGTACGCAATTCAGGGCGACGGTCTTCTGGTCTGGAAGGCCGGAGAGAGCAGCGCTCTTAAGCTAAGCGGAGTGGCTCTCCGCGAGTTGGTTTGGGCCCCCAACGGCGGCCTATATTTTGCTCATATGACCGGCCCGATGACCGGAAAGGCGCAGATCATGCGGTATCGCTGGGGGGCTGCCAAGCCGGAAGTGGTGCTTGATTCTCACCAACTCCATGCCTCCCCCAAACTGCTTGTCTTCGATGCCAGGGCAGGGCGCTTGATCTTTTCGGAGGCCGGCGGGTTAAAGGCAGTCACGCCGGGCGGAGGGACCACCGAATCCATTGAGGGTCCGGGGCTTCCAGAAACGGTGAGCGGAGGCTCTTTCGACCCGATTCATTACCGTTATGTGACCACCCAAAATGGCAAGTTGGTTTTGGCCGTGCCCGGTCAGACCGTGGCCATGCCGCTCGGTATTGTGGGGGACCAAAGCCTTTACCGGGTGACGTGGTCGCCTGACGGGGAAACGGTGGCAGCCGAACTTGGTTCCTACCAAGGGGAAACCCACCAGATTGTTCTTTATAGCGTTCCTCCGTCGAAGGAAACACGGGAAATCGGGCGGGTCGAGGGCACCCAGCCGGTCTTGTTTCCCGACCAGATGTTTTATTTACTTCCCAACCACTCAGCAGTCATGAGGGTGAAACTGCCGTGGGGTAATCCAGGAGTCTCAGTCACCTACCACATCTCCTATCTGGCCGGAGACCAGATAGCCGGGAGGCTGTATCTCATGCGCCCGGGGGAAATCAAGGACCGATTGCCGTATATAGAAGTCAGGTAACTCGGCCGGGCTTACCCTAGGCCACGGTTCGCGCCTCCCTTGATTCACAAAGGAGGGGTCCCCCCTGTCCAATGAGCCTGTTCCCTGCTACCCCGACCAATGGGCCGCCCGGCTCCGCCAGGAGGCCGCCGGGTGGGAGAAAGAGGGGCTGATCACCGCCGATCAGGCCCGGGCGATCGCCTCGCGCTACCCCGAGACCGTCCTGGCACAGTCCCCGCCGGCCGAGCCTCGCTTCGGGGGCCTAATCTCGACCCTGGGGGCGATCTTAATCGGGGTCGGCGCTATCCTGTTCTTCGCCGCCAACTGGCAGGAGATTCCCCGTTGGGGCAAATTGGCCCTGATTTTCGGCGGGACGATCGGATCCTACGTCACCGGCTGGTGGCTGCAGTTTGAGAACCGGAAGTCCCCCAAGATCGGCCACGGTTTGATCCTGGTCGGATCGATCCTTTTCGGTTCAGCCATCTGGCTGATCGCCCAGATCTTCCACATTGAATCCCATTACCCCAACGGCGTCCTGTTTTGGGCCCTGGGCGTCTTGCCGGTGGCCTGGATCGTCCGGTCGCAGGTCATCCTCGGGCTGGGGACAATACTGGTTGGCCTCTGGACAGTTCTGGAGCAGGGCGGGTTTGAGAACGCCAACTACCTCTTCCCGCTGGTCTTCGGGCTTTTGGTTGTGCCTCAGGTCTATCGCCTGGAATGCCGAAGGTCGCTGGCCGCGGCCCTGGTAGCGCTGGCTATCTGGGTGGCGCTGGCCACCCATTTCTCCGAGTACCAAGCCTTCGTCGCCGGGCATCCGGAGGGCCGTAATTTCGGCACCGCAGTGGTGGCCGGGGCTCGCAACATCATCTCACTGGGCTTGCTCTACTTCGCCCTCGGCCTCTGGCACGAGCGAAAGCTTCCCAGTCTGGCCGACCCCTACCGCATCCTCGGCGTCTTCTTGACCCTGGGGGGGTCTTATTTCTTCACCTTCGACGTTACCTCGTCACCCAGTGTCCCGGGACCGGCCGGTTTCGGCCTGCCGCCGGTCCTGCAAGTGATCTTTATTGCCGGGGCGCTGTACGTCCTGAGGAGGATCACAGGCTTGACCCCCGGTCTCAGACCCGAGGACCAGGCCCATCAGAAGTGGCTCTGGCTGGCCGCCATTGTGGTGATCGCCGGGGTTATCCCGCTCAACTGGGGCAGCCGCGAGCACATGCTCTGGCACAACCTGATCCTGTTCCTGGAGATCCTTGGCTTGCTCTGGTGGGGCTCGACCACCCGCCAGGCGATCTACATCAACCTGGCCCTTTTGGCCTTCATGATCGATTTGACCACTCGCTATTTCGATTTTTTCTGGACCTTGATGGACCGTTCGATTGTGCTGATCCTGGGCGGGATCCTGCTGCTGGGCGTCGCCTGGTTCCTGGAGTGGAACCGCCGCCGGATCATCCGTGGCTGGGAGGTGGCTGGCGATGGCGGCTGAGCGTCCGAGCCGCCGGGCCTTCTTCCTACTGGTCTTGGTCCAGGTGCTTTTCCTGTTCGGAATGATCGCCGGACGGGTCTACACCCTGGAGACCGGCACCAAGATCCTGCTCAAAACCGTGCCGGTTGACCCCCGCGATCTTTTCCGAGGCGATTACGTCAGGTTGGCCTACGACATCTCCAACCCGCCGGTCGATCCGAGCGTCGAGCGGCTGAAAAAAGGCCAGGTTCTCTGGGTCGTCCTGCGACAACGTCCGGGAGAGAAGCACTGGGAGGCCGTCGTGGCCCACCTGAACCGGCCGGCGGCGGCCGGCGGGGAGCTTTTGATTAAGGGGCGGGCAGCCTACGAATGGCGCCGGGCCTGGTATGACTCCCCAGATCCGCGCAGGCCAGAGCTGTCGAACCCCAGGATCAACTTCGGCATCGAGGAGTTCTTCGTCCCCGA
>JBGFRN010000295.1:0-4717 GCA_041695105.1 Bacillota bacterium | reverse complement strand
CACCGCTCGGTGCGGCCGTTGGGTCCATTTTCGGGGTACTCTCCGGGATCGCCTCCGGGGTTACGCCCTCGATTGTGGCCTCTTATTCAGTATCCGGCTTGCTGGCCGGAATTTTTAAGGATCTGGGCAAGCCGAGCGTGGGGATAGGCTATATCCTGGGCCAGGTCATTATCGGATACCACTCACGGGTCAGCCCCGAATTCACCGCTCTGATGCAGGACACCGTCCTGGCCGCCCTTTGGTATTTTGTCACTCCCCGGTCCGGGATGGAGGCCCTGGCCCGCCTGCTCGGAGGCGCCAATCCGGTCTTAGGGGACGGTTACGCCCCTGAATTGGCCGTCAAGGAGATTGCCGCCCGCCGCCTGCGCGAGATGGCCCGGGTTTTCAGCGAGTTGGGACGCACCTTCGAGCAGGCCGCCCCGGCCAGGGAGGCCGAGACTAGTGAGGAGTCCCGGTTAACCCCGCTCTACGGGGCGATCGCCGACCGGGCCTGCCATTCCTGTACCCTTCAAAAATCATGCTGGGAGAAGGATTTCCGCCGCACCTACCAAACTCTCAAGAGTCTCTGGGCCCAGGTTTCAGCCAAGGGGCGGGACGGCCCGGGGATTACGACCGAAGAGTTGCGCCGGTGCTGCATCCGGCCCAATGAACTGATTGTCACCATCAACCACTTCTACGAACTCTACCGGCTAAACCACTTCTGGGAAACCAGGTTGGCCGAGGGGCGCGGGATTGTTGCCGGCCAGCTCAGGGGCGTGTCACAAGTGATGGAGCAACTGGCCAGCGAGGCGGCGCGGAACTTTAATCCGCCGCCCGACCGGCGCCGGAGCCCGAAACTTAATTTCTTGGCTGGTGTATCCAAGGCCAGCAAGTCGGGCACCCTAATCTCAGGGGACAGTCACCTGATCAAGATGCTGGAGGGGGGGCGCCTTCTGGCGGCCGTCAGCGACGGCATGGGGGCCGGTCCCAAGGCGGCCCTGGAGTCAAGGGCGACCCTGTCGCTGCTGGAGCGGCTGATGGAAACCGGTTTTGGCAGTACGGTGGCTATCCAGACGATCAATTCGATCCTGCTCTTACGCTCGGCCGAGGAGAACTTCGCCACCATGGACCTGGCCTTGATCAACCTGGTGACTGGTTCGGCCGAGTTTGTAAAGATCGGGGCTTCGCCCAGCTTCTTAAAACGCGGGAACGACATCCAGACTATCAAGGCCGCCTCCCTGCCGGTTGGCATCCTTAACCAGATTGAAGTCGAGTCAGCTAGTTTTAACCTGAGACCAGGCGATCTTCTGGTTCTGGCCACGGACGGGCTCCAACACGCCCGGCCCGGGCCTAAGGACGATCAAAACTGGATCGCTGATTTTCTAGCCCAGGCCCCCCAGACCGAGCCGCAGGTAATCACCGAAACCCTTTTGGCCAGGGCCCTAGAGGCCCACCGGGGGGAGGTTCCGGACGACATGACCATCGTGGCCCTTTGGATAACCGAGGCACGCAATCAGGGGAACCAACCCGGTGATTGGGCCAAAGTTCGTTGGAGGGATCAAGATGAACGAGTCTAATGATCGGGAAATCATCTACCTCCAGGCGATCATGGTGAGGGGCTACCGCAAGCCGAACCTTTTTGAGAGGTTGACCGGACGAAACGGCCCCCAGGAGATCAGCCACCTGATCAACTTCGAAACTCTAAAGGCAACCAAGACAGGTGCCGCTCGCTCGTCCGTTGATCTCTGGGTCAACCTTATGACCGCAGCGGCTGTCGGAACTTTTATTATCGTTTTGATAAGCTGGTACCGGTAGAGGAGGAGGGTTCCTGAGGGCTGTCGAAAGATGGTTCCTCAGGAGGGACGCGTTTGCATCTGCTCGACAAGGTCCGGGCGGATCTGCTACGGACCGGGCTGATCGGACCGGGCGAGGCCGTGCTGTTGGCCGTCTCCGGGGGGGCCGATTCGGTGGCCATGACACATCTATTGCACCGGCTTTCAGGGCAGCTTGAGCTGGCCCTTTTTTTGGCGCACTTCAACCACCGCCTTAGGGGTCAAGAGGCCGAGGAAGACGCCCTGTTTGTCGAACGGCTGGGGCGCGACCTCGGTCTGACCGTTTTTGCCGGCCGGGAGGACGTTTCCGGGTTGGCCCGCCGCCGGAAACTAGGCCTTCAAGAAGCCGCCCGCCAGGCTCGCTTCGATTTTTTGGAGAAAACCGCCGCCCACGTTGGGTGCCGGGTAATCGCCCTGGCCCACAACCTCGAAGATCAGGCCGAAACGCTCTTGCTCAGGCTCTTCGCCGGGGCCGGCCTCAAGGGACTGGGGGGGATGGCTCCAGTTCGTCCCATCCGTGAGGGCAGCCCGATCCAGATCATCAGGCCGCTGCTGGGGGTCTCCCGGGCCGAGATCGAGGCCTTTCTTGAGGGTGAGGGGCTCGCCTTTCGGACCGATTCGAGCAACCTCAAGGCCGGCTACCGGCGCAACCGCTTGAGGCTTAAGACCATGCCCCACCTCAGGCGGAACTACAACCCGGCTTTGAGCCGGGTACTGGCCCGGACATCGGACCAGCTCCGGCAGGATTCGGAGTATCTTGAAGAACTGGCCGCTCGCGTCTATGATCGGGCCGTGAAGCAGGGGACGCCTGACCCGGCGGCAGCCGGCTTAGTGGTTCTCGACCTGGCGATCCTCGGGTCCCAGCCACGGCCACTGGTGACCAGGGTTCTGGCCAGAGCCTTTCGCTTGGCCAGCGTGGGGCGGTTTGAACTGGAAGCCGATCACCTTGATGCCCTGATCCGGCTGATGGAGGGAGATAACCCATCGGCCTCGGTCGACCTGCCGGGACGGGTTAGGGCCGTGCGGGAGTACGGGAAGCTGACCTTCGAGGCCGGGGCGACCCGACCCCGAACGGCCGGAGAGGCCCCGGTGGCCGGACTGCCCGTGATTAGGATAACGGAAGTTCCTCTGACCGGCCTTCGGGTGCCGGTTAGGCCGGGGAGGGAGCTGCTGGTTCGGGTGAGCGGGGCACCTCCGGATAACGGGGAAGCCTTTGGGGCCCCGCTGGCGATCAGGACCAGGCGCCCGGGAGATTGGCTGAGCCGTTCAGACGGATCGACAAAAAAGCTACAGGATTTCATGGTTGAAAAGAAGGTTCCCCTGAGGATCCGGGACGAACTGCTCTTGGTAGCGGCCGGTTCCCGGGTGCTCTGGGTCGAGGGCTTGTATCAAGACCAATTGTGCGCTCCCAAAAAGGGCCGGCCGGGGCTGGAGATTATCTTGGAGGAAGTGCCCTTTGACTAACGCTGGCGATCTGCGGCACCCGCCACTGGTCATGGTGACCGGGGGGGCCAGAAGCGGGAAAAGCCGCTGGGCCGAGGACCTGGCCGCGGGGCTGGCGGAGAGGCACGCCCTTCCGGTCCATTACCTGGCCACCTCAGGGGTGATGGACGACGAGATGGCCGGGCGCGTCAGGCAGCACCGGGAGCGCCGCCCGGCCAACTGGTCGACGGTGGAGGAGCCGCTCGATTTGGCCGGGCCCGCCCGGAACCTGGCACCCGGGGTCCTTCTGATCGACTGCCTGATCCTATGGACATCCAATTGGATGCAGGCGCAAGACGTGTCCAAGTCGTCGGAGCCTATAATTGCCGGAGAGACCCAGAATTGGCTCCGGGCCCTGCGAAGCGCCAACCGCCCGGCCGTAGTCGTTACCGGGGAGGTCGGGCTGGGTATCGTGCCTGAGAGCCGAACCGCCCGCATCTTTCGTGATCTTCTCGGCAGGGTTAACCAGGAGGTGGCCCGGGAGGCGACCGAGGTTTACCTGGTGGTTTCCGGCCTGCCGGTGAGGATCAAGCCATGAACCACTGGCTCGGTTCAGTGAGGTTGGCCCTGCAGTTCTTGACCCGCATCCCGCTGCCGGGACCGGCGGCTTCGGGAACCCTTGAGAGCAAGGATCTGGCCCGGTCGGTTCCGGCCTTTCCCCTGGTTGGGGCCATCCTCGGCGGTGTTTTGGTCTGCCTGGACCTGACAGTGGGCCGGGAACTTCCCCGCTTGGCGGCGGATGGGCTCCTCCTGACCGCGGTGGTCCTCCTGACCGGGGGGATGCACCTTGACGGGCTGATGGATACAGTTGACGGGCTGTTCGGAGGACGCTCCGCCGAACGTCGTCTCGAGATCATGCGAGACAGCCGGGTCGGTTCTTATGGCGTTCAGGCCGGGATCCTGGCTATTGTGCTCAAGCTTGGCCTTCTGTCAGGTTTCGAGCCCGGGGCCAGGGCCGGATTGTTGGTCGCTTTCCCGGCCTGCGGCCGTTGGGCCATGACGATCGTTATGGGCCACTATCCTTACGCCCGGGAGGCGGGCGGCTTGGGGCGGGCCTTCGCCAGCTCAGTAGGAGCCAGTGAGCGGGCCGCGGCGACCGGGGTAGTCCTGGGCATCTTCGGAGGGGCAGCCCTGCTCGGCTTGCCGCTGCTGTACTCATTTTTGGCCGCGGCGGCCGCGGGGCTGGCCGCTCACGCCCTGGCGCGTATCTCTACCCGTTTGGCGGGGGGAGTGACCGGAGACGTCTTCGGGGCTACCAATGAGCTGGCCGAGTTCGTTTTTCTCTTAGTTCTCAGTTTGGCCCAACGGTAATCTGGGCTGATTCGGGCTGATTTCAATTCGGGCTGATTTCAATTGTTTTGGGGAACTAAATATGCTATACTCAAATGTATATTGTGCCCAATTCTGGGCGATTGGAAAGCTTT
>JBGFRN010000246.1:0-4744 GCA_041695105.1 Bacillota bacterium | reverse complement strand
GATTGCGGTTGGCCTGGTTGCCCTGGGCCCGATTGGCCTGATTCTGACGATTGCGAGCGTCGTTCTGATTGTTGGGCATCTGTCCTTCTCCTTCTCGGCGAAAGGATTACTTGCAACAAGACGCAGGCGCGTCAAGCACAAGCGCTCTTATTATTTCCGACGGGCGGCAATCAAGTGCAACAAAGAAACTGTAAAATCAAGTAAAAGATATGTGGCGGCCCGCAATTTACGTGAACCTGATTCGCCGGTCGTTTTTGTCGATGGCTACCAGGTCCCAAGGGTAAGTCAGGGCCTGGGTAAGTATCTGTCCCGGAGCAGGGGATTGGGTGGTGACGGTGACGACGATTTCTCCGTTCGGGGATATCTCGACTCGGTCGATTGTAATCTCGTAACCGCCGCTCGGCTTCTCGCCCATGGCCGCCAGGAGATAGGTCTTGCCCCCGTAGTGTAGGTAATGGTTGCCGGCCCGATGCCGGTGAGCCTCAGCCCAGGTGCGGACTGGCTCCGGGGCTGTGGTCAGGTCGACTCGATTAAACGTCAGATTCACCCCCTTCAGGTGCTGCGGGCGGCTGGCCAATGACAACCGAGCACCCTTCCCATTTTTTTATTCTTTCATAGTCTTCCCTTATGCGTTTTTAGAAGGAATTTTTTCAACCAGAGGAGAATAGTGTTTTACTAATAGAACAATATTCTTTGATGCGAACGAGCGTCCAGCGAATCCGAGGAGTTCAACGAGTCTGAGGAGTCTACAAAGGAGGTTCACCCCTTGGCCGAAACCCAGCTCGATAGCCCAGCGCGCAAGCTGGTCCCGGCCGTGGAGAAGGCGGCTCAGGTGCTTTCGGCCCTGGGTGCGGCCTCCGAACCGCCGGGAGTGAGCGATCTGGCTCACAGCCTGGGATTAAACAAAAGCACCGCCTTTGGCCTGCTTCAGACCCTTGAGCACCTTGGTTGGGTCGAGCGGTTGGCCGGCAAGCGCTACCGCCTCGGCCAGGGACTGGTCGCCCTGGGCGAGGCTGCCCGGCGCAGCCTTTCACTTCGGGACGAGATCCGTGCCGGGATGGCCGCTCTAGCCAGCGAAACTGGGCATACCGTCCTGCTCGGGGTTCAGTCCGGGCGCTCGGCCGTCTTGCTTGAAGTGGCCGAAGCTCCAGGCGATTTACGTATCAGCGCCCGGGAAGGGCAGCGCATTCCTCTCCTGGCCGGGGCCTTCGGGAAGGTGTTCCTGGCCTATTCGGGCCGGGAAGGGCCGGACCCGGAATTATTCCTGGGAGAAGGGCCGCTGCGCCGGTTCACGCCCCGCACCATCGTCGATCCCGAGGTCTACCGGGCCGAGCTGCGGCGGGTGGCCGGGCAAGGCTTCGCCCTGGATCATCAGGAATATCTGGAGGGTGTCCGGGGAGTCGGGGTTCCGGTCTTCGGGGCCGGTGGCGGGCTGGCGGGCGTGTTGATAGCGGTTGGGTTCGTTTCGCTGTTCACGGACGAAAAGTGGAAGGGTGTGGTGGCCGCGACTAAGGCCGCCGGGTGCCAACTGAGTGAGCTCTGCCGTCTGGCCGGGGCCAATGACCTGGGGGCCGGAGAAGTCTTGGGGGGAGGAAGACCGTGAAGACCCTAATCAAATTGAATGTCAACGGGCGCGACCATGAACTCTGGGTCGAGCCGGGTAAGACCCTGCTTGAGGTCTTGCGCGAGGATCTAGGCCTGACCGGCACCAAGCGAGGCTGCGACCTCGGGGAGTGCGGTGCCTGCACCGTGCTGGTCGAAGGCCAGCCGGTGCTCTCCTGCGTCACCCTGCCCGCTGCAGTACAGGGCAAGGCCATCCTGACCGTCGAGGGGCTGGGAACCCCGGCCAACCCTCATCCGCTACAGGTGGCCTTCGCCGAGCTCGGGGCGGCCCAGTGCGGCTTTTGCACCTCAGGAGCGCTCTTGAGCGGCAAGGCCCTGCTGGACCGCAACCCGACCCCGATCCGCGAAGAGATCAAATCTTCCCTGGCGGGCAACCTCTGCCGCTGCACCGGGTACCAAAAGATTTTCGACGCTATTGAGCTGGCCGGTCGGCGTATGGCCGGGGCTAATAAATGCGCCTGTTCTGGCCGGAAGGGGGCCTGAGCCGTGAGCGCGCTGAACAGCGGGGGGTTCCGGATTATCGGCGAGCGCCGGCCGCGCGAGGACGCGATGGAGCAGGTGACCGGCCGGGTGCGGTACGCCGCCGATTTATCATTCCCGAATATGCTCTGGGCGCGCTTCTTGCGCAGCCCGCACGCCCACGCCAGAATTAAGCGGCTTGACGTCAGCCGGGCCCTGGCCCATCCCGGCGTCAAGGCGGTGATCACCGGCGAGGACGTGCCGATCACTTTCGGCATCTTGCCGGTCAGCCACGATGAGCATGCCGTGGCTCACGAGAAGGTGCGCTATGTCGGAGACCCGGTGGCCGCCGTGGCCGCGGTTGACGAGGCGACGGCCGAGGCCGCCTGCAAGCTGATTGAGGTCGAATACGAGCCGCTTCCCGAATATATGTCGGTCGAGGAGGCCCTGACCAAGCCGGGCGATCCGGTTCAGGAGTACACCCGCAAGGGGAACGTCCACAAAGCCGTGGCCTTGGAGTTCGGCGAGGTCGAGAAGGGTTTCGCCGAGGCCGACCATGTCCGTGAGGATCTGATCTACCATGGGGCCAGCACCCACGCCCCGATCGAGCCCCACGCCGCCATCGGCGTCCCCGACGGCAAGGGTCGGGTGGCCGTCTACGCCAGTACCCAGACCCCGCACTACCTGCACCGGATGCTGGCCAAGGTGCTTGGGCTTCCGATGGCCCAGGTCCGCGTGGTCGCCCAGCCGGTTGGCGGGGGATTCGGCGGCAAGAGCGAACCGTTCAATCACGAAATCGTCGCCGCCAAGCTGGCCCTGATCACCGGGCAGCCGGTCAAGTTCGTGCTCACCCGCGAGGAGGTCTTCTACGCCCACCGCGGCCGGCACGGCACCCTGATGTGGGTCAAGACCGGCGTCAAGAATGACGGTTCCATCACCGCCATGCATTTCAGGAGCTGGCTCGACGGGGGGGCGCACGCCAGCTTCGGTCTGGCCACGCTCTACTATACCGGGGCGCTCCAGACCTCGACCTATATGATCCCCAACTATAAGTTTGAAGGAGCCCGCTTCTGGACCAACAAGCCCCCGAGCGGCCCCAAGCGCGGGCACGGAACGCCTCAGCCCCGCTTGGCCCTGGAGATCCATATGGACAAGATCGCCGGGGATCTCGGGATCGACCCGGCCGATTTGCGCCTTAAGAACGCGGTCGAACCGAACTCAGTCACCGCCAACTACCTGAAGATCACCTCGTGCGGCCTCAAGGAATGCATCGAGAGGGTGGTCGAGGCCTCGGGCTATCGCGAGAAGCGGGGCAGGCTGCCGGCCGGAAAGGGCGTAGGCTTGGCGGTAGGGGCTTATCTCTGCGGCGCCGGGCTGCCGATCTACTGGAACGAACTGGACCACTCCCAGGCCATCGTCAAGGCCGACCGCGGGGGCGGGGTGACCGCCTACATCGGGGCCTCGGAGATCGGCCAGGGATCATACACCGTGCACCTGGCGATCATCGCCGAGGTGCTCGGGCTTGAGATGAACGACATCTACCTGGCCGCCGCCGACACTGCTTTGACCCCGATTGACCTGGGGAGCTACTCCAGCCGGGTGACCTTCATGTCGGGCAACGCCGCCCTGCAGGCCGCCATGGGGCTGCGGGACATGATCGCCTCCGCCGTGGCCGGTAAGCTGGCGGTCCCGGCCGAGCGGATGGTCTTCGCCGGCCGGCGGGTGTACGACCGCGAGAACTCCGAGCGCGGGATGGAGTTCGCTGAGGCCTGCGAGGTGGCCGAGGCCAGGCATGGGGTGCTGGTCTCGACCGGAGGCTACAAGCCTCCCAAGCAGGGCGGTCCCTTCAAGGGCTCGGGCGTTGGGCCTTCCCCTGCCTTCAGCTACTCGGCGGTCGTGGCCGAGGTCGACGCCGACCCCGAGACCTGCCTGGTCAAGGTCGAGAAGGTCTGGGTGGCCCACGACATTGGCCGGGCCCTGAACCCGATGCTGGTCGAGGGCCAGGTCGAGGGCAGCGTCTACATGGGCATCGGCGAGGCCCTGATGGAGGAAATGACCTACCGGGGGACGCTGGTGAAAGCCCCTTCGCTGCTTGAATACAAGATCCCGACCTCGCTGGAGATGCCCGAGGTCGTGACCATCCTGGTCGAAAGCGATGAGCAGGCCGGCCCGTTCGGGGCCAAGGAGGCCGGTCAGGGGCCGATCCTGCCGGTCATCCCGGCGACGGTCGTCGCCATCCACGATGCCCTGGGCGTGAGGATCGACGAGGTTCCGGCTACGCCCGACAAGGTCCTCAAGGCCCTTGACGACAAGGCGGCCGGGGGAGCCGGCCGGGTCGGACCGTCCAAGGCACCTGACTTCAAGTATCCCGAGCCCGAGAGGGTGCCGCTCCCCTGGACCGCCGGGAACAAAGCCGCCGCCGGAGGTGAACGCTGATGGCCGTCCTGCACCTGCCCGACTTCGCCTTTGAATCGCCCAAGACCGTATCTGAGGCGGTCGAACTGCTCTTGCGCCCCGGCACCCGGGCGATCGCCGGGGGAACCGACCTGGTGCCGAACCTGAAACGCGGCCAGGTCTCGGCCGAGACGCTGGTCTCGCTGACCGGGATCGACGAGCTACGCGGGATCAGCGGCGACGCCGCCTCGGGCCTGACCATCGGTGC
>JBGFRN010000084.1:0-26456 GCA_041695105.1 Bacillota bacterium | reverse complement strand
CAACAATCTGGCCTCGAAGGCGATTTGAATCACCCGGGGATCGGCGGCGGTCGCAAGCCGGATCAGCGAGCTGAGGAGCAGGTCAGTCAGGCCAGGGTGCGGATCATCAGGTTCGACGGCCGAATCGACCAACTCGCAGAGGTAGGCAGCGTAGGCCATCAGAGTCAGGTCTTCTCTCAGGGGGCGGAAAGAATTTTGAATTTCGGCCTGGCTGACCGTATCTAAATTCTTCCCTGAAAACAACAAAAGATTTACATGGTTGAAAATTTGAGTTGCCCCGACCAAGCGGCTGCGCGGGCGGCGAGCCCCTTTGGCTACGGCCTCTCGTTTCCCGTGTTGGTCGTTATAGTAAGTAATAATGCGATCGGCCTCACCGAAATCGCGGGTTTTGATAACTATCGCCTCGGCCTTGAACAGGCCCAAATCAACTCGCCCCCGCTTCCTCGGACACGATGGCTACCCCCGATGAGGTTCCGATCCGGTTGGCCCCTGCTTCAATCAACAGGATAGCCTCAGCCCGGTTGCGAATGCCGCCTGAGGCCTTGACCCCAACCCTGAGCCCAACCGTGTGGCGCATCAGCCTGATGTCGGGGACGGTCGCCCCGCCGGGGCCGAATCCGGTCGATGTCTTGACGAAGTCGGCCCCCGCCCCCGCCGCCAGCCGGCAGGCCCTGACCTTTTCCTCATGGGTCAGATAACCGGTTTCAATGATCACCTTAACGGCCGCCCGTGAATTCTCAAGCTTAATAGCTCCGATTACCGATTCCAGTTCGCGGATCAGGGTCCGGTCGTCCCCCTCCCGCAAGGCGCCTAAGTTGATCACCATGTCAATTTCTGAGGCACCCATGGATACTGCCCTCCGAGCCTCGTAGGCCTTGACCTCGTGGTGGGCGGCGCCCAGGGGGAACCCGACCACCGAGGCTACCTCAACCTCTTGTTGTTCCAACAGCCTGGCCGCGGTGGAAACCCAGCCGCCATGAACGCAGACCGCCCCAAAACCAAAGTCGACAGCTTCGCGACAAAGTCTGATGATATCTTTTTCGCCCGCCAAGGGTTTTAGCAGAGTATGATCAATCATTTTGGATAGTTCTCTGTTCGTCATAGGCCCATTATATACTATTTTGTCCAGTCGACGCGTAAAGGATTATGTCGCCATTCGTCGAAGATAAAGCCGCTTAACCAGACGCACTCATTAACACACAACTAGAGGTGGACAGATTGGCCAACCGGGGTTTTCTCGCACGCGTCGCACTAACATTCATGGCAATATTCATGGCAATCACAGCGCTCCTGACGGCCCAGGCTTGCTCCAGCATCAGTGCCTTAAAACCGGGCGACCCCGGAACCACGGCGGCCAAACCAGCCGATCCGAACCACAGCCTTGAACCGCTCAAGCCACCCGCCCCCCCCGAACCGCCCAAGCCGGTGAAGAAGCCGGTGGCGGTGCGCGGTCTTTACCTGACCGGCTACTCGGCCGGAAGCGAGGTAAAGCTCCGCGAGATCCTGGCCTTTATTAAGCCGGCCGGTCTGAACTCGCTGGTCATTGACGCTAAAGACGACGATGGACTGATCACCTGGGAAACCGATATTCCCCTGGCCATAGAAATTGGGGCAAACTCGCGCAAGATCAAGGATATCGAAGGCGTCCTAAAGCTTCTACATGATAACGACATCTACACCATCGCCCGGGTGGTAGTCTTCGTCGACCCGGTACTGGCCAAGGGCCGTCCCTCCTGGGCAATTCTGAATGGCCAGTGGAAGGACGGACGGGGTTTGGCCTGGAGCAACCCGTACAATGAGAACGTCTGGAAGTACAATGCCGAAGTCGCCAAGGCGGCCGCTAAGGCTGGATTTAAGGAAATCCAGTTCGACTACGTTCGCTTCCCCGAAAAGAACATCGAGGGCATCAACCATAATGTCTCGATGGAGAAGCGTGTTAATGCGATCAATAGCTTCCTGACCTATGCCAAGAAGGAGCTGGCTGAGTACCCGGTTTACGTCTCGGCCGACGTCTTCGGCCTGACCACCACCGTGACCGACGATATGAAGATCGGCCAAGACTATGCCAGCTTGGCTGGAATCGTCGACTACATCTCGCCGATGATCTACCCCTCGCATTACGGGCCCGGTAACTATGGCCTGCGCGACCCAGAAAGCAGCCCGCGCGAGACGGTTTACGGGTCAATGATCAAAGGCCAGGAAAAAACCCCCGACCTCAAGCCCGAGGTCCATCGCCCCTGGATTCAGGACTTCTCGCTCCGGGTCAAGTACGGAAAGGACCAGGTCGAGGCCCAGCTCCGCGGCCTCGCCGAAGCCGGCATCACCACCTTCATGGTCTGGGATCCGGCCAACCGTTACACCCGCAGCGTTGATTATAGCCTGATCGATCAGATCAAGCCGCTGCCGAAACCGGAAGCGGAAGCGCCGAAGCCCGGGCCACCTAAGCCCGCCCCGCCGCCGGCCCCGACCACCGGTACCGGGGGGACCACCGGCGGTCAGACGTATGGGCAGTGACTGGGCACTCAAATGGACAGACCCAACGGGGAACAATACAAAGCACTTTGTGGCTGCCACTGGCACGTTTTTGCCCACTGACTCGAAAGGGTTACAAGCCTTGAACAAAGAACAATCCATAGACGCTGTTTGCTGGGGGGGGTTTCATGTCCGTCCTCGACTGGGTTTACTACGGAAACACGGTTAAAACCTGGATCATAGCCCTGGCCGCCGCGGCTTTGGTTCTGGTTTTCCTGGAGGTCTCAAAAACGATTATCAGCCGCCGGCTGGCCGCCTTCGCCCAGAGGACCGAAACCGAAATCGGCGACATCGCGGCTGATCTGGTCGGTAAGACCAGATTCTTTTTTCTGTTGGCGCTATCAGCCTACACCGGGACGCAGGTACTGACCCTGCCTGAGGTGGCGGCCCGAGCTGTCAGCAAGTTCGCCGTTTTGGCCGGGCTGGCCCAGACCGCCCTCTGGGGCAACGGGCTGTTCACTCATTACCTAGCCCGGTACGCTAAACAGCGCATGGTCGAGGATAACGCCACCGCCACCACCATGGCCGCCCTGGGGTTCATCGGCCGGATTGTCCTCTGGACGGTCATCGTCCTGGTCGCCCTCGATAACCTGGGGGTGGAGATCAACTCTTTGATCGCCGGTCTGGGGATCGGCGGCATCGCCGTCGCCTTGGCCGTCCAGAACGTCTTGGGGGATCTGCTGGCCTCCCTTTCGATTATCCTTGACAAGCCCTTTGTTGTGGGTGATTTTATCGTGGTCGACAGCTTCCGGGGGACGGTCGAGCACGTCGGGCTCAAGACCACCCGCGTCCGGAGCATCGAGGGCGAGCAGATCATCTTCTCCAACGCCGACCTGCTCAACAGCCGTATCCGAAACTACAAGCGTATGACCGAGCGCCGGGTAGTATTTACCCTTGGCGTCACCTACCAAACACCCTATGAGAGGCTGGCCGCTATCCCGTCCCTGCTTCAGGAGATCATCGAGTCTCACCAGGGGGTCCGGTTCGACCGGGCGCATTTCAGCGCTTACGGGCCCTACGCTTTAAACTTTGAGGTCGTTTATTTCGTCACCGACCCCGACTTTAAGATTCATATGGATTTGCATCAGTCAATTAACCTGGCCGTCTTCCAGCGTTTCGAGCGGGAAGGGATCCAGTTCGCCTATCCGACGCAGATGGTCTTTATCCATAAGCCGTAGGGCTCTGAGTCAGCCCTTTGACCTGTGGGCGTTTCCCGAGTTTCCCGGCACAGTACCTGATCCCGCGCCCTAAGTTCCGATATTAAAGTAGCTCATGAACCCCGTCGCTACCACGAAATAGATGATCATCCCGATGACATCGAGGGAGGTGGTGACGAACGGGCCCGAGGCCACGGCCGGGTCGATTTTAAATCGCTCCAACACGAACGGAACCAGGGTTCCGAGCACGGCCGCCACCATCAGGACGAGAGCCGTCGAGACGCCCACAATCAAGCCAATGACGGTCGGGTTGTCGTCTTTAGGCAGCCAGGTCCAGGCCACCCCGAAGACCAGCACGCCGCAAGCCAGGCCGATGATGATGCCGGATAGACTCTCCCTGGCCAGCGAGCGCCAGATCTCGCGGTGGTCAAATTCCCCGGTGGCCAGGCCGCGAACGGTAACGGCCAGCGATTGGGTTCCGACGTTGCCGCCCATACCGATCAAGACTGGAATAAAGAAGGCCAGGGCCAAGACGGAATTCAGGGTGTGGTCGTACTGCTTGATAACTGAAGAGGCCAGCAGCTCACCGAAGAGAAGGATGAACAGCCAGGGGAGGCGCTTTTTGGCACGTTCCCAGGCGGTCGATTCCACAGTTTCCTCCTCGCCGGGGGTGGCGGCCAGGCGGTAGATATCCTCGGTGGCTTCCTCGTGGATAACATCGATGACGTCATCGACGGTGATGATGCCCTGAAGCACCCGTTCCCGATCGACCACCGGGACCGCCAGAAGGTGGTACTTAGTCACCATCCGGGCAACCTCTTCCTGGTCCATAGCGACGTCGACCGAAATTACTTTTCGGTTCATGATCGAACCGATCGCCATGTCAGGCTGGGCGATGATCAACTCACGCAGGGAAACGACCCCAACCAGGCGCTCGGCGTCATCCACCACGTAGAGATAATAGGTCGTTTCGGCGTCAGGGGCCAGTTCCCTGAGTTTTTCGATCGTCGCCTGGGCGGTATCCGTCTCAAGGATGGAGATATACTCGGAGGTCATCAGACCGCCGGCCGAGTCCTCGCGGAACTCGAGGAGTTCCTGGACTTCCTCGGCCTCCTCGCGGTCCATCAGTTCGAGAATTCGATCGGCCTCGGGCCGGTCCATCTCGCCGACCATATCGGCGATATCATCGGTGGACATCTCTCCGAGAATGTCCGAGGCTCGGCCCGGCTCGATTTCGCCGATGTCGCCGATCAGGTCGGACTGGTCTTCGGGGTCGAGTTCGGCCAGCACCAAGGCGGCCGTCTCGCTGTCAAGCAGGCGCAGAAGGCCGACCCGTTGGTCTTCTGGCAGCTCGTAGATGATTTCGGCCAGGTCGGCCGCGTGCAGATCGATCAAAAGGGCGGCGACTTCCTGGTCCCGGCCCTCACGAAAAAGAGCCCTAACCCGCTGGCCGAGCTCAACCATTTTCTGTTCCACGACCCCACCCCCTTGTTGCCCCGACGGGCCAGAAAAAGTATACCTTCGGAGCGGGCAAAAGACAAGCTGGGTTAGGGTTTTCCGGCGGAGTACGTCACTTATCCTGGCGGTACCCTAACCGGGCCAGGGTGCCGGGGCGGCGCCGCCAATCCTCCATCACCTTTACCCAGAGGTCGAGAAAAAAGCGGTTGCCGAACAGGGCTTCGAGCTCCTCCCGGGCCATTTTCCCGACTTCTTTCAGTAACGAGCCTTTCTGACCAATTAGGATCCCCTTTTGCGAATTCCTCTCGACAAAGAGGTTAGCCCTGACGTAGGTCGTTCCATCATCCCGCTCGGCCATCTCTTCGACCTGGACGGCGACGGAATGGGGGATCTCGGCCCGGGTCAGGCGAAGAACCTTTTCCCGCACAATTTCAGCCACGATAAAGCTCTCCGGCTGGTCGGTGACAGCGTCCTCTGGGTAGTACCTTGGGCCGGGTTCCATCCGCTCGGTGATCAGCTTGAGCAGGCGGTCGGAGTTCTGGCCGGTCAGGGCCGAAACCGGAATCACGGCTTCAAAGTCGCCCAACTCATTGAATTGAGCCAGAGCCTGGATGAGCTGGTCGGTGGTCAGGGCGTCGATCTTGTTGACTACCAGGATAGCCCTCGTCTTTGAGACCATTACCTGCCGGGCCACCCATCCGTCCTCTTCCCCGGGAGGCCGGGTGCCATCGACCATAAAGAGAACCAGGTCGACCTCGGTCAGTGTGGAGCGGGCTGTCTCAACCATGATATTGCCGAGCCGGTGCAAGGGTTTGTGAATGCCCGGGGTGTCAAAAAAAATAACCTGGCAGTCCGGCCGGTTAAGCACTCCGACGATCCGGTTTCGGGTGGTTTGGGGTTTGTCGCTGGTAATCGAAACCTTACGGCCGACCAGATGGTTGAGCAGGGTCGATTTCCCGACGTTGGGCCGTCCGACCAGGGCGACGAAACCGGAAAGAACCTCCCCGGCGCTTAATTCTGAAGTCATGGCTTTTTCCTCCCGAGTTGGCGGGCGTCAAAGGCCCTTCAAGGTGGGCTATCGTGACCTCCATTTGAGGCCCGAACTCGGCCAGCACCTGACGGCAGGCCCCGCAGGGTGCCACCGGTTCGGGTCCCCCGGCGATGACCGCGACGGCTACCAGATCCCGGCCGCCCTCCGAGACGGCCTTGAAGACGGCGGCCCTTTCGGCGCAAATCGAAAGCCCGTAGGAGGCGTTCTCGACGTTGCACCCGGTGAAAATCCTCCCGTCGGCCGCCTGAACCGCCGCCCCGACCTGAAACTCGGAATACGGGGCGTAAGCCTTCTCCCTGGCCCGCCGGGCCTCCTCAATCAATCCGTTCGGATCCGGCGCAAGGCGCATATCCTTTGAATCCATGTCTCCTCCGCTAGTTCCAGGTCGTTACTCCTGACCCCGAGGTTTGGGCGGCCAGGCCAGCCCGACCAGACTCATCACCAGGACCACGATCAAGATCCCTAACAACCACGGGGAGGAGAGAGCGTGCTCCCTCCAGCGCAAAAACTCGCCCGGCCAGCGGGGCCAGAAAACAACGTAGGCGGCGACCAGCGAGTGACCGGAGGCCAGGAGCACCCCGCCGGCCGCAGCGTGCTTGGCTAGCCGGGCCAGGGAATGGAACTCGGGGCAGGCAATATCAACCGCGGCTTCAATGGCGCTGTTAAGCATCTCGGCCATCAGAACCAGCAGGACCGCCTGAACCAGGACCAGCCACTCCTTGCCGACCGGACCGGTCAGAAGACCGGTGGTCAGGGCCGCGGCCCCGACGACGACCTGAATCCGTATGCTGCGCTCGGTTACGTAGACGCGGCGCAGCCCATCGACCGAGTCGGAGAAGCTGTCGATCAGAGGTTTTCTCTGTCCAGTCCGAGCGAGCGTAGGATTCCCTCCTCCTTCTCCCTCATCACTGCCCGATCCTCGGGCTTCTCGTGATCGTAGCCCAGCAGGTGCAAGGTTCCGTGCACGGCCAGGTAGCAGAGTTCCCGCGCCAGGCTGTGGCGGAACTCTTCAGATTGGGCCAGGGCCCGTTCGGCTGAGATGATGACGTCGCCGAGCATCCCGCTGGCAACCTCCGGTTCAGGGATTTCACCAGGGTCGTTGAGGGCAAAAGACAAAACGTCGGTCGGACGGTCCACCCCCCGGTACTGGCGATTGAGTGCTTGAATATCCTGGTCGTCGACCAGGGTCAGGTCGACCTCGGCCTTGGCCGAAACCTCCTCGCGGGCCAGCACCAGGGCAGCGGCCGCCTTCAGGGCTCGGATGATATCTCGTGGGATTTTAACCTTGTCCTGCTGATTCGTTACGGAGACGGGCATGGCTTTCACTCCGCCCCCTTTCCCAGCCCGGAAGATCCTTTTCCGGGTATTCAATGCGCGAATGGAAGATGGTAATCAGCAACTTGATAAAGACCTTGGCGATGTTGTCAAGGTCTTTGAGGGTTAGATCGGACTGGTCAAGCTGTCCGTCGGCCAGCCGCTGGGAAAAGACCTTGCGGACCGAGGTCTCGATCAGCTCGGGAGTGGGCTGGCGCAGCGCCCGGACCATGGCCTCGCAGGCGTCGGCCAGCATGACGATGGCTGTCTCCTTATGCTGGGGCCGCGGGCCTTCGTACCGGAAATCCTCCTCAAGGATGTGTTCCGATTTGCCGATCTCAGCCGCCCGGGTGTAAAAATACGAGATCAAGTTGGTGCCATGATGCTCCCGGATGAAATCGACCAGTTCGACCGGAAGATTGTTCTCTCTAGCCAGCTCTATCCCGTCTTTGACGTGCGAGGAGATGATCAGGGCCGACAGGTGCGGGGAAATCTGGTCATGGGGGTTCTCCCCGCCAAATTGGTTCTCGATGAAAAAGTATGGTCGCTTGAGCTTGCCGATATCGTGGTAGTAGGCTCCCGCCCGGGCCAGGACGGGATCCCCGCCGGCGGCCTCAGTTGCCGCTTCGGCCAGGTTGGCGACCATTAAGCTGTGATGGTAAGTTCCTGGGGCCTCAACCAGGAGGCGTCGCATCAGGGGCTGGTTCGGATTGCTCAGCTCAAGGAGTTTGATCGTCGTAAGGACCCCGAAGAAGTTCTCGAAGAACGGGAGGCTGCCGATCGTGATCACCGCCGAGGCCAGGCCGCCGATAAAGGCGAAGATCGGATCCTTCCACCAACCAAGATGTCCCTGAATCAGGTCCAGCGCAGTGACGGCCGCTGCGGCTACCAGGCCGGCCACAATCCCGGCCCGCATTAGATCCCAGCGCTGGTTGACCTTCGAGACCGAGTAAACCCCGGCCAGTCCGGAGACCATGGCCACTAACACCGGGGCAGTGCCGGAGATCCCTGAAACGGCGATAAACAGTGAAATCACAAAGCTAAACAGTATGCCCAGTTTGGGATCAAAGAGAATAGTCGCCAGCATAGCGGCGGCCGGGACCGGTGACATCAGAGGCGAGATCGTGGTGAATGGCTGGGAAAGTAAGACGGTGACGGTGGCAATCGTCCCCAGAAGGACGATCTTCCGCTCGCTCAACAGTACATCGGGCCGGTACTGCCCGAGATAGACTCCGATCATCCCAACCAGGATCAACCCGAGGATCATCGCCCCGGCGGCGATCCGGAAGTTCCCCTGGGTTTTCAGGAGGCCGAGATCCTTAAGGATTTCAATCTGCTGTTCAGTCACGACCTGGCCCCGCCTGACGACCAGCTCGCCCTTTTGGACCATTAGCGGCTCGACCTGGGCGGCAGCGGCTTCCCTGATCCGCCTGGTTTCGGCCTCGTTAAAGACAACGTTGGGCCGGATGAAAGGCTTGACGACCTCAAGGGTGAAGGAGCGGTAGCCGGTGGGCAGGCGGAGCCCCCGGATCTCTTCCTCGACCCCAACCCGTCTCTGGGCGGCGACTGAATCATCGGCGATCTTGGTCGCCAAGGCCCGCGCGACCATGTCTCGGGCTGCGTTTTCAAGGCTCCCCAGGGTGATCTCGTCGGTCCGCACGACCGACATCAGCACTGGGTCGAGAATCTCAAGGTTAATTTCGGCCTTGAGCCGTTCGATCCGCTGTTCATCGGTCAAGGCGCTGTCAGCCCTGACCAGGCGGATCTTGCGGAAGAGATCGCCGATAAGCCCCTGGGCCTCGGCCGAAATCGAGGGGTCGATATCGTAGATCGGCCGGACCAGAGTCGCTGTTTCACGCTTTTTCTGCTCGGTGGCCACCCGGTTGACGACGTCGCGAGTAGCTTCAATGGCGATGGACGACTCCTGACCGGCCACCAGGTCTACCCCCTGGGGGCTGACCATGAAGACGAGGATCAGGGTAAGGGTGGCCAAAAAGAAAACTGCCCAGGCCAGCCTTCGAGCCGGCTGCCCGCCGGAGGCCTGGCTTGTCCAGAAGCGGCTCAAGCCCTCTCGCCATTTATCAAGAGTAATTAAGGTCATCTGGCCGGCTGCCCTTCCGGTGCCTCCGAGGAGCGGGCCTCATAGGCCTTGATAATCTTTTGAACCAGTTCGTGCCTGACCACATCCTGTTCGGTCAGGAAAACGATTCCGATCCCGGAGATGTTTTTGAGGACGTTTCTGGCGTCCTCGAGCCCCGATTCGGTGCCTTTGGGCAGGTCAACCTGGGTGATGTCGCCGGTGACAATGGCTCTCGACCCGAACCCCAGCCTGGTGAGGAACATCTTCATCTGTTCGGGCGTGGTGTTCTGGGCCTCATCTAGGATAATGAACGAATCGTCGAGAGTCCGCCCGCGCATGTAGGCCAAAGGGGCAACCTCGATCAACCCCTTGTCCCGGTACTTTTCGAACGACTCAATGCCTAAAACATCGAACATCGCATCGTAAAGCGGGCGCAGGTAGGGGTTGACCTTCTCCTGCAGATCGCCGGGCAGGAAGCCAAGCTTTTCCCCGGCCTCAACCGCCGGGCGGGTCAGAATGATCCGGGCGACCTCCCGGTTCTTGAAGGCCGAGATAGCCATAGCTACCGCCAGGTAGGTCTTGCCGGTGCCGGCCGGTCCGATGCCAAAGACCAGATTATTCCGGCGCATCGCCTCGACGTAATTCTTCTGACCCAAGGTTTTCGGCTTAATCGGGCGCCCTCTGACGCTAACGGTGATGATGTCGCTGAAGATGTCCTTTAGGTCGGCCGAGCCGGTGTCTCTCAGCAGGCGGACGGCGTAGCCAACCTCGCGCTCCGATAGGGCATGGCCTGACCGGAGCAGTTCAGCCAAATCCCGGAGGAGACCGACCACTCGTGAAACGTCGGCTTCGGCCCCGGTAACGAGGATTTCGTTGCCGCGGGGTAGAATGCGGACCGGCAAGGCGGTCTCGATCATCTTCAGGTGGGAGTCGTGCCTTCCGAAGAGGGCCAATGCCTCGGCGTTATCCTTTAAGGTCAACCGTTGTTCGGTCAAAACCGCCGATCTCTGATTATGGCTGTCCAGTCTATACCGCGCCTCCTCTTGGCCATGCGCTAGTTGAGAACGTGGGGTTGCTGTTGGGCCAAGATCCCGATATCCTCCAGAGTTTCAACCGTGGTGAGGATCCCCGCCATCTCCGCGGTCGACTGCAATAGCTGCGATTTGACCGAGAGGATCTGGCTGGCGGGGGGCAAGGCTCCCAGGACATCGCGGGCCGACCGGGCCTCGGCCAACTGGACGGCCTCTATGGCATCGCGCTGGGCGGGCCGGGAAACCAATTCGTGGTAAGTGACTGTTACTGTTTCGACATTAATGATCGGGTTCCTCCAAGTAAAGAGCTCGTTTCCAATTTTCTCCTCTTCGTATTCGACAAAGGGGATCGGGCTTCTCCCCCAAGTTATCATCTCCCGCCCGCGCGTTTTAATGATTTGGCGGCTGTAGGTTCGCCCAGTTCTGACTTTTTCAGTGAACTTCAAAGGCACTTCCTGGTACTGCTGGTACCAGACCCTGGCCATGACCTCACCCTTGGCCCGAACCGGAACCGCTACCCCCACCGCTCCGGGCTGGCCAGGGACTCTCGGCTCAATGATCCCCTGAATCACGATCTGACCTGCCCGCACCGCCTCGCCCTCCCTGACCAGGGCCTTGCCGGAAACCAGGACCAACCGGTGAACGACTCCAGCCTTGGCAGCCACCAAATCGGCCGGGGTGCGGTCATCCTTGGACGGAACCGGAGCCTTTTCGACCAGAACCACCAGCGCCCTGGTACCGTTGAAAGTCACCAGCGCCTGGGCCAAACCCGGGAAGCGGCTCTCCAGGCTTTGCTCGATCTCGGACGGGTTCAGCCGCGATTTGCGGTTCCCCGGCTTCAGGCCAACTTCGGACAGCGCGCTCAACACTTCAGAGGGGACCATGCGCTCGGCACCGCGGATCTCAACGAACCAAATCAGGGTCGAGAGGTAGTAGAGACAAGCCAGGAAAAATAGACTCCCCACGAATAGGACTCGTCGCTTTGCGGCCTGCTTGACCAAAAAGGGGAAACCCATTCGCCTTCCGATCCTGACGCGGGTGCGGGTTCGCCTGGCTACCGGCCGTATCTGCCGGAAAGAGCCCAATGACATCCGCGCCCTGAACCGCCCCTGCTGGTTCCTAACCTCCCAGAGCCGGATACCCCGAGCTGAACATAGATTAAGGAACGGTTCGAGGCGACTCCCCTGAGCCGTGATCTCGACCGTCCCGGTAAGGAAATTCCAAATGTCAGTGATCAGCATCCGGCAACCTCAGCTTTCAAATCGCAGCGATTCGATCTCGCCCAAAACCGTGATCTCTTCGGAGGTAATCGTGCCGATTATCAGGCTTCGGCCGGATACGACCATCTGGCCCTTGGACAGGGCGACGACCAGGCGCTCGGGCGTATACTCGACCAAACCCCGGTGGTTCTCGATGGCCATCTGAAGCGGGCCGATAATCAATATCTTTGGGAGATCCAGCGTGACGTCGGCCGGCAGATCCAGAAGCTGGCTCAGGCGCCGCCGGAAATCCTGCCCGTCCAAGGTACCCCCTCCTCTTTTTGATAAACCGTATGCTCGACTGATGGTCCCGCAGAATCTTCGGGACAGCGATGCAACCATTCCCTTCCCGAATTCGTCTGTAAAGTACGCCCAGCAGGGCAAAAAAGGCCTCAGAGAGAGGATTTTCCGGATCCGGGAGAGTAACTCTCAGGCATGGATCATAAAGATCAAAACCATCAGTTTGCCGCGATATTGGATTCCCTTTTTGAGGGAGTCCTGGTGGTTGACGCCTCCGGCCGCATCGTTTGGGCCAACCGGGCCATGGAAGAGAACCTCACCCTTGGGTGCAACGCGACCTCTCTAGGGCTGGATGAACTTTCAGCTCGCCAGCCGGTTCTGGGCCGGCTGATCCAAGCAGCTCTGGCCGAGGGGCGGCGTCAGACCTACCTGCAGGAGGTCAGGAACCGCCGCCTGGTGCTCTCGGCCTCGCCGGTTCTGGGGCCGGAGGGCCGGATCGAGCTGGTGGCTTGCCACTGCCGCGACATTACTGAACTTGACCGCCTGCAGCGCCGGCTCGAAAGGATCCAGGCCGACAAGGAGCGCTATCAGGACGAGTTGGAAGGCCTGCGGGCCACCTGGGCTGAACGTGAGGAAATCATCGCCACCAGTGAGGTCATGAGGGCACTGATCGAAATGGCCCGCCGGGTCGCCCGGGTCAACTCGACCGTTTTGTTGCTGGGCGAATCGGGCGCCGGCAAGGGTCAGTTCGCCAGGCTGATTCACCGGAACAGCGACCGAGGCGGCGCCCCGCTGGTCAAAGTGGACTGCGCCTCGATTCCCGAACCTCTGATAGAATCAGAGCTATTCGGTTACGAGACTGGAGCCTTCACCGGCGCACGCAAGGAAGGTAAGCCCGGCCTGGTCGAGCAGGCCAACCGGGGCACTCTGTTTCTTGACGAAATCGCCGAACTACCCCTTAACCTCCAGGTCAAACTGCTCCAACTGATTCAGGATCGCTCCTTCACCCGGGTGGGCGGGATCAAGCCGGTCTCGGTCGACGTCAGGATCATCGCCGCTACCCACCGCGACCTCAACCAAATGGTGCAGGAACGGATGTTCCGGCAGGATCTCTACTACCGGCTGCACGTCGTTCCCATCCTGATTCCCCCGCTGCGCGAGCGCCGCGAGGACATTCCAACCCTGGTTCACCACTTCCTCGAACAGTTTAAGAGCCGCTACCGGGTCGAAAAGCAGTTTGCGCCAAAGGTGATGCAGGCCTTTCTCGACTATCGCTGGCCGGGCAACGTCCGTGAGCTGGAGAACATGGTCGAACGGTTGGTGGTGACCACTGAAGGGGCGGTGGTCGGGATTGATGAGCTGCCCCCGGCCTTGGCCGCCTCGGCCGTTCCGCCCGCCAGACCCCTGGCGTCGCCGCAACTGGTCCCGCTGAAGGAAGCGGTCGAAAACCTGGAGTGCGAGATGGTCTCCCGGGCTTTTCAGATTTACCGCAGCAGCACCAAGGTCGCCGAGGTGCTGGGCATCCATCAGACGACCGCCGCTCGGAAGATCCGGCAGTATCTGAGGAGCTTAAGCCAAAACGCTTAGCTCTTTAAGCATTTGTGCTTAGAGCAGCAATCGCTCGCAAAGTAACGATTTTGAAGTCTAGTACCACCCAACCCTAAGCACGAATGCTTAGGAAGATAATATCGCACTAACACCAAGTCCCCGGCCGAGGCGCGGAAAACCTGGCCGGGGTTCACTATTTCCTATTTGGCACGCTTTTTGCAACAAAAATCGGTCAGTAAAACTGTTCTGAATTTCGAGTTAAATTTTCCGAGGAGAACCCATGGATCGAATTTTTTTCTACCCAGAGATCGAAACCATGAACCGGCATGATCTGTCCCAGTTGCAGGCCGAGCGACTGCGCTGGCAGCTCGAGCGATGCTATAACGGCTCGTCGTTCTACCGGCAGCGGTTCGAGGCCGCCGGGTTCGACCCGCTGCAGCTCAAAGGGCTGGACGATATCCGGCGCCTTCCCTTTCTCTCCAAGCAAGATCTGCATGAGGCCCAGCGGCGCAGCCCCCCCCTTGGAGACTTCACCGTGGCCCCACCCGACCAGTGGAGAGAGCTACATCCGACGACCGGCGCCGGCGGTACTCCGATCTACACCATTTGGTCCGAGAACGACGCCAAGGTCATCGGGCAACTGGCCGCCCGGATGCTCTTCACCTGCGGGGTCAGGCCGGGCGATTTAATCCACAACGCCTTTAGCTATGGCCTTTGGGTGGCCGGGCTGACCGTCCACTACGCCGCCCACCTTTTGGATTGCTGCATTATCCCCATTGGCGGGGATTCCCTGAAACGACAAATCGAATTTCTGGTCAACTTCCGACCAACCGTGATTATCAGCACACCCTCCCAGGCCCTCTACCTGGCCGAAAAACTCCGCGAACGCGGGATTGACCCGAGAGACATCGGGCTTAAGACCGGAATGTTCGGCGGCGAACCTTGGGCCAACGCTGATCCGATCAGGATCAGGCTGGAGCGGGCTTTGGGGGTCAAGGCCTTCGACCTCTACGGTATCGCTGAAATTAAACCGGTCATGGCCACCGAGTGCCCTTTCCGTACCGGGCTTCATTGGGCCGAGGACCAGCACCTGATCGAGGTGGTCAACCCCGACACCCTTGAACCCTGCCGCCCGGGCGAAACCGGGATCGTGGTGATTACCGACCTCACCCGCGAGGCGATGCCGGTCATCCGATTCTGGACCAATGACTACGCCACTCTCACCCAAGAACCGTGCCCCTGCGGGCGGACCCACGCCCGATCCCCGGGAGGTATCCAGGGACGCCGCGACGAGATGGTTATCTACCGGGGCAGCAAGTTCTACCCCGTTCAGGTCGAAAAGGTGATCCGGAGCTACCCCGAGCTCAGCCACGAGTACCGGATCATCCTTGAACGTGATGAGGTTACCTGTTTAGATCGCTGTTTGGTTCTGGTCGAAGCGGTTCCCGGTCACGCCTGGGATCTTGAGGCCCTACAATCCAGAGTTCAGAACCATCTGGAGGACGAAGTCAGGGCCGAAATCGAGGTTCGAGCCGTCAAGTACGGCTCCCTAGAGAGATGGGTGGGCGTACCCCGCCGGGTCCAGGATTTGAGACACGGCGACAGCCTGAAGTCTAGCGAGGAGGCGACCGGGTGAGTCAGTTAACCGTTTCGAATATTACTCTCCAGTTTGGCGGGGTCAAGGCCCTCTCCGGCGTGAGCCTGGAAGTAAACCAGGGGGAAATCTTTTCGATTATCGGACCGAACGGCGCCGGGAAGACCAGTCTCCTCAACTGCATCAGCGGCCTTTACAAGCCCAGCCACGGGAAAATTACGTTTGAGGGGGTCGAGGTCACCCATTTAACGCCCCCGCGGCGGGCCGAGCTGGGCATCGCCCGGACCTTCCAGAACCTTGAGCTCTTCAAACACATGACTGTGCTTGAGAACCTGATGCTCGGGCGCCATGTCCACATGAAGTCCGGGATTCTTTCAGGCGGTTTCTACTTTGGTCAGGCCCAGCGCGAGGAGGTCGCCCACCGCAAGGTGGTCGAGGATATCATCGACTTCCTTGAGATCCAGTCGATTCGCAAGCGCCCGGTCGGCACATTGGCCTACGGCTTCCAGAAGCGGGTTGAGCTTGGCCGGGCCCTGGCCGTCGAGCCCAGGATCTTGCTCCTGGACGAACCGATGGCCGGGATGAACACCGAAGAAAAAGAAGACATGGCCCGCTTCGTCCTGGACATCAACCAGGAACGCAACGTGACCGTGGTTCTGATCGAGCACGACATGGGCGTAGTTATGGACATCTCCGACCGGGTGGTGGTCCTCGATTTTGGCGAAAAGATCGCCGACGGTACGCCCGAGGAGGTCCAGAACAACCCGCAGGTCATCAAGGCCTACCTGGGCGACAAGGACTTGGCCCTCGGGCACGCGGGAGGAGAGAAGGCGTGATTCAAGACACTACCACCCTACCGAAGCTGCTGGCTGAAAAGGCCAAGCTATACGGCCGTTCTAAGACCGCCCTCCGCGAGAAGGAGTTCGGGATCTGGCAGCCGGTTGACTGGCAGGAGTATTACGATCGCGTCAAATACTTCGCCCTCGGCCTGGCCTCGCTCGGCATGGGGCGTGACGATAAGCTGGCGATCATCGGCGACAACCGCCCAGCATGGATTGACTCCGAGCTAGCCGCTCCGGCCCTGGGCGGGGTGTCGGTCGGGCTCTACCAGGATTCGCTGTCGAAAGAAGTGGCCTATATTATCGGCCACTCCGATTCAAAGTTCATCTCGGTCGAGGACCAGGAGCAGGTCGACAAGATCCTCGAGATTAAGGCCGAGTCCCCCGAAGAGTTCTCGCGGATCATCAAGGTCATCTACGCCGACCCAAAGGGGATGACCAAGTACGACGACCCGCTGCTGATCAGTTTCGCCGAGATCGAGGCCATGGGCCGCGACTACGAACAAGAGAATCCGGGGCATTTCGAGACCGAGATGGAGAAAGGCCGGATCGACGATGTGGCCATCCTCTGCTACACCTCGGGCACGACCGGCTTCCCAAAGGGGGCCATGCTCTCGCACCGCAACCTGCTCAACATGGCCGAGCGCCTGTTTGAGATTGACCCAATGCGGCCCGAGGATGAATTCGTCTCTTTCCTGCCCCTGGCCTGGATCGGCGAGCAGATGATGTCGGTTTCACAGTCTTTGCTGGTTGGTTTCACCGTCAACTTCCCGGAGGAACCGGAGACCGTCCAGGAGAACCTGCGCGAGATCGGGGCTCACAGCATGTTCTCGCCGCCTAGAATCTGGGAGAACATGGTCTCGCAGGTCCAGGTCAAGATCGACGACGCCTCCTGGCTGAAGAAGGCCCTGTTCAACTTCTTTTACCCGATCGGTTTTCGAGTCGCCGACGCCAAGTTCGAAAAGAAACCGGTTCCCCTCGCTGACCGTTTGCTTTATACGCTGGGAGACTTTCTGATCTTCTCGGCCATTCGCGACCATCTGGGGCTGCAGCGCCTGCGCCGCGCTTACACCGGAGGTGCCGCCCTCGGCCCCGACGTCTTCCGCTTCTTCCACGCCCTGGGCGTCAACCTGAAGCAGATTTACGGCCAGACCGAGATCGCTGGCATCTCGGTCGTCCACCGGGATGAAGACATCAAGTTTCATTCAGTCGGCAATCCAATCGGCGGGACCGAGGTCAAAATCTCCGAGACCGGCGAGATCCTATCCAAGAGCGCCTCGGTCTTCCTTGGATACTACAAGAATCCCGAGGCTACGGCCGAGACGGTGATCGACGGCTGGCTGCACTCCGGCGACGCCGGCTACATCGACGACAACGGTCACCTGGTCGTCATCGACCGCGTCAAGGACGTCATGCGCCTGGCCGACGGGACGATCTTCTCGCCGCAGTTCATTGAGAACAAGCTCAAGTTCAGCCAATACATCAAAGAGGCCGTTGTTATTGGCAAGGACCGGCCCTACGTCGTGGCCATGATCAATATCGACTTCGCCAACACCGGCAAGTGGGCTGAAAACAACCAGATCGCCTACACCACCTACACCGACCTCTCTCAAAAAGGAGAGGTTACTAAGCTGATCCGGGCCGAGGTCGAGCGGGTTAACAAGGACTTGCCCGAGGCGGCCAGGATCAAGCGCTTCGTTCTCCTTCACAAGGAGCTCGACGCCGACGACGAGGAGCTGACCCGCACCAGGAAAGTGCGCCGGGGCTACGTCAACGAGAAATATGCCGAGATGATCGCCGCCCTCTACGGCACCGGGCATGACTTCCGGGTCGAGGCCAAGGTCAGGTACCGCGACGGTCGCGAGGCCGTGATCCAGACCATCCTGCGCATCGTGACTATGTAATTGGGTGTGGCCAAAGCAGCGTCCTAATCATCGGGGGTGTAATTGTGACCGATTTCCTGCAGTTTACTGTTAACGGCCTGGTCATTGGGGGCGTCTATGCCCTGGTGGCGCTCGGCTTCGTCCTGATCTACAAGGCTTCCGACGTGATCAACTTCGCCCAGGGTGAGTTCCTGCTGGTCGGTGCTTACGTCGGCCTGGCCATGGTCACGACCTATAAGGTTCCATTTTGGGGGGCGATGGGTATATCCATCGTCCTGGCGGTCCTCCTCGGCTACCTGGTCGAGCGGGTAGTCCTCCGCCCGTTCATCGGCGAGCCGGTCATCTCGGTGATTATGGCCACTATCGGCCTGTCGAGCGTAATGAGGGGCCTGATCCAGATCATCTGGGGCACAGACACCCTTAGCTATCCTGAGATCTTTAGCCAAGCCCCGGTCATCATCGGGCCGCTGAGAATCTCCGAGGTCTACTTATGGGCGATGGGTGCCGCTCTGCTGCTGCTGACCGCTTTCATCATCTTTTTTAAATACTCGACCCTGGGCGTGGCGATGCGAGCCACGGCTGACGACCAGCAGGCCGCTCTCTCGATGGGCATCAGCGTCAAAACAGTCCTGGCCGTTACCTGGGCCATCGCCGCGGTGGTGGCCGGGGTGGGCGGGATGTTCCTGGGCAACATCAACGGCGTCAATTCCACCTTGGGCCATATCGGACTCAAGGTTCTTCCGGTGGCCATCCTCGGAGGATTGGACAGCATCCTGGGCGCTATCATCGGCGGCTTCGTCATCGGAATCCTCGAGAATCTGGCCGGCGGCTACCTCGACCCGATCGTTGGGGGTGGCGTTAAAGAGGTGGCGCCCTTCGTGATCCTGGTTCTAATATTGCTGATCAAGCCTTACGGGCTGTTCGGCAAAAAGATCATCGAAAGGGTGTAAAGATGAGGCTCAGAAATCCTTTCGCCATGGAGTGCGGGGTCTTCAAAACCAACTACGCCGGCGATCTGGCCCTGCACTATACTCTCCTGGCCCAGATCCGGATGTGGCTGATTATCGCCGCTTTCTTCGCCCTTCCAGCTTTTTTGGACAACTATTGGCTCAGCGTCGCTATTGCCTCAGGCGTAGCGGTGATTGGGGCGCTCGGTCTGAACATCCTGACCGGATTCACCGGTCAGATCTCGATCGGCAACGGCGCCTTTCTCGGGGTCGGGGCTTACACTTCGGCCTACCTAACGACCAAGATGGGCATCCCGTTCTGGATCGCCTTGCCATTGGCCGGCCTGGTCACATCGGCCGTCGGAGCCATTTTCGGGTTGCCGTCGGCCCGGCTTAAGGGCCTCTACCTGGCCATTGCCACCCTGGCCGCCCAAGTAGTTATCGAATTCGCCATCGTCCACTCCGAACCGATCACCAACGGCACGCGAGGCATCATCGTCTCACGTCCAGCCATCGGACCCTATTCCCTGACAAGCGAAACCTCTTATTACTACTTGGTCCTGATCACTGCCCTAAGCGCGATCGCCTTCGCCTACAATCTCTTCCGAAGCCGGATCGGGCGGGCCTTCGTAGCCATCCGCGACCGCGACCTGGCCGCCGAGGTCATCGGCGTTGACCTCTTCAGGCACAAAATCATGGCCTTCGCGCTCAGTTCCTTTTACGTCGGGGTAGCCGGGGCGCTGTGGGGCCATTACGTCCAGGTCGTCAGCCCGGAGCACTTCACCATCACCGCCTCAATCGAGTACCTGGCCATGGTCATCATCGGAGGACTGGGGAGCATCATGGGCGCGGTCTATGGAGCCGTCTTCATGACCCTCCTGCCCATCCTGCTCCGGACAGTCGCCGAGGAGGCCGCCACTGTCTTCCCCAACATCCAGGCGCTCTTTCTCTCTCTCAAAGAGACCGTCTTCGGCGCCACCATCATCCTCTTCCTGGTCTTCGAGCCCGAGGGCCTGGCCAAACTTTGGAAGAACATCAAAGATTACTTCAGGCTTTGGCCCTTTTCTTACTAGCTATAATCAATCAGGGGTTAGTGAAGGTAAAGGAGGGGGTGCCTCAGGGGGTCTGATCCTGTGCCACAGATTAGACGGGTGATTCAAAAAAAAAAGGAAGGGATGCGAAGAATGAAAAAAACCACTCTGCGTTGGCTGGCGGCTCTGCTCACGGCGATAATGATTCTTGCCCTGCTCGGGTGCGGCGGTTCCCCGGCTCCGGCCCCCAAGGCTGAAGACAAGAAGACCGAGGACAAGAAGCCGGCCCCCAAGGATCCGATCAAGGTCGGCGGGATCTTTGACCTGACCGGTCCGACCTCAGACGTCGGTGTCCCGTTTTCGGGGGGCATCACTGATTACGTCAAGTATGTCAACAGCAAGGGCGGCGTGGCCGGGCGCCAGATCGACCTGATCGCCATCGACTACGCCTACAAGGTCCCGCAGGCCGTCGAGGCCTACAAAAAGCTGACCACCCAGGATAAGGTCGTGGCCATTTTCGGCTGGGGTACCGCCGATACCGAGGCCCTGAGAGAATTCATCGCCAAAGACAAGATCCCGTACACCTCGGCCGCCTATTCCGAGGCGCTGCTTGATATCGCCAAAAGCCCCTACAACTTCCTGTTCGCCTCCTCCTACTCCGATCAGGCGGCCATCGCTTTGAAGTGGATCAAGGACAATCATAAGGGCGGAACCCCGAAAGTTGCCCTCGTTTACAACGAGTCGCCCTTCGGCAAGTCGCCGATCGAAGACGCCAAGAAATTCGCCAAGCAGCTTGGGATCACGCTCGTCAACGACGTGGTTGTCCCGCTCCAGGCCCTGGATGTCACCTCTCAGATGGTCAACATGCAAAAAGACAACCCCGACTACGCCATCGTCCAGAACACCTCCTCCCCGGTGGCGACCGTTCTGAAGGACGCCAAGCGGCTCGGCATCAAGACCAAGTTCATCGGGCTCAACTGGGCGGCTGATGAGAAGCTGATCAAGCTGGCCGGCGACGCCGCCGAGGGCTACATGGGCATCATCCAGTTCGCCTTCCCCTACGAAAACGTCCCGGGCCTCAAAGAAATCAAAGACTACGTGGCCTCGAGCGGTCAGAAGTGGGAAGACAAGAACCAGAAGTACGTCGCTGGCTGGGCCACCGGCAAGATCTTCGTTGAGGGCATCCGCCGCGCCGCCGAAAAAGGCCCGGTCAACGGCGAATCGATCAAGGCCGCCATGGAGACAATGAAGGACTATGACCTGAACGGTCTTGGACCCTCAGTCACCTTCACCGCCCAGAGCCACCGCGGCACCGCCAAGGCTCGCCTCGGTACGGTTAAGGACGGCAAGTTCATTATGACAGACTACATTACCGCTCCGGGCCGGTAAGTCACCTCGTCACCGCATACCTTGGAATCCGGGGGCCCCAGGCGGGCCCCCGGAAACCACAGTCTTTGGCCGTCGATGAGGACCCGCCCGCCGCGGGCGAGCCGTCATGGCCGGCGCAAAGACCCTGTCGATTTAGGAGGTTTCGGATGCTAAGCCTCAACAACATTGAAGTGATGTATGATCACGTCATCCTAGTCCTGAAAGGAATGTCCCTGGAGGTGCCGGAAGGTAAGATCGTCGCCCTGCTCGGAAGCAACGGGGCCGGGAAAACAACCACCCTCAAGGCCATTTCCGGGCTGCTCAAGGCCGAAAACGGCGAGGTTACCGACGGAACGATCGAGTTCCTCGGGAGACGGATCGACAACCGTGATGCCGAGCAAATCGTTCGCGAGGGCATCTTTCAGGTCATGGAGGGCCGGCGGGTCTTTGAACACCTGACGGTTGAAGAGAACCTGATCGCCGGTTCCTATACCCGGCGCGACCGCAGCAACGTCCGGGCCGGCATTGAGCGGGTCTATAAGTACTTCCCCAAGCTCAATATGCTGAAAAACCGGGTGGCCGGGTACCTCTCGGGCGGCGAGCAGCAGATGCTGGCCATCGGCCGCGGCCTGCTGGCCAAACCGAAGCTGCTCCTCCTCGACGAGCCATCGCTGGGCCTCAGCCCCCTGCTGGTCCAGGAAATCTTCGGGATCATCAAGCAGATTAACCGGGAGGAGGGCGTGACCATCCTGCTGGTCGAGCAGAACGCCAACATCGCCCTTTCGATCGCCGACCACGGTTACATCATGGAGAGCGGCAAGATCGTCCTCGAGGGTACCGTTGATAAGCTCAGGGACAACGAGGACGTTAAGGAGTTCTATCTCGGCCTGACCGAGGTCGGCAAGAAAAAGAGTTACCACGACGTCAAGCACTATAAGCGCCGGAAGAGGTGGTTATCCTGAGCCGCGACCACCGCCTGCGGGAGATCATCAGGCTCGCCTACGAGAAGTCCCCGGCCACACGAGCGATCTTCGAGGGCGCGGGGGTCGGGCCGGGCGATATCCGCTTCGAGGCCGACCTGGATAAGATCCCGATCACCCGTAAGGACCAATTGCTTGAGCTTCAACGCCGCCACCCGCCTTTTGGCGGCTTTCTGGCCGTACCGATCGATGACCTCGAGCGGGTCTTCATGTCTCCAGGGCCGCTCTACGACCCCCAGGGCCAAAGCGCCGACCCCTGGCGTTTCTCCCCGGCCGTCAAGGCGGCCGGCTTCCAAAAGGGCGATATCGTCCTCAATACCTTCTCTTATCACCTGAGCCCGGCCGGCTTCATGTTTGACAAATCCCTCCGTTCGGTCGGGGCCGTGGTCATCCCGGCCGGGGTGGGCAACCACGAGCTGCAGATACAGATCATGCAGGATCTCGCCATCACTGGCTACGCCGGCACCCCGAGCTACTTGCTTGCCCTGATTGAAAAGGCCAAAGAGCTGGGCAAGAGCTTCCCGGGTGACTTCCGCCTCCACAAGGCCCTGGTTACGGCCGAGCCCCTCCCGCCCTCGCTCCGCCAGAGCCTGTTCGAGCACGGGATCACCGTCTACCAGTGCTACGGCACGGCTGATGCCGGCTGCGTCGCTTACGAATGCCCCAACCAGGATGGAATGCACCTGCACGACGAAACGATAGTCCAGATCGTCGACCCGGAGACCGGCCGGGAGGTCGGCCCGGGAGAAACCGGCGAGATCGTGGTCACAGCCCTGGATGAGATCTACCCGCTAATCCGCTTTGGAACCGGTGACCTTTCGCACTATACAACCGAGGCCTGCTACTGCGGCCGGTCCTCCCCCCGTCTCCTGGGCCTGAAGGGCCGGGTGGGGGAGGCTATCAAAGTCCGGGGCATGTTCGTCCACCCCCGGCAGCTCGACGAGGTCATGGTCAAGTTCCCTGAGGTCTCCGCCTTCCAGGCTGTCATTACCCGCACCGACCATAAAGACGACCTGACCATCAATATCGAGGCTTCCTGCCAGGAGACCGACTGGCCGGCCCTGCAGTCGGCCCTGTCCGACCGGCTGAGAGACGTCCTTCGCGTCAGGGCTGAGGTCGCCCGCGTCGCCGCTAACAGCCTGCCCCAAGGGTGCAAGAAGCTGGTCGACCAGCGCGTCTGGGACTAACCGCTCATAAGCTTCAACAGCTGCTCTTGAACAACTGCTCTTGAACAACTGCTCGACCATAACGCGCAGTTGTTCTGTATTTTCTGCCAGCATTCGACAAGACTGAGGCCTGTTTTATAGATATAATAGCTTTCATTCGCGATCGAAGGAGCTTGTTCATTGATTCTGGTGCCCCTGGAACATGTTGTCCCCGGGATGAGACTTGGCCGCTCAATAATTGACCCAAGAGGAGTCGTCTTACTTAAGGCCGGTCAGACCGTCAGTCAGGCCCTGATCATCCAACTCAGGGCCCTTGGCTTTACTTCGGTTTATATCTCTGAATCCCCGGAAGAGGTCGCCATCCCCGAAATCGTTTCCCAGGAGACCCGGGCTGCGGTCGTCAGGTCGGTCGACACCGTGGTTAGGAGGGTCGTGGCTAAAGCCGATCTGCGGTCGGATCTGGTGGTGGAATCGGTTAGGACGCTCCTCGATGAAATCTTATCCCAGCCCGACGTGATAATCAGGCTTGTTGATATTAAAGCCCTGGTTGACCATACCTTCTCCCATTCAGTAAACGTGGCCGTGCTGTGCCTGGTGGTGGGAAGAGTCCTCGCCCTGCCGCGATCTGAGCTGGCCGAACTTGGGGCTGGGGCCCTTCTCCACGACCTGGGTAAGAGCCTGGTTCCCCCGAGGGTGCTGGAAAAAAAAGAAGCCCTGACCAAGGCCGAGGCCGGGATGATCAGGGAGCACCCGTCGATAGCTTTTGAGGTCATCCGTAAGAGCCAGCTCGGGCTGACGGCGGCTCACATCGCCTACCAGCATCAGGAGCGATGGGACGGCAGCGGTTACCCGCGGGGCCTGAGGGGAGCGGAAGCGATCCGGCTGGCCCGGTTGTGCTCTGTCTGCGACGTCTTCGACGCCCTCACCTCGGAGCGGCCTTACCGCCCGGCCACCAGCCACGGCGAAACGATGGCCTACCTCCACCAGCAATCAGGCGTCACCTTCGATCCCGAGATGGTAAGGGCACTGCTCTCGGTGGTCGCCCCCTACCCAATCGCCACCCTAGTCCAATTAAACACCGGTGACTACGCGGTGGTGAAAGACATAAATCCCAAGGACGTCTCCCGACCCGACGTCAGGGTCATCAAGAACCCCGGCAAGCAGTTTTATCAATCATTCGAAGACGTTAAGCTTTCCGAAAGGAACGATTTGGAGATCGTCCGGGCAGCTTCATGGTACGAGGTTCAGTCTCCCCGTTGACGGCTATCGTTTCTCCCGGCCAGCTCCTCTCCACCGGCGGCCCGGCGGTGAGCCCAGCAGTTCAGCCAGGATGATCCCACGCATGAGCTCCTCCCGGCTCAAATCGCCCGGACCCGGTTGGGCGTCTGGCAGCTCCCCGGCTTCTGATTCGGGCTGGGCCGCAGGAGCTATTCGGCTGAGCCCTGGTCCCTCCTGCCCTTGAACACCAGAAGCCAAGCCGGGCGCATCCCCGGCTTCCGCCTGCCGCGCCCGCCGCATCTCCTCGATCTGTTCCTTGGGATAGTACATCTGGGGCCGGCCGGTCGGCGTCGGAAGCGGGATGCCTCCCCTTCGGGGCGGCCGCCCCTCGGAGCCATCTTCGGGGTCGTCCGGGTGTCTCTCGGGCTTTTGATCGCCCGCGGGACGGCCGAAAAGACTTAGAAAGAATAGCACCAGGGCCACGACCAGGAAAAGATCCATCTGATCTTACCGGTCTAACGTGCCCCGGAGCCGCCTGGCTCCGGGGATCCGCCGGAACCGCCCGAGTCCCCGCCCGGACGGCCGCCGCCGGCACCTCCAACCCGGCCAAGGGCGTCCCTCATGCCTGTGTCGGCCTGAAGATTCTGCATGTTGAGGTAGTCCATGACCCCGAGCTTGCCCTGCCTCAGTGCCTCGGCCATCGCCCTGGGCACCTCGGCTTCGGACTCGACCACCTTGGCCCGCATCTCTTGAACGGCGGCCTTCATCTCCTGTTCCCGAGCGATGGCCATCGCCCGGCGCTCCTCGGCCTTGGCTTGGGCGATCCGTTTGTCGGCCTCGGCCTGGTCGGTCTGAAGGCGGGCACCAATGTTATTGCCAACATCAACGTCAGCAATGTCAATCGAAAGAATCTCAAATGCGGTACCGGCGTCAAGCCCCTTGGCCAGGACGGTTCGGGAGATTAAGTCCGGATTCTCCAGAACTTCCTTATGGGAAGAAGCGCTGCCAATGGTGGTGACGATGCCTTCCCCCACCCTGGCGATGATCGTCTCCTGGCCGGCGCCGCCAACCAGCCGGTCGATATTGGCCCGGACGGTGACCTGGGCCTTGGCCCGAAGCTCAATGCCATCCTTGGCCACGGCTGCCACCACCGGGGTCTCGATGACTTTCGGATTTACGCTCATCTGAACCGCCGTCAGAACATCGCGCCCGGCCAGGTCGATGGCCGCCGCCCGCTCAAACTCAAGCGGGATCCCGGCCCGCTGGGCGGCGATCAGGGCGTTGATCACCCGGTCGACGTTTCCCCCGGCTAGAAAATGGGCCTCCAGCTTGTTTACAGCCATGGGAAGCCCGGCCTTTTCGGACTTGATTAGGGGGTTGACGATCTTAGCCGGGGGAACCCGGCGCAGCGTCATGCCAATCATCGTGACGATCCCGACTGGCACCCCAGCCGCTAGAGAAGATATGTACAGGCCCACAGGGATGACGGTAAAGAGGAAGGTTGCCGCCACCAGCCCGATGGCGAAGAGAATCAGCAAGGTAACAATATCGGTCATTGATTTGCCTCCCCTAATCCGATTTTTTAACCACGACCCGGCCGCCGTCGACCTTGATCACCGTGATCCCAGTCCCGGCGTCGATGAACCCACCCTCGGTTACCACATAAATTCTTTCCCCGTAATTTTCGGCTGATCCCGCGGGGCGCACGCCGGTGAGCGCCCGGCCGGCCCTTCCGATCAAATCTTCCCGGCGACGGCTGG
>JBGFRN010000037.1:0-4780 GCA_041695105.1 Bacillota bacterium | reverse complement strand
CAGGTCCGCGCCCCGAGCGATTAGGGCGGTCAGGCCCTTCATGGCCCACCCCTGAGGTGTCAATAGTGCGGCAGCCTGCATCGGCTTCGAAACAATTTCCAGCGGCCAGTACGCGCCTCCCAGCATGGAGGTGCTGGTGATGACTATCGGCGCAGCGGCTTGAAGCTGCGCAGAAGTGCGGACGAGACCGGCCATGAACAAGCCAAGGCCAGTCACGGCGAAAAGAAAGGCCGCCAGGACCAGAGTTGCCCCGAGGACCGAACGTCCCCAGTCAACCCCGAGGACGAACCTGCCAAACAGCACCAGGACAAGCACCTGAGCCACCCCGGTCATGTAGGCGCCCAGGAGTTTTCCGCCAAGTATGGACGCCTTCGAGGTCGGAGTAGTCAACAGCCGACCCCAGGTCCCCGCCTTGCGCTCCTCAAGGATAGAACCCGCCCCTAAAACCAGGGTGAACATAACGAAGGCCACGGTGAATCCCATAGAGGTCTGGGTCATGCCGGTCAGGCCCCGGGGCGCCTGGCCGCCAGCGAGTGCTTCCTCAGTCTTGACGGCTATCGGTACGCCAGCCTCCCAGGTCTTGTCGGCCTCGTCGAAGGCCTTCTGCCAAACGGAGATGTCGCCCGCGGGCGCCCGTCCTTTTTCTAGCAGCGCCCGAACCGTATAATCGGCGGCAACCGCGTTGCTCGCCAGCCGGGCGGCAGCACCCCGAACAGCCTGTTCAACCGCGACCAGTTGGCTGATATCCGATAGGCTCAGGATGCGAATTTCTACAGTCTGGCCGGAACTCAGAGCCTCGGAAAGGCCGGAGGGCAAGACAACAGCCGCGCTGGAGGCCCCTTTGCTGACGGAGGATTTGGCTTGGTCCAGACTCCCTTCCTTGAGCGACAATCCCGAGCTGGATCTGAGTTGGTCCGCAACCAACCGAGAGTATGCCGAACCGTCCTCATCGACGAGCCAAACCGGGATTTTCCGGGGAGCCGACGTCCGGTTCCCGCCAATCATGAAACCCATCACCGTGGTGAAAAAGAGCGGCAGAAGGATCATGTAGACTAAGGCCGCCCGGTCCCGAGCTACGCCCCGGAGGGCAAACCAAGCTATTTCCCAGGTCTTTTTCATCCCATGCGCCTCCTATTCCAGCGACAGCCGCCAAGCGCCGATAGCCACCAACACGAACCCCATGACGGTGAGCGCCAGAATGGGCTGCAGGATGGATTCCAGTCCCCCGCCGCCCATCAGATTCGTGTACCCCGTAATGGCCCACCCGTTGACGGTGGCCTTGGCCACCGTTTTCATGAAATCGGGCATTGCTTGAAGAGGAAACATGCTGCCCCCCGCCAGCGAAGAAATCTGCACGATGATCAAACTGAGCAGATCGGCCGTCCTGGCCGTTCTGGCCAGGGCTGCGACGAACACAGCCAGACCGGTGGCGGCGAAAACAGTCGTTATGGTGAGGCTGACGAGACCGCTGAGGGAACTCCCCCAATCGACCCGGTAGATCACCGAGGTCAGAACTATCAACGAGGTCAATTGGAACAGACCGATGGCGAAAGTGCCGCTCACCTTTCCCCAGAGGATAGCTCGGGCACTGGTAGGGGTACTGAGCAGCCGCGCCAGGGTCATGGACTCACGTTCCTCCAGAATGGACTTTACCCCCGCCGAAACGGCGAAGAGTAGGAACATGACAGCCATGCCGACAGCATAGAACTGAAAACCCGACAGGGTCTGTTCGGCCTCCAGGGATTCAGTCCTGACGGCAATCCTCCGGCCCGCCTCCAGACCGATTCTGGGACCTAAGTACTGGGCCAGCGGGGCTATCTCAGCCGGAGTCAAGGCGCCTCCTGACGCCAGGACGGATATCACCGTTTTGGTCCCAATGGTCCCGCTGGAAACCTGCCGGGCAAATCCCTCGACCAAGCCCCGGAGAATCGCGACCCTGGTGGGGGACCCGGGGTCAGCCAGGATGACCAGCTCTGAGCCTGCTCCGGAAAAGATCGCCGCGGAGAACCCCTCTGGGATAATCACGGCGGCTGCCAGTTCACCCTTCCTGACCAGATCTGCTATTTCTCGCCTGGTTCCTCGCTTGACGCTGAGAAGACTCTCCTGGGATTCCAGGATTCCCGCCAGATTGGCGGCCAGTGCCTGCCCGTCTTCGTCCACCACTCCGATAGGAAACCTGGGGAGGCTTGGTTTGGGCTGAAACAACGGCCCGAGGGCCAGGCCCAGGATGGTGATCAGAATCAAGGGCATGGCGATGGTGAGGGCCAGGGCCTTTCGGTCTCGGAGAAATACCTTCATGTCTTTCAAGGCAATATCGAGAGCTTTCATGGCCCTACCCCCTACTCCCTGAGAGCCTTGCCGGTCAGGTGCAGGAACACGCTCTCAAGATCAGGCTCCTGCACTTCTACCGAATGGATCCTGATCCCCAGAGCGCTCACTGAACCACAGACCTCGGCCAGAATCTCCCTTCCGTTTTCGGCCAAAACATCTATGGAGCCGTCCTCCGGGGTGACCTTGGCCACCCCGCGGATCTTCTGGAGCCGGGAAACAGCTTCTGACCTTGAGCGGTCACCGGTGGTCTTATCAGCGGCGATCCTGACCTTGATCAGGTCCCGGTTCCCCACCAGTTGTTTCAGTTCGTCCTTGGTTCCCAAAGCGACTATTCGACCGTCATCAACAACGGCGATGCGGTGGCAGAGCATTTCGACCTCTTCCATGTAGTGACTGGTGTAGAGCACGGTCAACCCTTGCCGGTTTAACTGCTGCACCGTTTCGAGGATGTGGTTTCGGGACTGGGGATCGATCCCAACCGTCGGTTCATCCATGATGAGGATTTTCGGGCTGTGCAGCAGTCCGGCGGCGATGTTGACACGCCGCTTCATTCCGCCGGAATAGGTCTGGATTCGATCGTTCCCCCGATCAGAGAGGCCAACCATGCCAAGAACCTCCTCAGTCCTCTGGCGGCTCTCTACCCCACTGAGGCCATACATCTTCCCCCAGAAGTGGAGGTTCTCCCGAGCCGAAAGGGCCGGGTAGAGAGCAACATCCTGAGGTATCACCCCCAGCATAGCCTTGACGGCCATCGGTTCTCGGGTCACGCTCCTTCCGCCTGCCAGCACGTCTCCACCGGTCGGTTTCAAAAGCCCGCAGATCACCGATATCGTAGTGGATTTCCCGGCCCCGTTCGGGCCAAGCAGCCCGAATACTTCGCCTTCGTTGACGTCAAAACTAACTCCCCTGACCGCAGCCCGGTCGCCAAAATCCTTGCGTAGGTTTCGCACCTGCAACAACACCTGAATCACCCCTGCTCAAGATACTCGTCGAGGTCATCGGCATTCTGTGGGCTGAATGGGGCGCAACAACGCCTGAATCACCCCTGTTCAAGATACTCTTCACTCGGGATTCTACATCTCATTGGGAATTCATCCCGGAGGGGATTCATCCCGGGGGGGATTCACCATGCGGATAACCGCCTCCAACTGCTGGAGATAGGCCAGAAAAGCCTGACGCCCCTGGTTAGATACCCGATAGACGGTGCGAGGTCGGCGACCGGAATACCCTTTCTGCACTTCCAAGTATCCCGCGTCCTCCAGAGCCCGGAGGTGAGCCCCGAGGTTACCGTCGGTCAGGCCCAGGCACTCTCTCAAGGTGGAGAAATCGCTGTCCCCCCATGAGAGCAGCAGGGTCATGATCCCCAGGCGAGCCTTGGCCTGAAAAAGTTCGTTCAACTCCCTGAGGACTCCGTCGCTCACCCTTTTTTCACCTGCCTGCGAAGCAGGATCCCGGTCAGAATGAGCCCGCCGCCGCCGACCAGCGCGAGCCAGATATCCTGAATCGGAGAAGCCATCCAAAGTGAAACAAGCGCCGCGAACACCAGCCACGATCCGATGAGAACCAGCTCCTGCCCGATCAGCAGGCCGCTGACGATATAGAAGGTCCCGATCTGGAAAGGCCAGAAGGCGTTAATGCTATGGCGATCCGAAAAGCCGACAAAGAAGACCAGCAGGAGAACACTCCCGGCAAGCAGGACCAGGTTGATCCAGCCGAGCTTCTTCAGCAGAGCTGGGACTGGAGCCCCGCGCCCGGACATCGTGCTAAGTGTCGCCGATCCTATGGCCCCAACAGAATAGACGGCTGGCCAGACCCACAGCCGTTGCGGCTCCGGCGTCCAGAGGGCGCCCAAGTAACCGATTACCCAGAGAGCGCCCCACAGAAGAAAGTGTGGGTACCCCCACGCTACCCTCAGTCGACTTTGCTGCACCAACTCCCGCAAGTACGAAATCTGGTCCAAGGCCTCTTCCGGCTTCATTCCATATCTCCTCCTCTGTTCCTCTACTGCTCTGTTCCTCTGTTTCTCTGTTCCTCTGTTTCTCTGTTCCTCTGTTTCTCTGTTCCTCTGTTTCTCTACTGCTCTGTTCCTCTACTGCTCTGTTCCTCTACTGCTCTGTTCCTCTGTTTCTCTGTTCCTCTGTTTCTCTGTTCCTCTGTTTCTCTGTTCCTCTGTTCCTCTGTTCCTCTGTTCCTCTGTTCCTCTACTGCTCCGTTCCTCTGTTTCTCAGTTTCTCTGTTCCTCTGTTTCTCAGTTAACTCCATTTTGCAGAGTTCTTTGCCAAGAATCAAACCCTCCTTGCTGTGAGATCCTGCACTAAGTATGGTAACTTGAGGCGGGAACTGGTACAGGGAAATCAGTACTCGTAAGTGATCCCGTACCCATCTCTCGGCCACTGAAACAAGACATTGTCCCTCGGGCAGGCAAATACGCAAGCTCCGCACTCGACGC
>JBGFRN010000201.1:0-4821 GCA_041695105.1 Bacillota bacterium | reverse complement strand
ATCTCCCTCTCGCCCGAGGAACTGGGCCGGGCCCTCACCTGGCGCGGCGTCTCAGTCGAGGGCGTCAGCCAGCTGAATCCAGGCATCTCTGGGGTTGTCGCCGGCCGGATTGTTTCGCTTGAGCCTCACCCCTTGGCCGATCGATTGCTGGTGGCCGAACTTGACGCCGGCCCCGAGCGCCTGAGAGTCGTGACCGGGGCCCCAAACCTTAAGGTGGGCGACCTGGTGCCCCTGGCCAAACCAGGCGCCGAGCTTCCCGGGGGTTGGAGGATCGAAGCGACTGATTTCCGGGGCCTTATGTCACAGGGAATGCTTTGCTCTGAGACAGAACTCCTCGAAGGGAAGCCCCATAAAGAGGATGAGGGAGTCTGGGTCTTCCCGGCCGAGGCCGCCCCAGGAATCCCGGTGCGCCCGGGGACCAACGTGGTCGAACTTTTGGGCCTGGACGATTGGGTTCTTGAGCTGGAGCTGACTCCGAATTACGCCAGTCATTGCCTGTCGATGCTCGGGGTAGCCCGCGAGGTGGCCGCCATCACCGGGGGAGCGGTCAGGCTGCCCGAGCTGGCTCCGGCCGCCCCCGGAGGCCGGGCGGCCGAGGTGATTTCTGTCCAGATCATTGATCCGGAACTATGCCCCCGTTATTCGGCCCGGGCCATTGAGGGCGTCGCCACCGGTCCGTCCCCGCTTTGGATGCAAAATCGCCTGCGGGCGGCCGGAACGCGCTCGATCAGCAACATCGTCGATGTCACCAACTACGTCATGCTCGAATTGGGCCAACCGCTGCACGCCTTCGATTTAGCACAGATCAAAAATGGCCGGATTATCGTCCGGCGGGCTGGCGACGGGGAGAAGATCCTGACCCTGGACGGCCAGGTGCGGGAACTCGATCCATCTATGCTGGCCATTTGCGATCCTGGCGGGCCGGTGGCCCTGGCCGGGGTGATGGGCGGGTTCGAGTCTGAGGTCAGCGAGAAGACCACCCGTATCCTGCTTGAATCGGCCAACTTCAACAACCTGAATATCCGCCGGACAGCCCGTAGGCTGGGCATGAACTCCGAGGCATCGACCAGGTTTGTCAAGGGGGTCGATCCTAACGGGACGATAGCCGCCGCTAACCGTGCCGTCTACCTGATCGAAGCCATAGGGGCCGGCCTGGGCACCGGCGGCGTTGTCGACTGCTATCCGGCCCCGGTCCTCCCCAAGGCGGTCGTCCTGCGTCCGAACCGCACCAACCAGCTAAACGGGCTTTCCCTGACCGTTCCCGTAATGGCCGGCTGCCTGCAAGCCCTAGGGCTAGAAGTATCCGACCCATCCCGCTACGCCGATCTCCCCGAGGGGATCGAGGATCAGGTAGTTGCCCGGCTGGCCGGGGCCGCGCCGCTCCCGGCCGACCCGGACGCCGGACCAATCTGGCGCGACGGGCTGTCACGTGAAGCTGCCCGGGCGGCGGCCGGATACCGGGCCTCGATGGCCCAGGGGGATCCGGGCCTGCTAGTCATCCTGCCCACCCGGCGCCCCGATTTGGCCGAGGAGATCGACCTGGTCGAGGAGGTCGCTCGGGTTCATGGCTACAATCGCATCCCGGCCACTCTACCGGCCGGGCCGATCACCCACGGGCAAAGGACTCCGGTCCAGGCCCTGACCGAGAAAACCCGCGCTTACCTGCTGGGGGCCGGGCTGTCCGAGGTCCTCGCCTATTCTCTTGAAGATTCGACCGGTCCGGACCGGCTCCGGCTTCCCGCCGGTGCCCCGGAGCGCCGGGCTGTCGTCACGCAAAGCCCGCTCTCGGAAGAGCAGGGCCAGCTAAGGACCACAGCCCTATCATCGATTCTCAGCATCCTGGCCCACAACGCCTCACGGAAGATTAATGACCTGGCCATTTTTGAAATCGGCCCGGTCTTTCTGCCCTCCGAATTGCCGCTCCGGGGGCTGCCCGGCGAGCCGGTCCGCCTGGCCCTGGCCGCCACGGGAGCGGTTCAGCCCAAAGCCTGGAACCGCCCGCGCCTGGACGCCGGCTTCTTTTATCTCAAGGGGATCATCGAGGGTCTGTTCAATCACCTGGGCCTTCATGTTGCCAGCTTTGAAAGATCCGAGCATCCTGCCCTTCATCCCGGCCGGCAGGCCCGTGCCACCGGCCGCGACCGCGACGGCCGGATCCATGACCTGGGCTGTTTCGGAGAGCTGCACCCGGCGGTGGCTCGAGCCTACGACGTTGACCGTCGCAGCGTGGTCGCCGAGCTTGATTGGAACGCCATCGCTGCTCTGGCTTTGGAAGATAACCGGCGGTACCAGCCCCTGCCGCGCTTTCCGGCCGTCGAGCGCGACCTGGCCCTGGTGGTTGACGCCGGGATCAGCGCCGAACGGGTTCTCTCGGTCATCCGAGCCTCGGGCGGGGATCTCCTCAAGGAGGTCGGGCTGTTTGACCTTTACCAGGGTCATCCGGTTCCCGAGGGTAAGAAGAGCCTGGCCTACAATTTGGTTTACCGCTCCGATGAGCGCACCCTGACCGACGCCGAGGTGGAGCGGGCCAACCTGGCTCTCCGGGAGGCTCTGGTGGCTCAGATCGGGGCCGAATTGCGCGCCTGACAGCTTCCGGCCCGCCTGGAACGCGATTGCGTATTGCCTGCCGTCTGCGGTGGAAAATCTAACTGGGTATACCACCGTGGGGGGCGATTAGTTTGGAGTGGAAGATTTTCGGCGGCATTGCCGTCAAAACAGTGATAATCTATTTTGCTGTTCTATTTATCTTTCGGATGGCCGGCAAGCGGTCGGTCTCAAACATGGCTCCCTTTGACCTGATAGTCGTGATCATGGCCGGCGAGGCGGCCGCCATCGGCCTTGGGGAGAACGGCCTGCTTTATGGTTTGATTCCGGTTTTCATCCTCGGGGGGCTGGAAGTTGGGTTATCGATGCTGAATATCAGGAACAAGAAAATTGAGGCCCTGGCCCAGGGAGTGCCGACCGTGGTGGTTGAAAACGGTCAGATGAACGTGAAAAATATGAATCAGGAGCATATCACCACGGCCGACCTGCACGCCCTGCTTCACGACCGGGATGTGGATGACCTTAGCACCGTCCAGCAGGCCCGGATGGAACCGACGGGCAAGCTAACGGTAACCCTCAAGCCGGAAAGCCGCCCGATCACCCAAAGAAAGTTCCAGAGCCTAATGGAGAGGCGAATGGCCAAGCTTCAGAAGAACCTTGACCGGCGCCTGGCCCGGATCGAGGAGCGCCTCGAATGCCTGGCTGGGCGGCCGCTACACCTGGCGAAGGAATCAGACGCGTCTCGGGAGAATCCCCATTAAGGTGGTAAACGTGGGGGTTTTCTTATTTTTTGTCGACGGATTCGGCCTCGGCACCCCTGATCCAGAACGCAACCCGGTTTTTCGGGCCCGCCTTCCGGTCTTGAGCGACCTGATGGGTGGGCCGCCCGGGGTTGCCTTTGAGGGCATGCGCCAGGGAGCCTTTGACGGCGTGAGCGGCCGGTTTGAGTCGGCGGTCGTACCGGTCGACGCCTCACTGGGCGTGCCCGGCCTGCCTCAGAGCGCCACCGGGCAGACGACCATCATGACCGGCGCCAACGCTCCCAAGGCGGTCGGGCGCCATATCAATGCCCACCCGACTCCGACCCTAGCCCAGATCCTGAACGAGAAAAGCATCTTTCGCCAGGTTTCCGAGGCCGGCCTCAGCGCCACCTTCCTCAACGCCTACCGCCCTGAATTTTTCGCCTGGTATTCAGGGCAGGATCCAAAATCGAAATATCGTCCCTCGGCCAGCACCCGGGCGGTGGCGGCCGCCGGGCTCCCCTTTCGAACCCTCGACGATCTTCTGGCAGGAAGGGCCGTTTATCACGACATCACCCACTGGTGGCTACGTGAGCGGGGCTATGATGTTCCAATGGTTACGCCTGAGGAGGCCGGACGGCGGGCGGCGGCCGTGGCCGGGGACTTTGATTTCATAATGTACGAGCACTTCATCACTGACTTCCTGGGGCACGAGGGAGGCATGGACAAGGCCGTTCTTAACCTGGAGCGGATCGACGCCTTTTTGGGCGCCCTCCTTTCAGGGCTGAATCCAGAGAGGTTCCTGCTCGTCTTGACCAGCGACCATGGTAATATCGAGGATCTTTCTTGCCGGACGCATACCAAGAACCCAGTCCCGGTTCTCGCGGCTGGCCGGGGGTGCCGGGAGTTCGTCAATGGCCTGACCGACCTGACTGGGATTGTCCCGCGCGTCTTGCGTGCCCTGGGGGTATTAAATGTGGATGGGAGCAAAGTTGGAAGAAAAAACGCTTAAGATCCTCGAATTTGATAAGATTATAGGCCGTTTGGAGGGTCTGGCCGCTTCCTCTTGGGGCCGCGAGTTATGCCGCGAGGTCAGGCCGCTGACCGAGATTGAATCGATCCGGGCCCGCCAACAGGAGACGACCGAGGCCAGAAATCTGATCCGGTCCGGCAACGCGCCTCCACTTGGGGGCATTTTCGATGTGCGCCCCGCATTGAAGCGAGCCTCGATTGGCGCGACCCTTGACCCGGCCGAACTCAACGAGGTGGCTGGTACCTGCGCCGGGACCGCCCGCCTGCGCCGGTTCTTAATTGAGCGCGCCGGTGATTGTCCTCGAATGGCCGCTCTGGCTGAGGGCGTTCGCGGCCATAAGCAGGTCGAGGAGAGGATCCGGGCCTGCATTACAGAGTCCTCCGAGGTGGCCGACGGCGCGTCTCCCGACCTGAGGCGCATCCGGCGCGGGATTCGCTCCCTGCAGGGGAGAATCCGCGACCGCCTCGAAGCGATTACCCGCTCGCCGGAAACCCAGAAATACCT
>JBGFRN010000237.1:0-4862 GCA_041695105.1 Bacillota bacterium | reverse complement strand
AATTTAAAGAGATGAGCCGCCATTCGGCGGTCGGGGGGGAGATTCTCCGGGAGATCCGCCTTTTTGGGGATGCCTACAGGTGGGTCAGGCATCACCACGAACGCTGGGATGGCTGTGGCTACCCCGATGGCCTCAAGCCTCCGGACCTGCCATTCGAGGCCCGGATCCTGCTGGTGGCCGACGCCTTCGATGCCATGACCTCGACTCGATCCTACCGCCGGGCTATGCCGGTCGAAGAGGCGGTCGTCGAGCTCGACCGCTGCGCCGGGGCACAATTTGATCCCGAGGTGGTTCGGGTAATGAAGCAAGTGGCGGCCGAGAGCGGCCTCCTTCAGTCTCTGGCCGCGGAACCACCCGAGGCGGCCAGTGAGGCGGCCGCGGCGGCTGAGCCTGCACCAGGGGGTGAGGCCGGATAAAGGACTTTTATGACCTGTCTCGCCCGATGCAGGCCTACTCCGCCGTTCTGGGGCTGGCGGCACTGTTGGTATTGGTGAGGCTCTGGGGTGAGGTCTATTTTTCGATTACTCCCCTGTTCGGGCTGATCTTGGTTTTGCTGGCCGAGCTGGTGCCATACCGGCTGGTCCGGCGGGGCGATATTTATTACGCCAGTTTTGCCGCCGACCTGGCCGGGTTCATGATGTCGGGCCTCTGGGTGGCCGCTGCTAATGCCTTCCTCGGGCGCTTCCTGGGCTGCCTGATCGCCGAGGGCTCTTCCGTCTACTGGCCCTGGCGCCGGGCCCTGATCAGGGCCGCGGAAGGAGTGGTCTCCCTGGCGGTCGGGGCGGCCGCCTTCTCCGCCCTGCAGTACCTGATCCAAACCGCTTCCCGCTATGCCCCCGGCTTTCTGGTTTCGATCCCGTTGGACTGGCTGCCCTACGCCGGGATGGCCTGGCTGACCGGCCTCTGCGCTATAGCCCTCCCTGCTCTCGGGGAATCTCTTCGCTACCGGGTTGAGTTTGCCCCGTCGTTTAACCGCAACCTGCGCGGTGGAATGGTCAACGCCACCATTTCTGGCGTCTTCGGCTGGATCCTGGGCAGTTTTTTTACCCGTTACCCGGTGACGCTCACTGGGTTGGCTCTGGCCATTGCCTTTGCCGGTCTAGTGGTATATGCTACTCGCCTTTACGCCGGGATCAATGAGCTTCATTGGAGTACGATCAGGGCCTTAATCTCGGCGGTCGAATGCCGGGATATACATCATGCTGGGCACGCTGAACGGGTGGCCCGCTACTGCGTGGCGGTGGCCAGAAAGCTTTACCTTCCCGAATGGCGCGTCACCGGGCTTTATTTTTCGACCCTGCTCCATGAGGTGGGCATGGTTGGGGTCGACGAGGACAAGTTCATCGCTACCGCCCGGCCGGATGCTAATGTCCAAGGAAAACTTGATGCGGTGCTGACCGCTGGAGCGGGCATCCTGGAACGGCTGGATTTCTCTCCGGGCTCGGCCCTGGCAGTTAAATACAGCCGAACCTGGTTCAACGGCTACCAGTCGCCTGACCGCACCCGGGGCCGCGATCTGCCGGTCGAGGCCCGGATTCTGGCCGCCTGCAACGCTTATGATTCGATGACCTCTTCCCGCCCTTACCGGGAGGCTTACACCGTTACCGAGGCTCTGCAGTGCCTGCACCACGGTCGGTATACCCGGTTCGATCCTGAGATTGTGGATATCGTCGAAGAAGTGGTCAAGGAAGAGGAGAATTGGGGAACCCGTGTTTTTTGCCGCTGTTATAATCTCGATTCTGTGGGCCAAGCTCCGGGGTGGTGACCTTGGCCGGCTGGGCCAGGTCGATCTTAAGGGCACCTGGTTGGTATTCCTGGCCTTCGGCATCCAGGGCCTCTTGTCGTGGGGCGGATCCTTGGGATGGGCAGGGGTCGTACCGTGGATCCCGATCCTGGCCTTCCTGTCGTACGCCCTGATTCTGGCCGGTCTCTACCTGAACCGGTCTTACCCGGGCGTCTGGGCGATGATCGCCGGCGCTGCGGGCAACTTCCTGGTGATCATGGCCAACGGCGGGCGGATGCCGGTTTCGGCCGCAGCCATGAAGGTGCTGGGGGTGGACACCAGCCAGGCATTCCGCTCGCCCAACTTCACCCACCAGATCATGACCCCTGAAACTACGCTTTTTTGGCTCGCTGATATTATCCCGGTGATCAGCCCCTTCTCCCAGAAGGTAATTATCAGCCTGGGAGATATCCTGATCGTTTACGGCATTTTCCGGATGATCCAGGCGGTGACGCGAGAACAATGAGGCCCGGTCAAGGGCCTCAATCTTTTGCCATCCCCCGGTCAAAAGTGCTACAATTGCCCCTGAGCGAACTATCGGAGGCGAACCAGTTGTTAAAGTTCCTGTCAAACCTTTTTGGCAGTTATAACGAAAAGGTCATCAAGCGTCACTCGGCTACCGTCGAGCAGGTAAACGCCCTTGAACCGAAGATGCGCGACCTGAGCGACGACCAGCTTCGGGGCCTGACGGGCGAGTTCCGGGGACGCCTGGAGCGCGGTGAGTCCCTCGAAGAGCTTCTGCCCGAGGCCTTTGCGGCCGTGCGCGAGGCCAGCCGCCGGGTGCTGGGGATGCGCCATTTTGACGTTCAGTTGATCGGCGGGATGGTCTTGCACGAAGGCAACATTGCCGAGATGCGGACCGGCGAGGGCAAGACCCTGGTGGCCACCCTTTCGGCTTATTTAAATGCTCTCCCCGGCAAGGGCGTTCACGTTGTGACGGTCAACGATTACCTCGCCCGCCGCGACGCCGAGTGGATGGGCAAGATCTACCGTTTTTTAGGCTTGAGCGTCGGCCTGATCGTTCACGGTCTGAGCCCGGACCAGCGGCGCCGGTCCTACGCCGCTGACATCACCTACGGCACCAATAATGAGTTCGGCTTTGACTACCTCCGCGATAACATGGTCTTACACCCGAATGAGCTGGTTCACCGTCCCTTTAACTATGCTATCGTCGACGAGGTCGACTCGATCTTGGTTGACGAGGCCCGTACCCCGTTGATCATTTCCGGGGCCGCCGATAAACCGACCGACCTTTATTACAAGTTCGCGAAAATCGTTTCTAGGCTTGAGGAAGGCGCCGATTACACCGTCGACGAAAAGGTACGGACGGTCGCCCCGACCGAGGAGGGCGTCCACAAGGTCGAGCGGGCGCTCGGGGTGGAGCACCTCTACGCCGACGAGAAGACCGATCTTTCGCACTACCTGAACCAGGCCATCAAGGCTAAGGCCCTGATGAAGCGTGACCGCGACTACGTGGTCAAGGACGGCGAGGTCATCATCGTCGATGAGTTCACCGGCCGGCTGATGTTTGGGCGGCGGTACTCAGACGGGTTGCACCAGGCGATCGAGGCCAAGGAAGGGGTTAAAATCGAGCGCGAGACCGAGACCCTGGCCACGGTCACTTTCCAAAACTATTTCCGCATGTACCAGAAGCTAGCGGGCATGACGGGCACGGCCCTGACCGAGGAAGAGGAATTCCGTAAGATCTACGGGCTGGACGTGATCGTGATCCCGACTAACCGGCCGATGGTTCGTAAGGACTTGCCCGATGTGGTCTACAAGACCGAGCGGGCCAAGTTCCGCGCCGTGGTCGAGGAGATCGTCGAGCGTCACGCCAAGGGCCAGCCGCTCCTGGTTGGTACCATCTCGATCGAGAGGTCGGAGGTACTCTCGGAGATGCTCAAACGGCGGGGCGTGGCCCACCAGGTGCTGAACGCCAAGTACCACGAAAAAGAGGCTGAGATTATCGCCCAGGCCGGGCGCAAGGGTACTGTCACCATCGCCACTAACATGGCTGGCCGGGGCACCGACATTGTCCTGGGCGGCAACCCCGATTTTCTGGCCAAGGAGCGCTTGCGCTCCAAGGGATACCCGCCAGAGATCATCCTTTCAGTGGCCGATCACAGCGCCACTGCCGACCCCGAGACCTTGAAGGCCCGAGAAGAGTACCGGGTGATTATCGATGAGGTCCGGGCGCAGTGCGAGCGGGAGCACGATGAGGTGGTCTCCGCGGGCGGGCTGCATATCACCGGCACCGAGCGCCATGAGAGCCGCCGTATCGATAACCAGCTTCGCGGCCGTGCCGGGCGCCAGGGAGATCCGGGTTCTTCCCGTTTCTACGTGGCCTTGGAGGACGACCTGATGCGCCTGTTCGGGGGTGAGGGCGTTTCTAACATCATGGACAAACTGGGGATTGAGGAGGACGTCCCGATTGATGCCCCGATCATCTCCCGGGCGATTGAGAACGCCCAGAAGAAGGTCGAGGCACGAAACTTCGATATTCGAAAGCACATCCTTGAGTACGACGACGTCATGAACAAGCAGCGCGAGGTAATCTACTCCCAGCGCCGCCAGGTGCTCGAGGGCGGGAACTTGCGTGAGACCATCCTGGAGATGATCGCCCAGGTCAATGATAGTCTGCTTGACGCTTACTGCCATAAAGACATTCACCCCGAGGAGTGGGATCTCGAGGGCCTGGTCGGCCAGCTTCACGAGTACTGGCTCCCCGAGGGTGCCTTGACGGCCGCCGATTTAACCGGGCTGGCCCGGGTCCCCCTGGCCGAATTGATTAACGAGCGGGCTGGGGAGGCTTACGCCGCCCGGATCGAGGGGCTTGGGGACGAAACTATGGTCGAGCTGGAGCGGATCTTGCTCCTCAGGACGGTCGACGAGAAGTGGGTCGGGCACCTGACTGCCATGGACGACCTGCGCGACGGCATCGGCCTGAGGGCTTACGGCCAGCGCGACCCGCTGATTGAATACAAGATGGAAGCCTTCGAGATGTTTAACGGGATGATCCGGACCATCCGCGAGGATGTGGTGCGCCTGGTCTTCCGGGTGAATGTGGTTAGAGAGCCTG
>JBGFRN010000029.1:0-4863 GCA_041695105.1 Bacillota bacterium | reverse complement strand
TTCGGATCAGGGCAAGCGCTTTCTATTCAGATAGAGAGGACGCTTTACATAGCCTTTGGTGTGTATTGGCAGAAAGAGGCATCGCGCCTGGCTGGTCTGTCTCGTCATTCATCTCTGACTATGAGGAGGACAAGACGGAATCTAACTACATTTATGAGGACGAAACCGAAGATGAACCTGAAGACGAAGTTTTTCTGTCGGACGATTCAGAAGTCATCGGGGGTCGATCCAGCCGACGACCAGAAGAAGTATCGTCATCTGAGATCTCAGACGCCATCCTTGATGCTTTGGAGAAGTGTCCGAATCACTCTTGCACGTTGCATTCTTTGACAAGTCGTGTACTAAGAGAGCTGGGCATCCTCACGCGAGGTAATCCTCGCTTGGAATTCGAAAGGCGTGTCATGCGCATTCTCGGCGTTCTTGAGAAGAGAGAGATGATTGAAAAGTACAGGGCTAAGAATAAGCGCGTTAGACTCCTCAGGGATGGACTTGGAGGTACCCAATGATGCTACCAAGAATGCCCCTCTTTTCATCGAAGCGTTCTATGACGCGTGTGAAGCATTACGTGGTCATGATACCGATGCCTGGGCACCAGACGTTAACACCATTAATGAAATGCTGGCGAAGCGGCCCGGGCATACAGTGCGAGACATTGAAGGATAGGGCTAATGGGGACTGACAGGACTCACCTCTTGTTTCGCTAAGGATTGGTGCACGATGAAAAATAAACAAACATCTAGTTGAATTTTTAAATTATTACTTCTGGAGCATTAGCCGTTCTCGTAAATTATGCCTGCCGTAAAATCTTATAAAAAGGTTCCTCTTGCCCACATGGTCACAAGTTTTTTTAGCCATAATTGGGAAGACATGTGCCATCGTAATAAAAGTTGTCGACTATTGACCAGATTCATTAGGCGCGGTTGTGGTCTACCTGCGTCCTGCTCAAGCAAGAAGCGATTGATTTGCTGCTTACCATTCCGGGAGTAAACGAACAAGCCGCGTCCGTCATTCGCCGAAATCGGAACGGATATGACTCGTTTTGAGGATGACCACCATCTTGCCGCCTGGGCTGGTGTCAGTCCGGGCAACCATCAAAGTGCGGGGAAAAAAAACGAACTCGGGCCCGATCCGGTAACAACCATTTGAAATCCGTGCTTTGTGAAGTCTTCAATTCATACTACCTACGTGGGGATTTTCATAAAAAAAAGAGGGGTTTACCCTCTTCGATGACGCATCAGAACATGCTTTTCAGACTATGGTCAGGGTGCCGCCCTACCGTTTCGCTTGGCCGCTGCGCACCCCGTGCAACCGCTACTGCCCGGTGCGTTTGATGACATACTGGCAGAACGCCCCGCCCTCAGACTGGCAATCCTGCCGGCTGATCTCGGCCCCCAGCACCCGGCCGAAAAGTTCCATCTCTTCGTGGCAGGCTTGGGGATAATCCTTAGCTACCGCGTAGATAGCACAGTTGTGTTCTTTCAAAATAAAGGTATCATCATCGACTTTGACATAGCTGGCCATCGACCCGTTGAGGTCCAGAATTTTGACAAGCTCGGCCACCCGGCCTTCGAGGTCCTTGCTCTCCATCCGCTGGGTATAAGTCTTCTCAAGGCGCTCGGCCCGGCGGCGGAACAACTCGTTAACTAGATTTGGGCCCTCATTGGCGGCGATGTCCGCCAGCAGCCCGGTGGCAAAGTTCTTATAATTTTTCGGAAACAGATCTTGGGCCTGGTCGGTCAGCGAGTAGAGGTAGCTGGGCCGTCCCATGCCCCGGCGGACGGCCGAGGCTGAGACCAGACTGTCTTTTTCGAGGACGGCTAGATGCTGCCTGACGCCCATGGGGGTGATTCCCAAGACAGCGCTCAACTGTTCAACCGTCTGTCCCCCGCGGCGCTTGAGGATATCCATAATGTCCTGCCGCGTGGACGGCCTCACTGGGATGCTGCTCATCTGCACTTCCACTCCAACAATGGCCGCACCTTTAGTGCTCTGACATCGATGTTACCATACTTGATTGGTTTTGTAAATTTTGAACTTTATTTTCTGCAGTCATAGCCCATGGTATAATGTGGGGAGATGGGGAAAGGGGCTGTAATACAGGTGAAAAACGTATTGCTGGCTGGACCGAAGGGAATCGGGAAAACCACCATTATCAAGAAATCAATCCGCCGCCTGGGCGACCGGGCCGGTGGCTTTTTCTGTGAGGACGTCATGGAGGGTAAGCGCCTTCAGGGGGTTAAAGTCCATACGCTTACCGGGAGCGAGGCCGTGCTGGCTTCGCCTGGCCTGATCGCCGGCCTGGCCGAGGGTAACTGCCGGATCGGTGAGTTCGGTGTTGACCTGGCGGTGCTTGGCGGCCTGTTGGTCCCGGCCGTCGAGGAAGCTTTAGGTTCAAAAAAGGTAGTTATCATTGACGAAATTAGTCCCTTCATGACCGCGGCACCGGCCATGGTGGCGGCGATTGAGGCCGCTCTAAGTTCTGAGAACCCGGTCCTGGGTACCATTACCGAAGACGAGGGCGCGGTTTTGGAGGCTATCAAGAATCGGACCGATACTCTGGTTCTAACCGTTACGAGGGCCAACCGCGAAACCTTGCTCGACCGCATTTTCACCGGTCTGGTCCTGCCGACCGAAAGCTTCGCCGAGACCGAGAGAAACATCGCCAAGAAGCGGGAGAAGGCCGAGCGCTACGCTAAGGAAAACCGCCTGTCGGTCATGTCGCTCTCGGGAAGGTTTAAGAGCGACCATCATCACTACGATGTCACCTTCGAGGGCGGCCAGTGGCACTGTGGTTGCTCGTTCTTCCTCAAGTATGGGGCTTGCAGCCACTCGATGGCCGCGGCCAAGATTATCCAGGAGCGGGTACACGGGACCCAATAAGGGCACCCTATCGTCCGAGGAGTGAGTTTTCTGGATCGCTTTAAGAAGGTCGATCTTGGACCTGGAATCACGCTGTACTTCCTGCCGAGCGGGAAGTTCAAGACGACGACAGTCAACGTCTACCTGCATTTGTTTCTCAAACCCGAAACCGTCACCCGGGCGGCGCTCTTGCCGAAGATCCTGGAACGGGGAACCAGAAGCCACCCGACCTCCCTGGCCCTGGCCAGGCACCTTGAGAGCCTTTATGGGGCCAAGATCGAGACTGAGGTAGTAAAAAAAGGAGAATACCAGCTTCTCGGCTTTTCGCTTGAAATTCCTAACGGCAAGTTCCTGCCCGGATGGCCTAACCTTTTTGCCCAGGGGTTAGAGGCTCTGGCCGGGGTGATCAATGCCCCCGCCATGGAGGGAGAAGGCTTTGTTGCCAGTTTCCTGGACCAGGAGAAAACCAACCTCCGGCGAAAGATCGAGGGGCTGATCAATGACAAGCGGGCCTACGCCTCGGCCCGCTGTTTTCAGGAGATGTGCCGGGAGGAGCCCTTCGGGCTGTTCAAGTACGGCCGGGTGGATGACATCGATCCGATCGACGGGCCTGGGCTCTACTCATTTTACCGGGATCTGCTCGCCACCAGCCCAATCAGCGTCTATGTCATCGGGGATCTGAGCCTGGAAGCAGTCGAAGGGGAGGTCAGGCGCGCCCTCGACGCGGGCCGTCGCCAGGTAACCAAGATGCCGCCGATGGAGATTCGTCGCCCGGTGAGAGCGGTCAAAACGGTCGAGGAAAAGCAGGACGTCAACCAGGGAAAGCTCTGCCTTGGACTGCGCACCCAGACCGGCCGGGGCAACCCGGATTTCTTTTCCTTGGTCGTCGCCAACGGGGTCCTGGGCGGCTACGCCCACTCCAAGCTGTTTCAGAACGTCCGCGAGAAGGCTAGCCTGGCCTACTATGCTTATTCCAGCCTTGAGGTCAGCAAGGGTCTGATGCTGATTTCCTCGGGCATCGAGTTCGCCAACTACGAAAAGACCCTTGAGATCATCCGCGAGCAGCTTGCCGAAGTGGCCAACGGCCAGATTAAACCCGAAGAGCTAGAAGCCGCCAAGAAGTCGCTTACCCTGGAGATCAGGACCAATGAGGATCAGCCTCTGAACAAGATTCTCTCCCACCTGAACTTGGTGGTTAATGGGCTGGAGGAGACCCCCGAGGAACAAATTGACCGGATTCAGGCGGTGACGGTCGAGGAGGCCGCCCGGGCGGCGGCCCGGGTCGAGCTCGACACCGTCTACTTCCTGACGCGCCAGGGGGTGGTTTAATGGAACGCAGGCAGGATCAGACCCTGGGGGAAACGCTGTACATTGAACGGCTGCCGGCCGGGCTGCCGGTGGTGGTGGTGCCCAAGCCGGGGTGGGCTCGCAAGTACGCGACCTTCACGGCGCACTATGGTTCGATCGATAGCGAGTTCGTGGTGCCTGGAGAGAGCCAACCGGTCCGGGTACCGGATGGGATCGCCCATTTCCTCGAGCATAAGCTGTTCGAAGAGCCGGAAGGCAATATCTTCGACCGGTTTGCCGCTCTGGGGGCCAACACCAACGCCTACACCTACTATAACCTGACCTCTTACCTGTTTTCCTGCACCGGCAACTTCCGCGAGTGCCTGGAGACCCTGGTCAATTTTGTGCTCAACCCGTACTTTACCGATGAGAACGTGGCCAAGGAGCGCGGGATCATCGAGCAGGAACTGCGGATGTATCACGACAGCCCGGGCTGGCGGGTTCACAGCAACCTGATGGAGGCCATGTACCACCGCCATCCGGTCCGGATCGATATCGGAGGGACGGTCGAGTCGATCCAGAAGATCGACCGCGAGACGCTTTACCGCTGCTACCGTACCTTTTACCATCCGTCGAACATGGTCTTGCTGGTGGTTGGTGATGTCGACCCCAAAACGGTTATTGAGCAAGTTTCGAGTCTGATCACCGCCAAGGGGT
>JBGFRN010000215.1:0-4907 GCA_041695105.1 Bacillota bacterium | reverse complement strand
CCGGAACTAATCCCGGCGGAAAAGGCCTGAAGCGGGTGGAGGTTGGGCAGGCGCATATCCCCGGAGGGTATCTGGCGGGCCGAGATAATTCCGAGGGTGACGGCCAGGGCCGAGGCGATTATGGCCCACCAGGGGATCCAGGCTTCCCCGTTCCGGCTCCCAGCCAGGGCCGCCAAGGCCATCAACCCCGAGGCAACCTGAACCAACAGTGATCCGCGCCCCAGGGCCTCGACCGCCAGAGAAAATCCCTGCAGCCCCCGGAAACCCCGTGAGACCTGAGACGGAACCGAGCGATAAACCAAAAAGAAAAGAATGATCGTAACCGCGACTGACAACAGGTAAGCCACCAAGGGGAGAAGGATCATCCCCCCGGCGGCCAAGCCCAAACCGCGGCCGTTCAGCCCGCCCAGGCCAGCCTGCCCCAAGACCCCTCCGGCCAGAGTCCCCAGCATAATGTAAACCGGGCTTAACGAGAGACGCCTCAGGGTGGCCACGATCTCAAGGATTAGCGCGGCCAAGACAGCGGCCAGGACGGCCCCGGCGGCGATTTCCTCCGGCCTGAACAGTCCCGAAGCTACCACCCGCGATACCGAAGTCGATAAGAAAGCCCCGAAAAAGCTCAACATCGAGATCAGAACCAGGGCCGGTTCGAGGCCCATCGCCCTGGAGCTGATGGTCAGGGCGATGCCAGGACCGGGCCACCGGCGAGCTCCAAAGAAAACGGCCAACGCCGCCCCGAACGAGGCGGCCGCGATCAGTGCCCCGTTCTCAGGCACTCTTCATGACCACGCTTTCGATCAGGTTGGAGACATCCTCGCAGTGGTCGGTTACCTCTTCGAGCGATTCGTAGATCTCCTTCCATTTGATCACAGTCAGGGGATCATGCGATCCGTTAAAAAGCCCGACCAGCGACCGGCGGAGGAGTTTGTCCGCCTCGTTCTCCAGGCGGTTGACCTCGACCGTCTCCTGGTGAATGCGCTCCAGATTCCTGGTCTGCAGGGCGACAACCGCCTTGTAAAGTGATTGGACCGAATGATGGATGATCTCGGCGAACTGCCTGGCTTCCTCGGTCGGGCGGCCGACCTGGTAATCAACCAGGCGCGCGGCCGCGGCGTCGATCCAGTCGACCACGTCGTCGAGATGAGTAGCGATGGCGTGGATATCCTCCCGGTCCATCGGGGTGGCAAAGGTCAAATTAAGACGCTTAACGATTTCGTGAGTCAGGCTATCCCCGGCATCCTCAAGGGACTTGATCTTTGAGGCGTAAGCCTGGGCGCTGCCGAAATCGTCGATCATATCCCTGAGCAGGCCGGCCGCTCTCGAGCTGTTAGACGCCGCCTGCTCGAAAAGCTGAAAAAACTTCTCATCCTTGGGGAGAAAGCTAAACATCGGGTTGGTTCTCCCTTCAAGCCACGTGTGAGTATAGGGTGTCGCGCCGGGCAGGACGGAAACCAGCTTGAACGATGGCCGCTTCGAGTTCATCAGGGGTGTGAGACTGCCCGTGCTGACCGCCGGCCCCAGCCGTAATTTTTTCCTCGCCCAGCGTTCCCCCGATGTCGTCAACCCCCCACCGGAGCGCCTCGGCCGCAACCGGCAACCCCAGTTTAGGCCAGCTCGACTGGACGTGGGCGATGGTTGTCCCGAAGAAAGCGCGGGACAGCGAGTAAAACTTGAGTATGTATTCCCTGGACAACGGCCGGATCGAACCTTCCCGCCCCAGGACCGTCTCGAACGGAGTGAAGGGCAGGGGGACAAACTCGGTGAATCCCCCGGTCTCCCGTTGGATCTCTCGGAGCAGGCTCAGGTGAGCGACCTGATCCTCGGGCGTGTCGACGTGGCCGAACATGATGGTCGCGGTCGTCGGAACGCCCAGCCGGTGCGCCGTCGTGATCACCTCGCGCCACTGCCCGGCGCTGAGCTTGCTAGGGCAGATCTGGCGTCGCACCTTGTCGACCAGGATCTCGGCGGCCGTTCCAGGCATGCTTCCCAGTCCATCGGACTTGAGGCGCTTGAGAACCTCGGTCAGCGACAGGCCTTCCTTCTGGGAGATCGAGTAGACTTCCATCGGGGAAAAGGCGTGGATATGCAGCCTGGGGTAGCGTTCCTTCAGCGACCGCAGCATCCGCAGGTAGAAGTCAAACCGTAAGCTCGGATGGATACCGCCCTGGATGCAGACTTCGGTGGCCCCGTCCTTAACCGCCTCCCCGGCGGTTCGCAGGATTGTCTCCAGATCCATCTCATAGGTTCCCTCTTCCCCCGGAGCCCTGGAAAACCCGCAAAACCGGCAGCCGAGAACGCAGACGTTGGTAAAATTGATGTTGCGATTGACTACGTATGTGGCCTGGTCGCCCCAGAGCCGGCGGCGGATCTCATCGGCCCGTAGCCGCAGCTCCTCTGCCTCGCCAGGATCGCCCGTCTTTAGAAACTTCAGCGCCTCAGCCTCGGTCATCAACACCAGGGTTCACCCCTTCCAGTCCATACATACATGGTTACTCATTGGGAAGGCGGTGTCAACTGGTCAGGCGTTTTCAAAACCTCCTGTTCGAAACCTTCTTGCGAATAATCATCAGAACTATATACTTATGAAATAAGGAGGTGACTTGTTTGAACGCCTTCGCCTGGTTTGGCGCTTTTCTGGCCGCTTCTTTGATCGTTTGGCTTGGTATCATGGTTAACGTCGGAACCCCCACGGCTGACAGCTCGGGGGATCAAGGGCACCACGGGGGACACCATTAGACCAACTGGCTAACCGGTCAGGCCCCGAAGCTTGAAGCGCTGCAGCTTCCCCGTGGCCGTCTTTGGTATTTCCTGGACAAACCTGATCCAGCGCGGGTATTTGTACGGGGCGATCGATGATTTTACGAACTGCTTCAAGCCGGCCTCCAATTCGGGGCCGGCGTCAAAACCCTGGCGCAGCACCACGAAGGCCAGAGGTTTGACCAGCTTATCGGCGTCCTCGGCGCCGATCACCCCGCATTCGGCCACCGCCGGGTGGGCCAAAATGGCGTTCTCAACCTCAAGGGGCGAAACCCAAATACCTCCGACCTTGAGCATGTCATCGCCCCGGCCGACAAACCAGAAGTAGCCCTCGTTATCCTGAATATATTTGTCCCCGGTTTTCAGCCATTCACCGGCGAAAGCGGCCTTGGTCTTGGCATGTTGGTTCCAGTACCCGGCGGCAATGCTATCGCCCTTAACCATCAGGTTGCCGACCTCGCCAGGCGGGACCTGATTGCCTTCCTCATCTACCACTTTGACCTCGTAACCAGGCACCGGCGTCCCGCTGCTGCCTGCTTTGGCTTGTCCAGGTCGGTTAGAAATGAAAATGTGCAGGGCCTCGGTCGTGCCGATGCCATCGATAATCTCGAGCCCGAAGGTTTCCTTCCACCGGTCGAAAACGGCCTTGGGAAGGGCCTCCCCGGCCGAGACACAGAGCCGGACTGAGCTCAGGTCATACTTATGATTCACATCCGGGATCTGCAGCATGGCGGCGTAAGCAGTCGGGACGCCGAAGAAAACGGTCGGCCGTTCCCGAGTAATGATCTCAAGAATCTTTTCGGGCTCGGGCCGCCCCGGGTGATACACGGTGGTCGCCCCATTGCGGAAGGGGAAGCACAGCCCGTTCCCCAGGCCGTAGCCGAAAAAGAGCTTGGCCACCGAAAAATGCCGGTCGTCTTCACGCAGGCCGAGGACATTCCGGGCAAAGAGGTCGGCGCTGTAGATCATGTCATGGTGCAGGTGAATGACGCCCTTGGGAAAACCGGTGGTGCCAGAGCTGTACTGCCAGAAGGCGGCGTCGTCCTTGGAGGTCTCCACGGCCTCCAACTCGTGAGAGGCACACGCCATCAACTCATCAAGCGCCAGTTGCCCAGGGCCGGCACGCCCGGCTACGACCAGGTGACGCAGGTATTTCAGCCGGGGCCGGGCGGCCTCGATCTGGGGGGCCAGGGCCTCGCTGGCAATGGCCACCTTGGCCCGGCAGTCGTTGAGCAGGTACTCGTAGTCCTTGGGCGTCAGCAAGGTGTTGACCGGAACGGCCACCGCCCCGACTTTGATCGCCCCGAAAAACCCCCAGGCGAACTCCGGCCCGTCGAGCAAAAGCAGGAGAACCCGATCCTCGATCTCGACCCCGAGATTGTTTAGGGCGTTTCCCAGGCGGTTGGCGGCTTCTTGTACCTGCCGGTAGGTATAATCCCTCCCCTCGTACCGGATGGCCACCTTGCCGCCCAGGCCCCGCTTCACCGGCTCGTCAAGCAGGGCCACGGCCAGGTTAAATTGCTCGGGAACCTCAGTCAACTAACTCCTCCCCTTTCAGGGGTCTGGTATATCCCCCAAAAAGCAGATTACTCCTTACCTGGCGGATTCCTTCTTGGTCTTCAAATTTTTCTTACGGATCCTGGCCCGGCGAATCAGCCAGCGCCGGATCATCCCGTCGAGCCGCTCCTGACGGCGCAAGAGGATCCGGCGGATCAGCCTGGCCTCACCCATAGTTAGCAGCCCGGGCGGGATCGAACCGATCGCCTGGCGAATCCTCTCAACCGGTATTTCTTGGATCTGAACAATATATGGCCTGAGCTGGGCGTAACCGGTAATGGACCGGCTCAAGCCGGCCGGAAGATGGTAGTGCCGCCAGATGTTATCCCAATACGGCCGGTCATAACTTCCCCGGGTCCACTTATAATACGAGCCGTGAAGAGCATGGCCGTGATCAATCAGGTAAAACCGGTATGGTTCAGCCGGGCGGTCGCGATAGACGATTATGTTCTTCCCGGAGGAACGGTCGATGTTGCAGGTCCAGACGTCAAATAGGAACGCCTTGACCAGTTGGGGGAAGTTGGCCAGGTTGTTCTTTAGATCGGCAAAGAACCCGGGCGGCATGTCCTTCCACGAACTCATCATGTGGAAGG
>JBGFRN010000107.1:0-4925 GCA_041695105.1 Bacillota bacterium | reverse complement strand
CTGGTAGCCAGTTTATGTGAGGGACCATAACGCTAGAACAAAACCCGACTCACTGAGGAATCGGGTTTGGACCGGCCTTAGGTTGTGTTCGGATCAAAGTTTTTCGAAAGGTGTATAGGCCAGGCTGAGTGACTCGGCCACGGCCGGGTGGGTGATGTTCCCGCCGCAGACGTTGATTCCCTTCGCCAGGGCCGGGTCGCGGCGCGAGGCCTCCCTCCAACCCAGATTGGCGAGTTCCAGAGCGTAAGGCAGGGTGACGTTGGTCAGGGCTAGGGTTGAAGTCCGTGGCACCGCCCCGGGCATGTTGGCCACAGAGTAGTGGATGATCCCGTGTTTTTCATAGATGGGGCTGGCGTGAGTGGTAACCCGGTCGATAGTCTCGATCGATCCGCCCTGGTCGATAGCCACGTCGACGATAACTGAACCCGGGGTCATCGACCTGACCATTTCCTCGCTCACCAGGTGGGGAGCGCGGGCACCCGGCACCAGAACGGCGCCGATCAGCAGATCGGCCCGGAGGACGGCCTCGGCGATGTTGTGCTGGTTCGAGGCCAGGGTGCGCAACCGGCCGGCGAAGACGTCATCGAGATAGCGGAGACGCTCCGCGCTACGATCGATGATGGTGACGCTGGCCCCCATGCCCATCGCAATCTTGGCGGCGTTGGTTCCAACCACCCCGCCCCCGATAATCACCACCTCGGCCGGAGGCACCCCCGGCACCCCTCCGAGCAGCACTCCCTTGCCTCCGTGGGCCTTTTCCAGGTAATGTGCCCCGATCTGGGTGGCCATCCTTCCGGCCACTTCGCTCATGGGAGTCAGAAGGGGCAAGGAACCGCCGGGTAACTGAACGGTTTCATAGGCAACAGCGATAACGCCCTTTTGGCATAGAACTCTGGTAAGTTCAGGTTCCGGGGCCAAGTGCAGGTAGGTAAAAAGGATCTGGCCCGGGTGGAACAGTTCGTACTCAGGCGGAAGGGGCTCCTTGACTTTCATGATCATTCCGGACTGACCCGCCAGGGCCAACCGGTCCGGGATGATCTCAGCCCCGACTAATTGGTAGGCGTGATCTGCAAAACCGCTCCCGGTGCCGGCGGTCGCTTCGACCAGCACCCGGTGACCGCCGCGGATCAGGGTCGCCGCGCCGGCCGGGGTCAGGGCCACCCGGTTCTCGTTAGGTTTGATTTCCTTAAGGACTCCGATAATCACGTTGATACCTATCCTCCGACGATCATGATGTCAGCCGCGGGGGCCGGATCGGGATTATTCTTTCCAGCCCGTTGGGGCCGGAATTCCCATCGTCAGGAGATTAGGTAAAGAGGGTAAAAATTCCTTTTGTCTAGAGATTCCCGGAGGCCAAGCGGATAAAAATTGGGACGGCAAAGGTATCGAGCAGGGTCGCCCCGATCAGCAATAAGCTTGACGAAACGACCAGCAAGGTATAGCCGGCCAATTCTTGATAGAACGCAATTCTTTCGCGCTGAAACCGGTTCCTGAAGAGCATTAGCGAGAAAGACAGCGCCGCCACGCCCTGAATCAAAAAGGCCGGAATGGTAAAGGTGGCCTGAGGGATCAGGGCCAGGAGCGATACCAGTATTCCCTTCAGGCCAAGCTCACCCACCAGAAAGGCAACCGAAAAACCGAGGGTGAACCCGCGAAGAAAGATCACCGCCAGCACCCCCGGGAAGCCGACCACCGTGACCCCAAGGATCCAAAGGATAGCGGCCGTCTTCAGGTTTTGGGCCAGGGACCACCTCAGAATCTCCGTTGATCCTGGTGCGATCCTTGAATCATTTAGGTTCTGAACAAACTCCTCAAAATAGGTGACCAGTTCGGTCCGATTAAAGTCCCCCATTCCTTTGGCTACCAAGGCCCCGGCCACGATTCCGGCTACCAATACCGCGGCCAGAAAGACGAACAGGCCGATCCGTTCTTGAAAATAATCTGCTAAGCCTCGGCGGAAGTTATCGGCCCAGTTCACCGGTTTACTCCTCCAGTTCGGGCGGATGCCCGGGGCTAATCCACTATATGCCCCCCGGACAAGTCATATGCCCGGCTCCTGAACCCTCCACCCACAAGGCCACGGCGACCGCGGCCAGGCAGGCCGAGACTGCCTCCGGCACATCGGCCGCCCTCCTCCCCATCGTCCTCCACCCAATTTCATCCAGTTTCTCAATGGTCTCCCGCAGGGGAAGACCCGAACCAACCAGGTAAAGTTGATGCCGCTCCATACCCCTGGCTTGCCCGAGCTGTTGCAGCACCAAACTCAGTTGCCAAGGCTCTAACTCAGGAACAGCGATCAGGGCGGGGGCCAGCGCCACTACCCCTAAGGCGGTCAAGCTGTGGTGGGAAACCCCATAGTGGCTTGGCCGGCTGTCTTGGAAGCTGAGCCTGGGAATGGCCACGGGCCGCCCGCCCAGGGCGGCGGCAGCATTGACCGTCTCTCCCTGCTCCAGCCCGGTATGCCCGAGGGCGGTGCCAGTCCCGGCCGTACCTGGTCCGGGGCCAGCGACGATGAAGTCGGCCCGGCAGACCCGGGCCGCCGCCTGAAGCCCAGAATGGAGTGTGATCGTCTCCAGGTCCCCTCCAAAGGCATGGCCGGTGGTCACGGTTCGATCGAGCCATCCTTCCGCCTTGAGGCGACCGGCCAGGCGGCTCAGGGGGAGGGGAAGGGCGGCGCCGTCGGTCATCACAAACGTCACCCGGGCAGCGCCGCCGGTCAGAAGGTGAGCCGCCAGGCAGACCGGGGCCAGTTGGCTGTGCAAGGACAGATTCAGCACCGGCCGGCCTCCCAGATCAAATGCCTCTTCAAAGGGCCGGCGCCAGGGGCTGTCCGGCTCCTCAGCCGCCAGGACACGCCCCTGAAGGGGGGTATACCTGAGCTTCATCAGATGTCCCGGACCGTCCAGGCGGTTTTCGGAACCACTTTCGGTCCAGGCCACCAGGTGGTGCCCCCCGGTTCCCAATCCAAGGGTCACTGCGGTCGTATTGAGCCAAACCCGATCCCCGGCCTCAGGCCGTCCGACCAAATCGTGATAAGCCAGGGCCAATTCGCTGGCCCCACTGATTTCCACCTGGCAGAGGCTGCAGCCTTGTGACCACGGCTCAACCGAGATTACGCGACCGCGACGCCATTCAACCTCCAAAACTAAACACCCCGCCCAGATAGTCTGATCCGGACGGGGTGAAAGGAAACTAACTTCAGGCGCTGGCCTCTTTTTCCGGCTCCTCCTTGGGTTTGGACTTGGACCGGTGCAGGCGTGACATTCGTCGATTGATGGCGTCAAGGGTAGCCCGGACCACAGCGTCAGGAAGGTCGCTTTTCACGGCGGCCGCTCCCACAAGGATCTCCTCATCGGACCGGTGCATGAAATACCCGACGGTGACGACCGCGACATCAAGACCGGCCAACCGGATCGTTCCTGCCTCCTCAAAGCTAAAGGGCAAGTATTCCTCGATTGCCTGGTTAACCGCGTTCAGGGTCGCCTCAGCGGTAATCCTGGGTACCTGAGTTCGCCCATAGGCCCCGCGGGACTCCCCCACGTAGATGGTCTCCGGGTCGTTCTCGGGGCCCAAGCAGACCCGAACCTTCATCAGCCCCTGGCTAACATCGGCTATGACGTCAATATTCAGAACCTTCACCCGCTGGGGGGGCATGGTCGGGTCAAGGCCGGTCAACTGGGCGATGCTGATCTTCCGGTGGTCGACGCTGATCCCCCAGCGGGCTTCCAAGGAGCTCTGGATGTCCCTGGACATCGCCTTGGGGTTCCGCTCCAGCGTGGCGATGACATGGATTTCTTCGATGGCGCCCCAGTCGTTGATTTTGACTTTACAGGCGGCAACCCCGGGAACCTGGGCGATGATATTTTCAACATCGATTAGCGAGACAGACGGCTTGGCCTGAGCGTCTTTTTGCGACACAGAACTCCTCCTCTCGACCTGATAGTATTTTACCATAAAGCGCCAAAAGAAAAAGGAGGAGCCAACCGCCCCTCCGGCAACTTTTTATTATTGGCTTAAACCCTGCTCCGCAGGGCGATGTCCCGCCCAGCCTCAAGCCCTTTCTGGTTGACCGGGATTAACTTGTGGTGGTGCTCCGGGAGAACCTCCTTGAGAGCCTCTACGACTGAACCGACCCCGACGCACCCTGTCGCCTCGATCAGGGCACCCAAAGCGACCAAGGTCGCCACGCGGGCGTTCCCGAGTTCGGTGGCCAGCCTGGTAGCCGGCACCTCGATCACCCTGATATCTTGACGCTTGGCCGGGCGGGCACAGAGCGAGGTGTTGACCACCAGCACCCCGCCCGGACGGACCAGGGGCTCGAACTTGTCGAGCGAGGGGCCGTTCATTACGATGGCCGCCGATGGCTCGGTCACGATCGGCGATCCGACTTCGGAACCGTCAGTGATAACCACCGAGCAGTTGGCCGTACCGCCGCGCTGCTCAGGTCCGTAAGCCGGCATCCATGAGACCTTCTTGCCCTCGGCCATGGCGGCGTAGGTCAGGAGTTGACCGGCCGAAAGGATGCCCTGACCGCCGAATCCTGCCAGGATCAGATCATGCGCCACGTCTAGGCCTCCTTCTTACCGGCGGCCGTATTCTTGATCTCGCCCAGCGGGAACACCGGAATCATATTCTCCTCAAGCCATTTCATCGAATCGATTGGGTTCAGGCCCCAGTTAGTCGGGCAGGTCGAGAGAATCTCGACCATCGAGAACCCCCGCCCCTCAACCTGGCACTGGAAGGCCTTTTTAATAGCCAGCTTGGTCTTGGCGATGCCGCCAGGGTTGTGAGTCGAGGTCCGGGCGATGTAAGCCGCCCCGTCGCATAGGGCCAGCATCTCAGAAATCCGGAGGGGAAACCCGGCCACCTCGGGGTCGCGGCCGTAGGGCGAGGTGGCCGTTTTCTGGCCGATCAAGGTGGTCGGG
>JBGFRN010000178.1:0-4950 GCA_041695105.1 Bacillota bacterium | reverse complement strand
GTTATGAATTACTCGAACAGAAACTCAGTGGGCTAGGAGCCGAAATTAACCGGGAACCGCCCAGGCTTGCGTTTTAAACTCCTTTCAAGGATGTAAAGCAAGTGATAAAATCCTCTGTAGGCCGGTTTGAGGTGATACTTCGTTGTCAAAGAAAATTAGCCCGTGGATGGTTTACGCCGGGATCGTTATTATCTTACTGGCTGCTTTTCTTTTCATGCATTCTCCCTATTTCGTGGTTTACGAGATCCGGATAACTGGGGCTTCCCGGCTGACCGAGGACGAGATCCGCTTTCTCCTGGGAATTAACGAAGGCGTTAATCTTTGGTCCCTTAATCTGGACAAGCTTTCCGGGCGGCTTAGAGAACACCCGGCGATTGAGCGGGCCGACCTGAGAAGGATTATGCCGGGCACTCTCGAAGTCAGCCTGGTCGAGCGGGCGCCGGTGGCCCTGGTTCCCTACTACCGGTATTTTCTGGCCTTAGACTCTCACGGGGTGGCGATTTCTTTGTTGGAAACCCTGGCCTCGACCAATCTCCCGGTGATAACCGGGGCGGCAGCCCCGCAGGTTAATTTGGGACAAGTCTATCCCGAGGCCAGGGTTAACTTGGCCCTTAAGGCCCTGATCGGATTGGGGCCGGAATGGTATCGAACAATCTCCGAAGCCCACGTCGGATCCCCTGAAGAAATCACCCTTTACGGGAACCATGATTTGCTGATTCGAATCGGAGTGACCGGTGACTTGTCCAGGAAGCTGGAAAACCTTCGGGCGGTGTTGGCCGACGCCAAAACCAAGCGGCTGGCTTTGAAGTACATAGATCTACGGTTCGACGGTAATCCCGTCGTTCGTCTGAAAGAATGAGGTGGATCGCTCGATGATGAGCCGGGGAGCCCAGTTGGCCGTGCTGGCCGTCTTTATCTTGCTGGGCGTCATGCTGTCGGTTCAGTTCAAGTTCCAGCAGCAGATGGCCTTGCGCCTGCCATTTCAACGCCAGGAGGAGATGACCGATCGCCTGCTGAGGGTCGAGAAGGAGCGAGACTCCCTTCGCGACGAGGTCGCCCGGCTGCGGACCCAGGTGGCCAGCGGCGAAGGCAGCTCGATGGCTCTCAGGGCCTTGGAAAACGAGTTGCGGCTGGCCCAGACCCTGGCCGGTTTAACCGAGGTTCATGGCCCAGGCGTGGTTGTCATAATCGACGATAGCAAGTTCCCCAGGCAGAAGAACGAAGATCCGAACAAGTTCATTTTACACGACGAGGATCTTCTCAAGGTGGTCAACGAACTGTCCGACGCCGGAGCGGAGGCCATCTCCGTCAACGGTCAGCGGCTTACGGCCACCTCAGAGATCCGTTGCGCCGGTTCGGTAATCTCGATTAACAATACCAGAACCGCACCGCCGGTTAAGATTCTGGCCATCGGGGATCCGGCCACCCTGGAAGCCGCCCTCAAGCTCCGGGGCGGGGTGGCTGACACGCTGGCGCTATGGGGGATTGAGGTCAGCATCAAAAAAGAAACTGACGTTACTGTCCCGGCTTACAAAGGGGCGCTGAATTTTCAGTACGCCAAGCCGGTTAAGGCGGGTGGTTAGCCGTGTGGGTGATCGCTGGCGGTTTACTCCTGGGCATCCTGCTAGGATATAACCTTCCAGTTAAGATGCCTTTGGTCTACGGGCGTTACCTCAGCATCGCAGTATTGGCGGCTTTGGATACGGCCTTTGGCGGCCTGAGGGCCCATTTTGAAGGCAAATACGACAACCTGGTTTTCATTAGCGGGTTCTTCAGCAACGCCCTCCTAGCGGCTTTCTTCACCTACATCGGGGATCGAATGGGCGTCGAGCTTTACTATGCCGCCTTGTTCGCTTTAGGGGTGCGGGTCTTTCAGAACCTCGGCATCATCAGGCGGCACTTGCTGGCACAATGGATGGCACCAAAAAAAGCATCGTTGAAAGAGGGAAAAGATGGACAGCGTTGAATTTAAGGTTAGTCAACCCTTATAGGCCTAACTTTAAGGACAAGCTTCATGAGGAGGCCATCGAAAGGATGCCCGAGTTTCTGGTCGACCAAATGGACGGATTGGCTGCGATAAAGGTAATCGGTGTCGGGGGCGGCGGCAACAACGCCGTCAACCGGATGATCCACAGCGGTCTCCGGGGCGTGGATTTCATTGCGATCAATACCGATGCCCAAGCTCTCGCTCTCTCCCACGCGCCCCGTCGAATTCAAATCGGCAGCCAGCTCAGTAAGGGCTTGGGTGCGGGTGCCAACCCGGAAATCGGGCAGAAGGCCGCCCACGAATCTCGCGAGGAGCTGGTCCAGGCCCTTAAGGGGGCCGACATGGTTTTCATCACCGCTGGGATGGGCGGCGGGACCGGCACCGGGGCCGCCCCGGTAGTCGCCGAGGTGGCGAAGGAGGTCGGGGCACTGACCGTCGGGGTCGTCACCAGACCGTTCTCCTTTGAGGGGAAAAAGCGCATGACACAGGCTGAACGCGGGGTCGGCGGTCTGAGGGAGAAGGTCGACACCCTGATTACCATTCCCAACGACCGCCTGCTTCAGGTGGTCGAGAAACGGACTTCGATCATCGACGCCTTTCGGATTGCCGACGACGTACTGCGGCAGGGCGTCCAGGGTATTTCTGACCTGATCGCCGTTCCGGGCCTGATCAACCTTGACTTTGCTGACGTTAAGACGATTATGTCCGACGCCGGCTCGGCCCTGATGGGCATCGGCGTCGCCCGTGGCGAGACCCGGGCCGTTGAAGCTGCCCGGATGGCCATCTCCAGCCCGTTGCTGGAGACCTCGATCGACGGTGCAAAAGGGGTTCTCCTGAACATCACCGGCGGGATCGATCTCTGCCTTTCCGAGGTCAATGATGCCGCCGAGATTATCTCACAGGCGGCCGACCCTGATGCCAATATCATTTTCGGTGCGGTGATCGACGATAACCTTAACGAAGAGATCCGGATCACCGTCATTGCCACCGGTTTTGAGAGCTCCTTTGCCGGCCTGCGTCCCGAGCGCCGGTTCGACGACCTGAATATCCGGCCTTTCGCCTCGGACGATCTGGATATCCCGGCTTTCTTAAGGAGAAAGGCCTAAACAGGCCCGGGACCACCTCCGGCTGGGGTCGATTTGAGTTTATGAGAAAGCCAGGGCGATAAACCCTGGCTTTCCCCTTTCATCCGACGTATCACTCGGCGATCAGGATGGTGGCTCCTTCGTAGTAGTACGGACCCGCTGGCGAGCTGGCCTCAAGGAACTGAATCTGGTAGAGCCCGGGCTTGGGAATGCCGGTGACCCAGGCCTCAAAATAGCCGCCGGAAGTCTGGTTCATCAGGCCCTGTGAAACCGTCCGGCCCTCCGGGTCGAGGACACGGTAGGCGGCCGACGCCTTCTGGGTTTGGCCCCGGAAGGCAAAGCCCGAGGCGGCCACCCGGGCGGCTTTGGCGGCCCGCTCGACCTGAGCCGTCGCCGGCGGGGTCCAAGGGTCGCCCGGGGTGTCAAGCAAGATCCGGCTCAAGGTGTAGGTCTCGCCGGAATCGCTCTTGGCCACCAGGTCATAAACCCCGTCTCCCATAACCAGCGGCAGCTTAAGCGATTCGGGCCGGGCCGCCCCGCTTGGGATCTCAGCTTCGAGGACATGGTGCTGGTCGCCATGGATCAGGGTCAGGCGCGAGAGGCCCGAAAGCACTGTTCCGGCCAGCCAGATTGATGCCCCCGATGTCCGGTACAGGCCGCGATCCTTGGCGATGCCCGGCCCGGCCGGGGCCGGCTCGCGGTATTTGGGGGCCTGACCAACGGCCAGGACGGTGATGGTTTCGGAAGATAGCCAACCCCCGTCCTTGGGCCGGCTGATATCCAACTCATAAACCCCCGGGCCGGCCAGGAGAGGCACGGTTAACCTAAATGGCCTTCCGGGCTCCACCGGCCCGATGAACACCCACTGGCGCCGCCCGGCCCGGGTTAAGTCAACTCTGACCTGACTGAAAGGCGGCGTTATCTCGAGGGGCAGGTAGGGGAAATCGGAAACCAGGAAGGGGCGGTTGTTGACCCTGACCTGAACCGGTGGGTAGAGAGCCGGCGGGAGCGGGCGGCGGGGAACCCGCGACCAGACCTGAGCGTAGAAGGACTTCAGAGCCTCGGTTTGGCCCGGCACATTGCGTGGGTCGGAGTAGTTGGTCTTCATCGGTTCGTTGGCCGCCAGGGCGTTGCCGGAGACGATCCGGAAGTCCTCGGCGAAAGTTTCGAAGACTGAGTTCCTCCATTGTTCGGCCGTCCCCGAGGCCGACTGGAACGACGGGATATTTTTGATCCCCAGGTACTGATTCCAAACTGCTTTTTCCTCAGGGTAATCAGCTAAGTACCGGAAGTGGATATGGTGGCCGAACTCATGGGCGGCGGCTCCAGCCATCGAGCGGTCGAGGTGGCTGGAAGAACCGGACTGCCCAATCATCGCCCGGTAGGCGGTACCGAGGGCGAGGGCCCCAGGGCCCCCGTCGTAAAACCGGTAAGGGAGGAGGTAGACCTCATAGTCCTTCAAGTCTTGGTCTGGAACGTTGAGGGCTTCAAGGGACTTAGTCACCGGTTCAGGAGTTGGGGTTCCGATTGTGTCCCCGCCGACGAACCGAAAGCGCTCTTCTGAGAGAAAGTCAGGGTAGTCAAGGGTCAGCGCGGATCGCTTTCGAGGATCCTCATAGTCGAGAATCAGCCTGGAGCGGGCCTGGGCGGCCAGCTCCATCGCCCGCAGTTTCACGGACACTTCAACCGGGAAGACTGAAAAACCTCGCCGGTTGTGGATCCCCTTGGCATCTTTAGTCTGCTTGATAGCCAGCAGCAGATGGCCAAGTTCGTTCCGAAGCAGTTCCATTTTGGCGGCGTCGCCGGGCAGGCTGGCCTTGATTCCTTCAAGATAGGTCTTGTCTCCCTGGCTCCAGCCCAGGGGATCATGGCCCGGCA
>JBGFRN010000239.1:0-4950 GCA_041695105.1 Bacillota bacterium | reverse complement strand
TTTTCAGGACGGATCAAGGCCGCGGCCGTGATCAGCCCGGTCAGCGGGTCGGAGCAGTACAGGGCCCTGGCCATCCTAGTTTCGCGGGGAAGGCCGTGCGCCTCATTGTGCGCCTTGACAGCTTGAACAATCTCGGAATCTAGCCCGATTTCCTCTAGGATGCGCCCGGCGATCAGGCTGTGTTCCGAAATGTCCTGGGTTAGGCCGAGATCGATATCATGCAGCAGCCCGGCCAACCCCCACCTTTCGGCATCCTCGCCCAAAAAAGCGGCGAGGCGGCGCATGACCGCCTCGACCGCCAAGCTGTGCTTGCGAAGGTTGGGTGACGCCAGGTGCCGCTCCATTACCTCTAGGGCCTGGTCGCGGTTGATATCGGGTCACTCCTTCTCGGGGGATTACTTGAACAGCGGAGCGAAAACCAAGGCGACGATCGACATTAGCTTGATCAGGATATTGATCGAGGGCCCCGAAGTGTCCTTGAAGGGGTCGCCGACAGTGTCGCCGGTGACGGCGGCCTTATGGGCTTCGGAGCCCTTCCCGCCGTGAGCCCCGCCTTCAATATACTTCTTGGCGTTGTCCCAGGCGCCGCCGGCGTTGGCCATTTGAATGGCGAGCAGGACGCCGGTGACGGTGGCACCGGCCAGCAGGCCGCCAAGGGCTTCCTTGCCGAGGACAAGGCCGGTGGCTATCGGGACGACCACCGCCATCAGCCCGGGAATTATCATCTCCCTAAGAGCGGCTGCGGTTGAGATATCAACGCAGCGGGCGTAATCGGGACGGGCCTTGCCTTCCATCAGGCCGGCAATCTCGCGGAACTGGCGGCGCACCTCTTCAATCATATCGAAGGCAGCCCGGCCGACGGCTTGCATGGTCATGGCGCTGAAGAGCATCGGCAGCATGCCGCCGATGAACAGGCCGACCACGACCTTGGGATCGAGAATGTTGATCGCCTTCAGCCCGGTGGCCGAGGCGAAGGCGGCGAAAAGGGCCAGAGCGGTCAGGGCGGCCGAACCGATGGCGAAGCCTTTCCCGATAGCGGCGGTAGTATTTCCAACCGCGTCGAGGGTATCGGTGACCTTGCGGACGCTCTTGGGCATTTCAGCCATTTCGGCGATACCGCCGGCGTTGTCGGCGATCGGGCCGTAGGCGTCGACGGCCACGGTCATACCGGTGGTCGAGAGCATCCCTACGGCGGCCATGGCGATGCCGTACAGTCCACCGAACTCATAGGCGACCAAGGTGGCCGCGCAGAGAACCAGGATCGGCCAGCCGGTCGATTTCATCCCGACGGCCAGGCCGGCGATGATATTAGTGGCCGGGCCGGTCAGCGAGGCCTGGGCGATCGACTGAACCGGCTTTTGATCGCCACTGGTATAGTACTCGGTAATCATGCCGATGGCGATGCCTCCGACCAAACCGGCGGTCACGGCCATAAAGATGTTAATGTTGCCGATGTAGCCGAGCGAGATGCCCAGTGAGGCAAGCAAAACCAGACCGCCGGAGGCGAAGGTGCCATAGCGCAGGGCGGTTTGGGGGTTAGCCCCCTCGCCGGTGCGGACGAAGAAGGTGCCGATAATCGAAGCAATGATGCCTACGGAGGCGATCAATAGGGGAGCGACGATCTCCTTGATTCCCATCTTGGCGGTAGCGGCAATGGCCATGGCGGCGATGACTGAACCGACATAAGACTCAAAGAGGTCGGCCCCCATGCCGGCGACGTCGCCGACGTTATCACCAACGTTATCGGCCACGACGGCCGGGTTGCGCGGGTCGTCTTCAGGAATCCCGGCCTCGACCTTGCCAACCAAGTCGGCCCCAACATCGGCCGCCTTGGTGTAGATGCCCCCGCCGACACGGGCGAAGAGGGCAATTGAGGAAGCACCCAGACCAAAACCGTTAACCACGCTGAAGCTGTTAATGTCGTTTGGATCACCGAAAATCAAGTAAATAATACCCAGTCCCAGCATGCCCAGTCCGACGACCGCCATGCCCATAACGGCGCCTCCCGAGAAGGCGATTCCCAGAGCCGCGTTCTGGCCCTGCTGCGCAGCGTTGGCGGTCCGGACGTTGGCCTTGGTGGCCACGTTCATGCCAAAATAACCGGCCAGGATCGAGCAGATAGCACCGGCGACGAAGGCAATGCCGGTGGCCGGCTGCATGCTGTCTGGCGGCGTCAGGTAGCCCACCGCGGTAATAATCAGGAAAAGGACAACGATGAAGACTGCCAGAGTCCGGTACTCGCGCCTGAGGAAAGCCATGGCTCCTTCATGGATCGCCTTGGCGATCTCTCGCATCTTTTCAGTACCAGGGTCGGCCTTGGCAACGCGGTTGGCCAGGCTGTAAGCGAACAGCAAAGCCAGTACCCCGGCAACCGGCGCAGCCAGAGAGACTAAATCCATTTTTTCAGATCCCCCCAATGAATAATATCCTTATGGCCCGTAAGGGCCAGAAGCCCTGAATAAGCTGTGACGAAGTCCGAAACACAAATAACCCCAACCACCGGCAGCGGTTGAGGTCACTGGCGCTCTGCCTTAATGGAGAAGGGTCAGGCCCAACGAGGTAATCATAAAGGCCACGGCAAAGGCGGTGCTGGCCCGAGCCAGGAGCTCATCCAGGCCTTTTTTCTTCCCGAAAATGGTCTCGGCACCCCCGGCAATAGCCCCCGAAAGACCGGCGCTCTTACCGGACTGGAGCAGGACCGTCGCAATCAGCCCAAGGCTGAAGATAACGTGGATGACCAGAACAATATTGTAGGCCAACCCGTCAACACCCCCTTAACGTCGATATTTTATCACAGGGCAGGTTTAGGGACAACTTCCATACAATTATTATTCCTATTTTTGGCGGCGAAACGCCTTAATTCCTGGGTAAACGGCGGCAGGCCCCAGTTCTTCCTCAATTCGGATCAGCCGGTTGTATTTGGCCACCCGGTCGGACCGGCAGGGGGCGCCGGTCTTGATCTGCCCGCACCCTGTCCCGACGGCCAGATCGGCGATGGTGGTATCCTCGGTTTCGCCCGAGCGGTGGGACGAAATTGAGGTGTACCCGGCCTCCCGGGCCATCTCAATGGCTTCGAGGGTCTCCGTCAGGGTGCCGATCTGGTTGAGCTTGATCAGGATGGAATTGGCCACGCCAAGCTGGATGCCGCGGGAAAGGCGCTCGACGTTAGTGACAAAGAGGTCGTCGCCGACGAGCTGGCACTTTGAACCAATCCGCTGGGTGAGCAGCTTCCAGCCTTCCCAGTCCTCCTCGGCCATCCCGTCTTCAATCGAAAGGATCGGATACTTGTTGACCCAGTCCTCCCAGAACCCGACCATCTGCTCCGAGGTCAGGGCGCGGCCCTCACCCTCGAGGTGATACTTGCCGTCGCGGAACATCTCGGTGGTAGCCGGGTCAAGGGCGATGAAGGCGTCCTTCCCCTGCCTGTAACCGGCGGCCTCAACCGCAGCCAGCAGTATTTCGACGGCCTCTTCGTTTGATTTCAGGTCGGGAGCGAAGCCGCCCTCGTCGCCGACGGCGGTGTTGTAGCCCTTCTTCTTGAGGACGGCCTTCAGAGAATGGAAGACCTCGGCCCCCATCCTCAGCCCCTCGGTTAACGACGGGGCCCCAGCCGGGACGACCATGAATTCCTGGACGTCTACATTATTATCGGCGTGCTTGCCGCCGTTGAGGATATTCATCATCGGCACCGGCATCACCCGGGCGTTGACGCCTCCCAGATACCGGTAAAGGGGAAGATCCATGGCCTGGGCCGCCGCCCTGGCCGCGGCCAGGGACACGCCGAGGATGGCGTTGGCGCCAAGATTGCCCTTGTTCGGGGTCCCGTCCAGCTCCTTGAGCATCTGGTCGATGCCGACCTGGTCCCCGGCGTCCAGGCCGATCAGCTCGGGGGCGATAATCTCGCGGACGTTGTGGACGGCCTTGAGCACGCCCTTGCCCAGGTAGCGTGACTTGTCCCCGTCGCGCAGCTCGACCGCCTCAAAGGCGCCGGTTGAGGCACCCGAGGGAACCGCGGCCCGGCCGGAGATGCCGCTGGCCAGGGAAACCTCGACCTCGACGGTCGGGTTGCCGCGGGAGTCTAGAATCTCCCGGGCGTTGCAGCTAAGAATTGTAGTCATTTGTCCTCTCCTTGCTTTCAGACTCGCCGGAACTGATAATCAGGCTTTGATTGGTCATGGCCTCCGGCTTGGGCAAGCCCATCACGTCAAGCACGGTCGGGGCGATATCGGCCAGCACGCCCCGGCGGAGCCGGGCGTCCAACCGGTGGTCGTCAACCAGCACGAATGGCACTGGGTTCAGGGTATGGTTGGTGTGCGGCTCACCGGTCCGGTAGTCTTCCATCTGATCGCAGTTACCGTGGTCAGCCGTGATGATCAGGACCGCTCCGGCCTCGCGGGAGGCCAGGGCGATCCGGCCCAGGCATTCATCGACGGTCTCGATGGCCTTGATCGCCGCATCAAAGACCCCGGTATGGCCGACCATGTCGGGATTGGCGTAGTTCATGACGACCAGGGCGTATTCCCCCGAGAGAATGGCCTCGACGGCGGCGCCGGTCACCGGCCGGGCGCTCATCTCCGGGGCCAGGTCATAGGTCGCCACCTTGGGCGAGGGAACCAGGAGGCGCTCTTCTCCGGGGAAGACCCTTTCCTCCCCGCCGTTAAAGAAAAAGGTGACATGGGCATATTTCTCGGTCTCGGCCACCCGGTACTGCCTCAGCCCGCTGTTTGAAACGACTTCTCCCAGGGTATCGTTCAGCAGTTGGGGCTCGAACATATGCGGCAGGCCAAAGGTCTCATCGTAGACCGTCAGGCACAGGTAGTGCACCTTGAGGGCCGGACCGCGGTCAAAGCGGTCGAAGCCCTCTTTTTGGGTGATGGCGCGGGTGATCTCCCGGGCCCGGTCGGCCCGGTAATTAAAGAAAATGACCACGTCGCCGTCACTGATCGCCGC
>JBGFRN010000194.1:0-4955 GCA_041695105.1 Bacillota bacterium | reverse complement strand
TGTATGCCTGGATCACCTCGTCACGGGTGGCCTGAGCGGATAGAGAGTAATACCCCTTGGCTCTGGGTAACGTCTTGAGCACTGCGTTCAGTCTCTTCCGGGTAGCTTTGGTCTTGCCCGTGCGTTCAAACTCGTCCCGCAAGTGCCAGATGAGGCCATTATAGACCTTGGTGGCGCAGAGCATGGCGTCAAGAAGAACAGCCCGCGCTGGTTCGTTCCCAATGAGTTTGGCATTCAGTGTCAACATGGGCATGATTCCGGTTCACCTCCCGCCTCCCATCGGGCCGCACATCTGTTCGATTATTCTCCAATCCGATACGTTTTTCCTTGTCTTGAGAGCGCGCATTTCCTAATCAAGCGCATTTCCTGATTAAGCGAGCATTGCCGCGAACGAAACTTCCCGAGGGGGTCCGTGTATCCCCCGACTTAAGTCGGAGGGATTACAGCCCCCTCGGGCTCCCCCATACTTCTAAAATCTGACCTGATACCGGTAGAACAGCCTGGCCGAAAGCCTTCGGAACAGGTAATCAGCCAACAGTCCCATCAGCCCCAGGGCAATAATCCCGACAAAAATCCGGTCGGTTTGCATAAAAAGCCTGGAGTTAAAAATCAAGAACCCGATCCCGGTCTGGGCGGTGATCATTTCGGCCGAAACTACGGTCATGAAGGAATTCCCCATCGCCAGCCTGACTCCGGTCAAAATGTAAGGAACCGTGGCCGGAATCACCACATGCCATAAAATTTGGAACTCCGAGGCCCCCAGGCAGCGGCCGGCCCGGATTTTTTCCTTTTCAACCGCCAGCACCCCGGCCAGGGTGTTCATAATGACGATAAAAGTTGTGGTATAGATGATTAGCCAGACTTTTGAGGCCTCCCCGGGGCCAAACCAGATCAGGGATAGGGTCACAAACGCGATTGGAGGGATGAAGCGAAAGAACTGAATATAGGGCTCGATGAAGACCCTGGTCCAGGGTACCCGCCCTACCAACAGGCCGATGGGAATCCCGGCCAGGCAGCCGGCGACCCACCCGGCCAGAATCCGCCAATAGCTGACAGCGATGTCCCTGAACAGGCTACCGTCCGATACCATACTGACGAGGGCAGAGACCGTGGCCATAGGTCCGGGAAAGAAAACCGGCTTGGTAAAGCTGCTCAGAACCGCCCAACCGACCAGGGTTCCAACGCCAAGGGCCAAGTAGGCCCAAGGATTAACCGGCTTTAACCGCGGAGTCATGCCCGCTCCCCCCTTCGATTTCATCTTCCAGTAGATTGAAGAGACGGGCGAACTCCGGAGTAAGGTGGTCTCGAGGTCGAGGTAGGCCGATGTCGATAATCCGTCGGATCCTGGCCCCGGGACCGCGGCTCATCACCCCGACTCGGTCGGCCAGGACCAGGGCCTCAGAGATGTCGTGAGTGATAAAAACTATGGTTTTCTTGGTTGAAGTCCAAATTGCTGAGAGCTCAACCTGCATTCGCCGCCTGGTTTGCGCGTCCAGGGCGGCGAAAGGCTCGTCCATCAGGAGGATCTTAGGATCGTTGGCCAAGATCCGGGCAATTTGCACCCGCTGCTTCATGCCGCCGGAGATTTCGTGGGGAAAGTTTTGCCGGTAGTTATCGAGTCCAACCAGGCGGAGGTTTTGTTCCACCCGCCGGGAACGCTCGGCCGGGGGAATCCCGCGCATGACCATCCCGAAGGCGATATTTTCCTCAACAGTCAGCCAGGGAAAGATGGCTCTTTCGGTCTGAAAGACCACCCCACGCTCCGGATCGGTGCCGATCACGGGGTGGCCGAAATTGAGGATCTGGCCCTCGGTCGGAGTCTCAAAACCGGCGATCAGTTCGAGCAGGGTTGTTTTCCCGCAACCGGAAGGGCCGAGTAGACAAAAAAACTCGCCGTCGTTGATGGTCAGGTCAATACCCTCCAGGGCGCAGTAGCCCTCGAGGCCTGGGCCGGACCGCAAAAACATTTTGGAGAGTCCGGATATCACCAGGGCCTGGGGTTGGGCCTGAGTATCGGTCAATCTTGGGTTACCGGCGCCCACAGATTTTCCTCCTGACTTACTGACCTTGCTGAAAGCGGCACCACAAAACCTACGCCAAAGGCGCACCGCCAGGGGCGGTGCGCCCCAAATAAGACCTATGGTTCAGTCTTTGGTTCCGCTCACCCAACCTTGGGCAAATCGGCTAAGGCCTTCTCGACCAGCTCGACCGGGTAATCGTAGTCTTCAAGCTTGCCCGCGAAATAGGCGTCGTAGGAGGCCATGTCAAAATGGCCGTGGCCGCTAAGGTTGAAAAGGATGGTCTTGGCCTCTCCCGCCTCCTTGCACCACTTGGCCTCCTCGACAGCACACTTGATGGCGTGTGAAGACTCGGGGGCGGGAATGATGCCCTCGGATCTGGCAAACAGCACGGCGGCCTCGAAGCAGCCGACCTGCCCGAAGGCCTTGGCCTCGATCAGCCCGTCACCAAGAAGCTGGCTGACCAGCGGGGCCGCCCCGTGGTAGCGCAGGCCGCCGGCGTGGATCCCTGGGGGTATGAAGGAATGCCCAAGGGTGTGCATCCGAACCAGTGGAGTGAGTTTGGCGGTATCGCCAAAGTCGTAGCACAGCTTGCCGCGGGTGAGCGACGGGCAGGACGACGGCTCGGCCGCAATCACCTGGACGTTCTTGCCGCCCTTCAGTTTATGGTAGAGGAAGGGAAAGGCCAGCCCGGCGAAGTTAGACCCGCCGCCGTGGCAGCCAATGACGATATCGGGGTAGTCGTCGGCGTTGTACATCTGCTTGACGGCCTCGAGACCGATGACAGACTGATGCATCAGGACGTGGTTCAGGACGCTGCCCAGGGTGTACTTAGTATCCTCGCGCAGTGCGGCGTCCTCGACCGCTTCGGAAATGGCCAGGCCTAGGCTGCCCGGGGAATCAGGGTTAGCTTCCAAGGCCATCCGCCCGGCATGAGTGTCGGTGCTCGGGCTGGCCACCACCGACGCCCCCCAGGTCTGCATCAGGGAACGGCGGTAGGGCTTTTGGTGATAGCTGACCTTGACCATGTAGACCTTGCACTCCAGCCCGAACATCTGGGCCGCCATGCTCATTGAGGAGCCCCACTGACCGGCACCGGTCTCAGTGGCGATGCGCTTGACGCCCTCTTTCTTGTTGTAATAGGCCTGAGGCACGGCCGTATTCGGTTTATGGCTCCCGGCTGGGCTGACGCCCTCATACTTGTAGTAGATGCGGGCCGGGGTGTCAAGGGCCTTTTCCAGGCGGCGGGCCCGGTACAGCGGGCTCGGTCTCCAGAGCTTGTAGATCTGCTGGACCTCCTCGGGGATATCGATCCAGCGCTCGGTCGAGACCTCCTGCTTAATCAGCTCCATCGGGAAAAGCGGCGCCAGATCCTCCGGGCCGATCGGCTTTCCGGTGCCCGGGTGCAGCGGCGGGGCTGGCGGGTTCGGCATGTCAGCCATGATGTTGTACCACTTGGCCGGCATGTCCTTCTCTTCCAAAACGAACTTGGTCTGAGGCTCCACTGTTATTCCTCCCCTTATTGGAATCTCTTGGACTGGGAACTAAGTATATCAGGTTTCCCCGATTACTTGCCAGAGTATTTAGACATCTAGCCCGGGTAAGGAGCCCGTTGACCTTGGCCAACGGGCGGTTAGAGAACATTACATTTTCGGGCTAAGCCCCTTTGGCTCTTCTAGATCCGGCCATGGCCTCGCGCCCCAGGTCGAAAGCGGTCCGGTTCAGGTCGCGGGCTTTCGATGGAACTAGTTCCAGCAAGGAGGCCAGAACCTCCCCGGGGCTGAACGGCAGGACTCCCGATCCGGCCAGGGCTCCGAGCATCACGGCGTTAGTCGCTTTGACGCTACCGGCCTGGCCGGCCGCCGCGGTGGCGTCCAGGTAGTGAAGCTCAGGGGTCAGGGCCTCAAGATAGCCTCGGATAGCCGGTTCGTCATAGGTCGATTGCCCGAGGCTGACCGTCACCGGAACGATCCTGGCCGAGTTGACCAGAAGCAGTCCCCCGGGCTTCAGCTTTGAACCGGAGCGGGCCGCCTCAGCCAGCTCGAAGGCGATCAGGGCCGCCGCCCCCCCGTCGGGTACCAGAGAGCCGGTCAGGCCGTGGCCGATCCGGACATGGCTGACGACGCAGCCCTCGCGCTGGGCCATTCCAATCGTTTCCGAGGTGCGAACCTCGTAGCCCAACCGGATAGCCGATGTGCCCAGGGCGCGCGAGGCCAGAACGGTCCCCTGACCGCCGACCCCGGCGAAGACCAGATCGAGGCTGCTCATCGGCTCACCTCCACGATCGCTCCGGTCGGGCAAACCGAGGCACACAGGGAGCATCCAGTGCAGTTTTCGGCGATCTCAATCTTGTCTGGCCAGGTGATTGACGGGCAGCCCAGATCGTTGACGCAAACGCCGCACTCGACGCAGGATTCGTAGTCGACGGCGTACTGGGCTTTCTTTGGTATGATCTGCGAGCAGGGACTCTCAGTGATGATCACCGCTGGGCCGTCGTGGGCCAGGGCTTCTTTGGTCGCCCGGGTGAGCTCGGGGAGATCGAAGGGGTCGACCACCCGCAAGAAACCAACCCCGATCGCCCGGCAGACCTCGGGGATGCTGATCTTGGGCGCCGGCTTTCCCGTGGCCGTCCTGCCCAGGCCAGGGTGGGGTTGGTGACCGGTCATGGCGGTGGTGTCGTTGTCGAGCACCACCAGGATCACCCGGTGGCCGTTGTAGACGGCGTTGACCAGACCGGTCATAGCGGCGTGGAAGAAGGTCGAGTCGCCGACGAAAGCAAAGAACGGCCGGCCCTCCTCGGCCCGGCTGAGGCCCGAGGCGATGGTGATTGAAGCCCCCATGCACAGGCAGGTGTCCTGGGTCTCGAGCGGCGGGGCGTTCCCCAGGGTGTAGCAGCCGATGTCGCCGCAGAAGACCGGGTCGAGGCCCTTGGAGGCC
>JBGFRN010000064.1:0-27658 GCA_041695105.1 Bacillota bacterium | reverse complement strand
CCCGAGATCCTCAGCCTGGAAACCGGCCAGCCGGTAGGCCCCGGAGAGCGCGGGGAATTAGTCTTTACCAGTTTGTACCGCAAGGCCATGCCCATGCTGCGCTACCGGACCAAGGACGTCGTCGAGGTTTCGTCGGAACCGTGCCCCTGCGACCGTACTCTAATCTCCTTTAAGGGCGGCGTGGTCGGAAGGACCGATGACATGAAAAAAATCCGCGGGGTGATCGTTTATCCCACGCGGATCGAGGAAGTCGCCCGGACGTTCAGCGACGTCGATGAGTTTTTCATCACCATCCGCCGGGTCGACGGGATGGATGACATTTTGGTGCAATTGGACCCAGTTCCATCCTTGACCAGGGAGGCCTGGGATGGACTAGCCAAATCAGCGTCTGACGCCCTGCGCCTGGCCCTTGGGATCAGGGTCACGACCGAGGTGGTCGAACCTGGGACACTGCCACGTTGGGACCATAAGGCCAAGCGCTTTAAGGATATTCGTACGGAGGTGCCCTTCTAAATGTCGAAAGACTACGCGGCTATGATTGAGAGAGTTAATACCAGCCCTTATTACAACCTCCTGGGGTTCTACGCCGAGGAACTCTCCGAAGGCTATTGCCGGATGCGGATGCCGGCGGCGGAAAAGCTGAAGCAGTTCCAGGGTCACGTTCACGGGGGTGCCATCTTCTCGATCGCTGACGCCGCGGTCGCCGTCGCCCTGCTCGGCATGTGCGAGCCGGGTGAAAAGGTTATGACGGTTGAGGCCAAGCTGAACCACCTGGCTCCGGTCGAGGACGACGAGATCTACGCCGAGGCCAAGATCATTCAAAAGGGCAAGAGCGTCGCCCTGGGTGACGTCGAGGTCCGGCGTAGCCGGGACAACCGGATCGTCGCCAAGGGCCTGGTTACCTACATGGTGAGGAAGTAAAGATGAGCCCGCAGGCGGCCGGGCTGCACTATTGGGAATGGGAGGGCGAAGGCCCTCCTTTGGTCCTATTGCATGGGCTGAACGCCCACGCCATGGTCTGGTCGGGAATTGCCGGTAGGTTAGCTGGAGCGACCGGCCGGCGGCTGGTTGCCCCGGACCTGCCAGGACACGGCTATAGCGCCCAAGATCCAGGGGCCCGGTGCACCCTGGATGAGTACGCCCAGCGGGTACTGGCCCTGATCGACCAATTGGGCCTGGAATCCCCGGGCATCACCGGCCTTTCGATGGGCGGCCGGATCGCCTTAGCCTGCGCCGCCCTCCGACCGGAATTCTTTCGGGCCGTGGTCGTGGGTGACATGGGGGCCTCCCTGACCGAAGAGCAACAGGCCAGCCTGGTGAAACGGATGGAGATTTTCCCGACCTCGGCCGGCTCCCCGGAAGAAGCCCGGGAGCAGCTCAGAGCCAACTACCCCTCCCTCCCCCCGCCGGCCGTCGAGGTTTGGGCCGGTGCCGGAATCGCCCGGACCGAAACCGGATGGCGCTGGCTGGCCGACCGCCAGGCGATAGTCAAGACGGCCAGAGTCTGGAACCAAGTCGGGTTGGACGGGAACCTGGGGGCTGAAAGGATTACCTGCCCGGCACTGATCCTGCGGGGCGAGAAGAGCTACATTAATACCCCGGCCCAGGCGGCCGAAATTGCCGCTCGGATCCCACGAGCTCAATTGATTACCCTACCCGGGGTGGGACACCACCTGTCACTGGAGGCCCCTGAACTGTTCATACAGACTGTTGAAGGCTTTTTCGATAGGGTCGGAATCTAGAGGCAGGCGGCGGCCTCCAGAGAATCGTAGCCCAGGGCCGAGGCGACCGCCGGGTGAGTGACGCGCCCGTCACAGACGTTCAGGCCCGGGAGCAGGGCCGGATCCTCGGCCAGTGCCTTCCGCCAGCCCCCGGCCAATTTGACCACGTAAGGCAGGGTGGCTCCGGTCAGGGCCAGGGTCGAGGTTCGAGACACGGCCCCGGGCATATTGGTGACACAATAGTGCACGACGCCTTCCTCAATATAAGTCGGGTGCTCGTGTGTGGTCGAGCGCGAGGTCTCGGCGCAGCCTCCCTGATCGATGGCGATATCGACAATCGCCGCTCCGGGCTGCATCTGGCGCAGCATCTCCCGCGTAATCAATCTAGGCGCCCGGGCGCCGGGAATTAAGACGGCTCCCACCACCAGGTCAGCGTCGAGCAAGGATTCAGCCAGGTTGGCGGGGTTGGAGAGCACCACCGCCGCCCTTCCTCCGAAGAGATCATCCAGGAAGCGTACCCGATCGGGGTTGACCTCCAGAATGGTCACCTGGGCCCCGATGCCGGCCGCCATGCGCGCCGACTGGGTGCCGGCGGTGCCGCCTCCCACCACGACCACCTTGCCCGGGGCCACACCGGGAGACCCCGGCAACAGTACACCACGGCCGCCGGAGGCTTTTTCGAGGCACCGGGCCCCGGCCTGCAGGGCAAACCGGCCGGCGATCTCGCTCATAGGCTGCAGCAGCGGCAAATGGCGACCGTCGGGGCTGACGGTCTCATAGGCAATTCCGACCACCCGGCGCTCAAGCAGAGCCCGGGTTACCTCCGGTTCGGCCGCCAGGTGAAGGTAGGTGAATAGCACTTGCCCGGGCCGGAAAAGGGAGAACTCGGAGGCCTGCGGCTCCTTCACTTTGACAATCATCTCGGCCTTGCCGAAGACCTCCTGGGAATCAGGGACAATCCGGGCGCCTGCCTGGCGGTACTGGCTGTCCGGGAACCCGGAACCGTCACCAGCTCCTTGTTGGATCAGCACTTGATGGCCAGCGCCGGTCAAGACCTTGCAGCCGTCCGGCGTCAAAGCCACACGATTCTCGTAAACCTTTATTTCCTTAGGAACTCCAACGATCATTTAATATCTCCCCCAACAATTCTTTACCTCATTTTGGTCTTAGGTTGGAGGATTTGACAATTTACAAGGAGAACCGTCTTTACTGGACATTTTGTTAAGTGGAAGGCAAGGGTGAGCCGTGGCCGTAACTCTAAGTAAGATCCTCCGCCTCCCGGTGCTGGTAGGGGCCCGGGTGGTGGCCGGGCACAGGGGGCTGGAGGTTCCAGTTCGCTGGTGCCACTCGTCGGAAGTGCTGGACATCGCCCGGCTGCTCTCCGGCGGCGAAATCCTACTGACAACCGGGATGGCTCTCGACGTATCCCCCGGTGAGCAGGCCGCCTATGCAGAGGAACTCCATCAGCGAAAGGTAGCCGGGCTGATGCTTGAGCTGGGCCGCACCTTTCATGCCGCCCCGCCCGCACTGGTGGAAGCCTGTGATCGTCTCGGGTTGCCTCTAGTTACCTTGCCGTTCGATACCCCGTTCGTCAAGGTGACTGAGGCGGTTCATGAACTGGTGCTCTCGGCCCGGGCAGCTACCAGGCCAGCAACGCAAGTCCAGGCCCCGGAGGGCCGCCTTCTGGCCGACCTCTGGGCCGGGCTGATCGTGACCAGCGATAATTTGAAGCAAAGGCTGGCGGATGCGGGACGCCCGATCCCCGACCCAATCTGGATAGCGGTTATGGTGGCTGACGGCCGGATCTCTACCGAATCGGTGAAGGAGGCCGCGGCGGCCGAACTTGGGCCGCGCCAGTGGCTGTTGGAAGCCGCCAAACAGGAGAAACGGCTGGTGGGCTTATCTCACGATCCAAGGTCGCTGGCCAGAGGTTTGCGGGCCGTGGCCAACAGGCTGGCGCCCCTGGCGGCCGGAGTCGGACGTTGTAATGCCGAGCCCCAATCAGCCCGGCAAAGCCTGGCGGAAGCCAGGCAAACCATGCGCCTGCGCCGGATCCGGCCTTTTTTGGATCCTTTATTCACGCAAACCGGAGTTTACCGTCTGGCCCTAGGGCACAGCAGTGAAGGCCTGCACCAGTATGTCGCTGAGTGGCTGGGGCCTCTGCTGCACCATGACCGGCTTCACAAGACCAACCTCTGCCAGACGCTCCTCCTGCTCCTAAATGACCGCCTGGGCATGGCCGAGGCCGCCACACAACTGCACCTCACCCGCCAGGGGCTGTACCACCGCCAGGAGCGGATTTCCGAGATCCTCGGGCGAGATTTGGACGATCCTGAGGTCAGGCTGACCCTGGCCGTGGCACTGCGCTGCTGGGACGTCCTGTCAACTGAAGCGGCGTCTGGCGAGGGGGACATCTCACCTAACTGAAGCTGAATCTAACCTGATTTCAACAGTTTTATTGCCATCCAAACAAAACTCAATGGTGGCTTTAGTTTCGTACCACAACGTTGACCAGCTTGCCCGGAACGGCGATGACCTTGACCATCTGCTTGCCGGCAACCTGGGCCTGGACCTTGTCGCTGGCCAGGGCGGTCCGTTCGAATTCGGCACCAGAAAGACCAGCCGGCACCATCATCTTGTCGCGGACCTTGCCGTTTATCTGAATCACAATCTCGACCGTCTCGGCCTCGATGGCGGCCGGATCCCAGTTAGGCCAGGCCTGATGGTGGACGCTGCCTCGCCCGCCGATGTCGCGCCAGAGTTCTTCGGCCAGGTGGGGGGCGAAGGGCGAGAGCATCAGGACGAGTTTCTCAATCGACTCACCGGCAATCTGAGAGTTCTGGCGTTCGGCCGGGATCTTGTCCTTGTACGCGTATAGACCGTTAACTAGCTCCATTAACGCCGAGATAGCGGTGTTGAAATTAAAGCGTTGCTCGATATCCTCAGTCGCCTTCTTGACCGTCCGGTGGGCCAGGCGGAGCAGTTCGCGGTCGTGCTCGGGCCGCTCGGCCGGAACGCGCCCGGCAAACTGGACGGCGACGGCTACGGCCAGGTGATGGTGCTTCCAGTTACTGATCTTTTCCTTGTAGGCCTGAACCAGGCGCCAGACCCGGTGCAGGAAGCGTGAGGCGCCCTCGGCGCCCTGGTCCTGCCAATCGAGATCGCGTTCCGGCGGTGAGGCGAAGAGGATGAACAGCCGAGCGGCGTCGGCCCCCCAGCGTCGCAGGATCTCATCCGGGGAGACGATGTTGCCTTTGGACTTGGACATCTTGGCCCCGTCCTTGATCACCATCCCCTGGCAGAGCAGGTTGGTGAAGGGCTCGTCAATCCTGGTCAGGCCGGCGTCGCGCAGGACCTTGGTAAAAAAGCGCGAGTAGAGCAAGTGCAGTACGGCGTGCTCGATGCCGCCGATGTACTGGTCGACGGCCAGCCAGTAGTCAACATCGTTTTGCTTCCAGACCCGCTCGGACGACCAGGGAGAGGCATAGCGGAAGTAGTACCATGACGAGCATATAAAGGTGTCCATAGTGTCGGTCTCGCGCCGGGCCTGACCCCCACAGCTCGGGCATTTACACTTGAGGAAGCCCTCGTGCTCGGCCAAGGGTGAGCGGCCCTCGCCGGTGAACTTGACGTCCTCGGGCAGGTGAACGGGAAGCTGGTCCTCGGGGACCGGGATCTCGCCGCACTTCTCGCAGTAAATGATCGGGATCGGGGCACCCCAATAACGCTGGCGGGAAATCAGCCAGTCGCGCAGGCGGTAGTTGACCTTGGCCGTTCCCATCCCCTGCTCTTCGAGCCAGGTGATCACCTTGGGGATGCCCTGATTGGCCGGGATCCCGTCGAACTGCCCGGAATTGACCATCGGACCGTCTTTTTCGACGTAGGCCTCGGTCATGGTGGCGGCGTCAAGCGTCCCCTCGGGGTTCTGGATCACCACTTTGATCGGCAGGCCGGTTTTCTTAGCGAACTCAAAGTCACGCTGGTCGTGGGCAGGGACGCCCATGACGGCGCCAGTCCCGTACTCCATCAGGACGTAGTTGGCAACCAAAATCGGCACCCGCTCCCCGTTGACCGGGTTGACGGCGAAGGCACCGGTGAATAGGCCCTCTTTCTCAACCTCGGTTGAGGTTCGGGCCAGCTCGTTCAGATTCTTCATTCGCTCGCGGAAGGCGTTGACGACCTTGGCGTTCGGGGAGCCCTGGATCAGCCGGTTGACCAACGGGTGCTCGGGAGCCAGGACCATGTAGGTGACGCCCCAAAGGGTATCGGGACGGGTGGTGTAGACAGTGATGGCCTCGCCGGCCCCGGCGCAGGGATAGCTCTCGCCACGCTGGCAGCAGGCCTCGTCAGAGACGGTGAAGTTAACCTCGGAGCCGGTCGAGCGCCCAATCCAGTTCTCTTGCATCGTGCGGACCCGCTCCGGCCAGCCACCCAGCTTCGAAAGGTCGGCCAGCAACTCGTCAGCGTAGGCCGTGATTTTCAGGAACCACTGGGTCAGGTTCTGCTTGGTGACCGTCGTATCGCAGCGCCAGCATTGCCCATTCTCGACCTGCTCGTTAGCCAAAACCGTCTGGCAGGACGGGCACCAATTGACCGGGGCGTTTTTCTTGTAGGCCAGCCCGCGTCTATAAAAAAGCAGGAACAGCCATTGGGTCCATTTGTAGTAGTCCTCGCGGCAGGTGTAGACCTCGCGCCGCCAGTCGTAGGAAAGCCCCATCTGGCGGAGCTGGCTCTCCATGTGCCGGATGTTCTCCCAGGTCCACTTGGCCGGGTGAACGCCCTTGTTGATGGCCGCGTTTTCGGCCGGCATGCCGAAGGCGTCAAAGCCGATCGGATGAAGGACGTTATAGCCCTGCATGGTCTTAAAGCGGGCGATGACGTCGCCGATCGAGTAGTTGCGCACGTGGCCCATATGAAGAGCACCCGAGGGATAGGGAAACATCTCAAGACAGTAATATTTAGGCTTGGCGGTGTCGGTATCGACGGTGTACATGCCGTCTTCAGCCCACTGCTTCTGCCACTGCTGCTCCAGCGCCGTAAAATCGTAGCGGTCTTCCAACTTCTTGCTGCCTCCTCGGATTTAAGACGATATATGGCGAACTAGCCGGGCGCGAGCCCGGCCAAAATAAAAAAGCAGTATAACAAAAAGATATTAGCATAATGGTTTAGGCTGAGCAATCTGACGCACTGATCTTGAAACGTGCAACCATTCGCGTCAATTCGCCGGCCATGGCCGAAAGGGCTTCAGCGGAATCGGCTGTGCCAGTGGCGAATTTTCTCAGGTGGCCGGTTGACTGGTTGGCCTCTTCGACCATCGCAGCATGATCTTCGGTCAGCCGGATCAGGTTTTCCATTCCCCGTCTCATCGATTGGCTGGAAGCCGCAATTTGCGTAGTGGCGGCGGAATTTTCCTCGGCCACTGCGGCCACGTCTTGCATCGTCGCGACTAAGCCCTTGGTCTCCTCGGCCAGGCAACTAGTCACTCCCGAGATTTCTTCAACCTCCCGGGCTGAGGTTTCGATGGCAACGACGATCTGGCCCAGGGCCCGGCCACCATCAGCCACCAGCAGCGACCCTCGCTCCACTTCAATGGTTCCAGACTGCATCCGCTTTACGGCCTGTTCAATCTCCCTTTGGACGTTGCCGACCAAGGTTCCTATCTCCTCGGTAGCCTTGCGAGACTGTTCGGCCAGGCGCCTGACCTCCTCGGCCACCACGGCAAAGCCCTTGCCGGCATCGCCGGCCCGAGCGGCCTCAATGGCGGCGTTAAGCGCCAGAAGGTTAGTCTGATCAGCAATCGCGGAAATCACCTCGATAATTTGACCGATTTGCTTCGAATATTCCCCAAGGTGGGAAATGTTCTTGGCCGCCTCGAAGACGGTTTCCTTGATTCGCTCCATGCCTGTAATCGTTTCGTTCATCGCCGCCTGGACGTGGCGTTCGGCGGAATCTTTCATGTCCCGGCCTCGGTGGGCCATCTCGGAGGCCTTGGAGGCAACTTCAGACAGGCTCACGGCCATCCGATTTGTACTCTCAAAGGCGTTGCCAACGTCGGAGGCTTGCCTGATGGCTCCAGTCGCTATCTGCTCCACCGCCCCCGAAACCTCTTCCACGGCGTTTGAGGCTTCTTTGAGGCTCCGCACCTGGTCTTCGGTTCCACGGGAGATCTCCCCGGTAACCTTGGCCAACCTGTCGACCGCACCGACCGAGATGCGAGCCCCCTCAGTCAGTTTCGCACTCGAAGCCGACACATCCTTGGCTCGACCGGCCACTTGCCCGACCAGCGCCGCCAAGTTGTCGGCCATTGAGTTTAAGGATCCCGCCAAGGTTTCGATCTCGTCGCCACTCATGACCTTGGCCCGGACGCCCAGGTCGCCTGAGGCCATGGTGTTGGCGGCAACCACCAGCTCCGTGACCGGTTTGGTAATCCGGCGGGAAAGAACCAGGGCGATAGCCAAGGCCAGGGCAGCGCCAATCAGACCGACAACGGCAGTGTTGACATAACCCAATATCCTGGCCTCAGCCACGGCCTGTTCGCGTTCCCTCATCCGGTCAGCATTCAGACCAAGGAAATAAGAGGCATTGTCTTTCACCGGTTGCCGGGCTTTCATCCATTCCCCGCGGAGTTTCGCGACCGCCTCGTCTTTCCGGCCGCCGTCCAAGAGGTCCAGCCCCATCCTCAGTTCAGCCTTGTGCTTTTCATATTGATGCCTGGTTTCGGCAACCCTGGCCGCAAGTTCTTTTTCGGAGGTCAGGCTTTCAAGCCGAGAAAGAGCCGCTTCAACCTCCTGACCCCTTTTAATGACGCCATCCCGGTCCGACTGTTTCCCGTCAAGCAGGTAAGCCCAGAGATGGTCTGACTGTGCAACGACTGCAGCCTTCAGTGTTTGGGCAGTGTCAAAAAAGGGAACGTCATTCAAGATGATCCGGCTCAGTTGGTTTTCTAGCCGCCCGGTGACTGAGGTGACCGCGGCATAGGTCATGGCCCCCAGGAGAACTAAGATAACCGTAAGAGTGCCAATTATCCTGGCTCGTAGGGTCTTCATATCATTCACCCCATACCTCTAATAATTGAGAGTAATAATTGAGAGCTTACAATTAACATGAAGTTCCATGCTCTGGGAAGGAAATCCTGTGTTAAGCCGTACCTTGGTTTCCCGTGCAAAATAATCAGGGCTGACTCAATAAACTCTTGTTGAGTCAGCCCCGTAAAATTTGGTGGAGGTAAGCGGGATCGAACCGCTGGCCTCTTGAATGCCATTCAAGCGCTCTCCCAGCTGAGCTATACCCCCATGCAAACCATTTATAATTGTTATTCTCGCATCATTCCCGCCGACGACATGAATCAGTATAAGTGAGCCGGAACGAAAAGTCAAGGTCGGTTCAAAGCTTTGTCGGTTGAAAGCTTTTCAAGGGGCATTGATTGTAGTAATCTATTTCTGGCAAGGAGGTGAAGGTCGTGGGCTACGATCAGATGTGTCCCCGCTACGAGAAGGCCATCGAGATTCTCGGCAAGAAGTGGACTGGGCTGATCATTAGGATCCTGCTGTCCGGGCGCAAGCGCTTCGGGGAGTTCCGTACCCAGGCTCCGGAGCTCAGCGACCGGATCTTGTCTGAAAGACTGAAGGAACTGGAAGACGAGGGCATTGTCAGGCGGACAGTGCATAATACCAAGCCTGTCCTTATCGAGTATGAGCTGACCAATAAGGGGCAAGCGCTGGAGCCGGTCGTTCAGTCGATCGAGAACTGGGCCGAAAGTTGGGTTGGCACTAAAAACTGAGCCTGGACACAGTCCCGGCTCAGTTTTTTTTGGTACAATGAAGCTGTTTAACTTGGTTTTAGGAGGGTCCTCCCGTGACCATTTATGAATCCGACCTGCCCGGTATCGGGCGCAAGTTTCAAATAATGGCACGAAGTGGTGATAAGCTCGTAATCGTTGTTCACGATGACGGTCGAAGAGAATTGTACCACTTTTATCATAATGACCCTGATGAGAGCATTTCAATGGTTGCCCTTGATGATTATGAGGCCAGGCAAGCCGCCGGGATCATCGGCGGGTTAACCTATAGGCCTAAAGCACTGGAATCACTTCAATTAGCCTTGGACGACCTGGTCATCGACTGGTGTAAGGTCGAACTAGATTTTGATTGCGTTAATAAGACTATCGGGGAGTTAAGGGTTCGGAAAACTACTGGAGCCTCGATATTAGCTATTGTTGAGCCTGATCATTCAAAAAAAATTAATCCCGGTCCCGACCAGATCCTGCGCCAGGGTGCCACACTGGTTATTGCGGGGGAAAGAGCGCAGGTAAGGGCTTTAAGACATTTGATTGCCCGCGGGAGTCAATGATACGGTGAACTATATCGTCTTTGAGGTTGGACTGGCTCTCATCCTGATTGCCGCCGCAGCTTTATTGTCGGCCAAGCTCCGCCTTTCAATCGTTCCATTTTTGATCCTAACCGGAATGGCGGTTGGACCCCACGCCCCCAAAATTGGATTTGTGGATTTTCGCTTTATTCATAGCGCTCCCTTGATCGAGTTTATGGGACGGCTGGGCGTCCTTTTTTTGCTTTTTTATCTGGGCCTTGAGTTTTCCGTCGGCCGGCTGATCACAGCCGGCCGTTCCATCACCAAGGGCGGATTGATCTACATGGTAATCAATTTTCCCCTCGGGCTTCTGTTCGGCTGGTTAATGGGCTGGCCCGTCAAAGAAACTCTGCTGGCTGCAGGAGTCATTACTATTTCGTCAAGCGCGATAGTGGCCAAGGTCCTGGTCGACCTAAAAAGAACGGCCCATGCGGAAACTGAAATGATCCTGGGTATTATGATGTTTCAAGATGTTTTTGTCGCCGTCTACCTCTCGCTACTGTCAGGTCTAATCCTCAGCGGGGCCAGCTCATTCGGAGGAATCACCGCCTCGGTGATGCTGGCCTTGGGTTTTATGGCCGGTGCTCTCGTTTTGGGACGGAGAGCCATCCCGTGGTTGAACCGGGCGTTGAATATACCGTCAGATGAAATCTTTTTGCTAGTCGTTTTTTCAGGTGTCGTCTTAGTGGCTGGTCTTTCTGAGGTCTTCCACATTGCTGAGGCTATCGGCGCGCTACTTGTTGGATTGATTCTGGCCGAAACGGAGCATGCCCACCGGATTGGGCGTCTGGTTATAACATTTAGGGACTTTTTTGGAGCCATGTTTTTCTTCCATTTCGGATTAACTATTGACCCTCTAGGATTAGGAGGCGCTGTCTGGCCGGCTCTTGGGGCAGTCGCGCTCACTCTAGTAGCGAATTTTGTAGCCGGAATGTTAGCCGGTCGCTCGGTTGGGCTATCCCACAAGGCTTCCTCTTACATCGGGGTTACCATTGTTTCCAGAGGAGAGTTCTCGATCATACTGGCCAATTTAGCCAAGGCCGGCGGGCTCATGCCAATATTACAGCCCTTCTCCGCCTTATACGTTCTGACCATGGCCATTACCGGCCCCCTGCTGACAAAAGAAGCTAGACATGTATTCAAGGCTCTAAATAAGGTCTTTGGATGGCAAAAAATCAAACCGACCGCCCCTATTTCGCCTCCTGAATCTCCCCTTTAGGAAGGAAAAAGGTCAACACCAGCCCAGACAGGGCCGCGGCGAAGATAATCCAATAAACTGCCCCCAAGCCTGAAGCCAGGGCCTCCCGGAGCGAGGCCAGGGCCTCCGGCGACAGGGTCGCCCAGAGTTCGGGTTCTAGCACCCGGCTGATCGGCTGAAGATCCCCTCCCCCGCCAGCACCTCCCCCGACGTGGATCGCCGAAGCCAGGCGCAGGTTGAGGGCCGTGCCCATCAGAGAGACCCCAACGGTGCTGCCCAGGTTGCGGACAAACAGATTCAGGGCGGTGGCCGCGCCGCGAGCCGACCATCCGACCGAGTTCTGCACCCCGACGATGAAGGCCAGTGAGGCGAAGCCCATCCCCAACCCGACCATTCCGGCCACGAGCATCAAAACCCATTTCGGAGCCAGGGCCACGGACGTGAAATAAACCATTACCAGAGTACCGGCTGTCTGGATGGCCAGGCCCGCGATGGCGCTGGCCCGGATGCCCAGCTTCAGCATCACCCGACCACCCATGATCGAACCGAGAGTCCAGCCCAGGGAAAGTGGAGCCAAGACCATCCCGGCCGCGGTAGCCGTCCCGCCGAGGACTCCCTGGGCATAGAGCGGCATGTAGGCCGCCAAACCGGTTAATACCGCCCCAACCATGAGGCTGGCCAGGGTGGCGACGGCGATCATCGGAATCTTGAGCAAGCCCAGCGGGATCAGGGGGTCTGATGTCGTCACCTCGTGACGCCAGAAGTAGGTCAGGAGGGCGACGCCGCCCAACAGTGAAACCAGGATGACCGGCGATCCCCAGGCGAAATGGACCCCTCCCTGAAGAACCGCAAACAGGACGCCGAGCATCCCCAGCACGAGGGTTGAAGCGCCGAGGTAGTCGATGCGACCGGTCCGGTGCTCGACTTTTTCCTTTAAGAAGAGCCAGAGCATGGCGATCGAGGTCAGGCCGACCGGAATCTTAAGCAAAAAGATCCAGCGCCAGCCGGCGTAGTCGGTTACCAAGCCCCCGGCGGCTGGGCCGATCAAGGCGGCAAACCCCCAGACACTGGAAAAAAGCCCCTGAACCCGGGCCCGCTCCTGAGGGGTGTAGAGATCCCCGATGATAGTCTGGGTGATTGGAATCATGGCCCCGGCCCCCAGGCCCTGCAGTCCCCGGAACAAGATGAGCTGAAGCATACTCTGGGCCGACCCGCAAAAAACCGACCCCAAAAGATAGATTCCGGCCCCGAGAGTGAAGGCGAACTTCCGGCCGAAGGTATCAGCCAAGCGCCCGTAGACCGGCACCGTCACCGTCGAGGTCAGCATGTAAGCGGAAAAAACCCAACTGTAGAGGTGCAGGCCGCCGAGGGCCCCGACGATGGTCGGCATAGCGGTGTTTACGATTGTCACATCGATGGCGGCCAGGAAAATGGCCATCATGATGCTGGCCAGAATTTTTACGCGGTCTTGGGCGCTCGACAAAAATGGCCGATCTATAGATCGACCACCTGGGCATCGCCCCACAAGCGCTCAAGGTTATAAAACTCCCTTTCGAAATCGTGGAAGACGTGGACGACCACGTCGCCATAATCAAGCAGGATCCACCTCGAAGCGCCGGCTCCTTCGATATGCCGTTTGTTCAAGCCGCGACTGGCCAGTGTTTCTTCGATATGGTCGGCGATTGACCGGACCTGAACCGTGTTTGAAGCACTGCAGATAACGAAGTAGTCGGTGATCGGGCTGATGTCACGCATGTCAAGGGTAAGGATGTTCCTGGCCTTCTTTTCACCGGCTGCCTCCGCCACGACCGCGGCTACCATCTTGGCATCCAATAGGTTGGTCAAGCCCCCTTAAAATGTTTTTTGTATTAGTTTATTCGAGATAATCCAGGCCAGTTCCTGTTGTTAATTTCTAGGGTCTATATGGTCGCGACCGATAATGATGATAACATCCGGCGCTCCCAATTTGGCGTCGGAACGGGCTACGACCTGAGCGTTGGGCGACTTGGTCTTGACCTCGGCGGCTAGGTTTTGAAGCTGAGCGTTTTTGGCCGGATCGGTACCGGGATTCAGGTTGATAATCAAAGTTGCCCGGTAGTCGGAACGGTCAGCGTTATCAATTCGAACCACCTCGAAGTCCCGGTCTCTTAAGTAATCGGCCAGGCCCTGGGCAGCGCCCGGGATGCCTGCGCCGTTAAGGACTTCAACCTTAAGGGGAGGGGTTTTTTCCTGCCGTTCGATGCCGCGGAAAATCCGGTCGACCACAATCTCCTTTTTGGCCTCGTCAACTAAGTAATAACCGTTGACCAGATCCCCGGGCTCGCCGGGCAGAACAGCCCATTTAACCGTTTCAGGGGTGAGGGACGAAGCGACCTTGGCCATTAAGAGGAGCTGGTTAGGTGGAATATTGGTATTGACGTACTTGGCCAGGTCAGGGGCCAAGACGGGTAACCGGACCAAAACCCCGGCTGAGGTCATTTTGCGTATGACGGCCCGCATGAAATTCTGTTGAGCCTGCACCCTTCCCAAGTCCCCATCGGGGTAGCCTCTGGTTCCGTCGTTATTGGACCGGAACCGCACAAAATGCAGCGCCCGCCTGCCGTCAAGCGCCTGGTGCCCTTTTTTCAGGTTAATGCTCAGGTCTTGGTAAGGATCTTCGTAAACCATATCGAACGGGATCTCGACCTCGACCCCGCCGATCGAATCAATCAGGCGCTCAAATCCGCGGAAATTAACTGTCACAAAGAAATGAACTGGAACCCCGAGCAGGCGCTCGACCGTTTTCATTGACCGGGCGGTGCCGGTCATGTTCTTGTCCCAATACGCGCTAGCGTGAGCGATTTTTTCGATGGTTCCCCGACCAGCAATTTCCACTCTGGTGTCTCTCGGAATCGACATTAATCCGGCCCCGGAGCCCTGTGGATCGAGACTGAGGACGATCATCGTATCCGATCGTTCGCCTTCCTGGTCGACCCCCAGAACGAGGATATTAACCCTTTCACCCTTTTTTACTGGGGTTGAACCAGGGGTATGAGAGGGACTATAGACGCTCACCATATAGTAAAGGTAAAGAACAGCGGCCGCCAACCCAGTTACGAAAAAAGCACCCAGAAGAAAAACCAGGGCCAGCCGGCCCCAGCGAATACGTCGTTTTCTCTTTCTTACCGGACTCTCAGCCCGTGGCGGCAACGGTGGTTGTTGGTACATGAGAGTCTCCTAAAATGAGCTTAAGGCAACGGTCCGAACCGTTTGAGGATGTCGTTTCGGGCCATGAGCGTACTTGGATGAACCGGCCTCCCGCTGCGGAGCAAGTAACGGATGGTCGAATCCATCGCATAGAGCGTGGCGTGATGAAGATTATTGGCCTCTAAACGTCTCATGGTCTGAACCCCAGTAAAACGGCGGCCCGGTTCGATGTAATCGGCCAGGTAAATTACTTCCTCCAGGGGGCTCATTCCGGGACGTCCAGTGGTGTGCCAGCGAATGGCTCCAAGAATCTCCGGGTCTTCGATTTCGAAGCGGCGGCGGGCCAGCTCAGCCCCCACCGGGGCGTGAAGCAGGGAGGGGCAGTCCCGTTCAACGCCATCAATGAGTATACCAAAATCCTCGGCCAGGTTCAATAAATCGAGCTCGCTCAGGGGCTTGGCCAGGTCATGCAATAACCCCGCCACGGCCGCCTTTTGGGGGTCAGCTCCATGCCGGCGGGCCATCTTGACGGCCGTATCCCTGACTCCAAATGAATGAGCCAGGCTCGATGAATCAAGAGTTTTCTGGAGCTCCACCCGCAGTTTATTCAATACATTTTCGTTCATCATTTTGATCCTGTCAAAACAAATCAAGCCTCCAAAATTGGAGGCTGACTTTTAATTACTATTTACCAGAGCCTTCTTACTTAATAGCGGGGGCCAACCGCTTTGGGCTTGGCTTCGTTAACCAAAAGCTCCCTGCCGTTCATCGCCGAGCCATTCATGGCTGAAATTGCTTTATCGACATCCTCATCAGCCACTTCTACGAAACCAAACCCGCGGGACCGGCCGGTTTCGCGGTCGGTGATAATCCTACAGCCCTTGACGTCGGCGTGGGGCTGAAAAGCCGCAGCTAAATCGTCCTCGGTGGTTGCCCAGGGGAGGTTTCCAACGTACAGAGTTTTTACCAAATCGACGACACCTCCGATGATATGGGGCGGCAAAAAAGCCTTAATACAGCTTTATCGACCCTTAGTGTCTCTACTATTCTCGGACGTTATTCATATTCCTTTTAAGAACCAGACAAAAATACACAAAAATCGACATTCAGAGCCATTATTATATTATTTTTCCTCTTAAATAGAGTGAGTTCTTCAGAATATAACGTTCGACGCTCTCCGGTAATAGGTACTTAACCGGCTCCCCGTGGATAAGGCGCGAGCGGATATCGCTTGATGAAATGGCCAGAGCCGGTACCTCGAGGGAATGGATACGGTCGAACTCGTCCTTATCAAGAAGCGACCGAAGCGAGGCCAGCTCGTCCATTTGGTAGCCTGGGCGAGTGGCGGCAATGAAGTGGCAGAGGTTGAAAAGCTCCTTGTGCCGCTCCCAAGTGGCGATCTCCAGGATGGCGTCAGCTCCGGTGATGAAGAAGATCTCGTTCCCGGCATCCTGTCCCTTAAAATGGGCGACGGTATCGATAGCGTAGGACGGCCCTGGGCGGTCCAACTCGACCCGGGAGACCTCAAATTGAGGGTTGGTAACAGTGGCCAGGACGGCCATCAGGTAACGGTGATTGTCGGGGCTCACCTGCCGGACCCGCTTGTGAGGTGGACGACCCGAGGGAACAAAGACCACTTGCGCCAGTTCAAAGGCGTGCCTGGCAACCTCGGCGGTGACCAGGTGCCCATAGTGGATCGGGTCGAAGGTGCCCCCCATGATGCCGATTCTCCGCATCAATACTCTCCCAATACCAACTCAACGTCTCTGATCCGAATTATATCCCCGTCCCGGGCCCCCAAGCTCCTAAGGCGCTCCTCGATACCCCGGCGCCTGATGATATGCTGGAAGCGCCGGACGGCCTCCTCGTTGTCCCAGTCAGTCATGACGGCTAGGCGTTCAATATCGCGCCCACGGACTACATAGGCGTCACCCTCACGTCCGATCTCGACAGTTGAGGGTACCGCCGGGCGGTAGACGCGCTCGGCTGCTTGGACCTCAGTCAAGACCGGGACCGGAAGGCGTACCAAGAAGTCTGCGGCGGCAAAAACGAGTTGGTCAACCCCCTCACCGGTGGCAGCTGAGATGGTGTAGACCGGGTAGCCCCGTGCTCGCAGTTCCTCGACCGTTTGCTCAAGCCGTTCACGGGCCTCAGGAAGGTCGATCTTGTTTAGTGCTACCATTTGAGGACGGCCGGCCAATTCGGGGTTATACAGATTCAATTCATGGTTAATCGCCTCAAAGCCCTCGATTGGCTCCCGTCCATCGGCTGCGGAAAGATCGATCACATGGATCAGTAGGCGACAGCGCTCAATATGCTTCAAGAAATCGTGCCCCAGCCCAACGCCCTCATGGGCCCCCTCAATCAGCCCCGGAATATCGGCCAGGACGAAGCTGCGGCCGTCCGGGGCCTGGACGACGCCTAAATTGGGACTTAGAGTAGTGAAGGGATAATCAGCTACCTTCGGCTTGGCCGCCGAGACCCGGGCCAGCAGGCTCGATTTGCCGGCATTCGGAAAGCCAACCAGACCGATGTCGGCCAGCAGCTTTAGCTCCAATTCAATCCAGCGCTCCTCGCCTGGCTCGCCCTTTTCGGCCATCGTCGGAGCCTGGTTAGTCGAGGTGGCGAACCGGGCGTTTCCCCTGCCCCCCCGGCCGCCCCTGGCCACCACCAGACGCTGGCCCTCATCAACCAGGTCGCCCAGGAATTCCCCGGTGCCGGCGTCGCGGATCACTGTGCCCGGAGGCACCTTTACCACCAAGCCGGCCCCGTTGGCCCCGTGTTTGGTACTGCCCTGACCGTGGACGCCTCGCTCAGCCTTGAAGTGCCGCTGGTACTGGAAGTCTAAGAGGGTTCGCTGGCTGGAGTCGACCACCAGAATGACGTCTCCCCCCTGGCCGCCATCGCCCCCGCTCGGCCCCCCGTGAGGAACGTACTTCTCGCGACGAAAGGCGCTGCAACCAGCACCTCCATCACCAGCCTTGACGTTAATTCTTGCCTTATCGATAAACACCAAATCACCCTTAATATTGATCGTCGGGAACCACCGGGAAGGTCGCCTGATGGATCTTCCCGTCGCTGCATTTAAGGGTAACCAGGTAGATGCTCCCTTCATCCGAAAGGCTAGCCTCGATTTGGCGTGGCCCCTCGATCTGAACCAGCCGGTCGAAAGCCTTGTCAAAGGATTGGTTAACCCAGTCGATCATTTCTTTGGAGGCCCAGCGCAGATGGCTGTCAATCTTCCAAACGACCTCGATCTCACTGGCCTCAGCCGCGCTAGAGCGGGTGATAAGCTGGGTAATCAGCTCCCAGTTGGCGACCCGGAAGATCTGAACCTCCTGTTCCCGCTTGCGACGGACGCTACTTATGTACTCCAGAGCCCGATCAGCCTTGTTAAGCTGCAGCCATCCCGAGATCACCTGCAAGTGGTTCATGAAACCATGGCGCTGGTTGCGGACGACGCGAACCAGATCTTGGCCCATCCGGGTCTGGATCTCGAGCTTGGTCTCTTTTTGTTTGGTCCCCCACTCGTTCTGGCTGTGCCTGAGCTTCCAGACCAGCAGGACGATGGCCACCAGTTCCAGGGCGATAAACACCCACAATAAACTTTGGGGCAAACTATCCCCCCGCTTCCCTCAAATAAATACCGAAGAGCCAATATATACCCATAGAGAGACAAAAACCCCAGCACCTCGATACAGAGGCACTGGGGTTGTCTCAGACTAACCTGCGATGGCCGGTACAATCGCCACGCGCTTCTTGTCGCGGCCGAGGCGCCCAAATGAAACGGTGCCGTCGGTCAGGGCAAAAAGGGTGTGATCCTTGCCGATCCCCACGTGGTCACCCGGATGGATTTGGGTGCCGCGCTGCCGCACGATGATGCTGCCAGCCAGAACAAATTGACCGTCGTGAGACTTGACGCCAAGCATCTTCGGGTTGCTGTCCCGACCGTTGCGGGAGCTGCCAACACCCTTTTTATGAGCAAAAAGCTGTAGATTCATAGCTTTCGACCTCCTTAATTAGGACTTGATGGATAGGTACTGACTGTAATCTTTCTGGATGTCTGTCAAACCGAGAATCAGCGTTTGCAGGATCGTCTGGGCCAGATCTTCCGCCCTGGCCCGGTCGTTGGCCCTGGCCCGGGCTTCAGGATCGGATCCCGCCGGCTGAGGGACGGACGGTGCGGAGGCGGCTGGCTCGTCCAGCAGGCATTCCAGGAACCCCTCGCGGCTATCCACTTTGGCCGTTAGCCCGGCCACTTTGGTCAGCCCTAAGACGGCTGTCTGAGCCAGGGCCGATACGGCGGCGCAGACGATGTCGCGCCCGTGATCGGCGTACCCGGCGTGCCCCTTGACCTGAAAGCCCCGGATTTTGCCGTCCTTACCTATGTGGAACTGAACCTTGATCACCGTGGTTTAGAGCTCGATCTTTTCGATCTGCACCTTGGTGAACGGCTGGCGGTGACCGGCGCGGCGGCGGTAGTTAGTCTTATTCTTGTACTTGAAAATGCGGATCTTGGGACCCTTGCCCTGGTCGAGAACCTTGCCGATGGCCTTGGCTCCGGCCACGACCGGAGTACCGATCAGGGTCGATCCGTCTTCCTTGGAGACCAGAAGGATCTGGTCGAAGGTCACGGTCTGGCCGACCTCGGCCGGGAGCTTCTCGACCATAATGACGGCTCCCTCGCTGGCACGGACTTGTTTGCCGCCGGTTTCAATGATGGCGTACAACTTTTACTAGGCACCTCCGAATTTCGACTCGCCGGCTCGGGCGGGGAAGTTCGGAGGCCACGTGGTCCCGAAAAATTTCCCACTTCATGAGCCCTGTCCGCGCGGTTGGCAGGCAGTCAACGCACAAAAGGCCGTTAGGCGGCCTGCAGAAACAAATAATATCATGTCTGACAGTGCATGTCAATGCTTTGTTGGCAACATCTTATGTCAAGATCCTGGCCTTGGCGTATGTCCTGAAGACCCGGGTAATTTCAACCCTAATTTTCTCCCCGACCAGCCGCCCGCCGCCCGCGATGTCGATAACGTACCCCTCGATCCGGGCAATCCCATCGGCCTGGTTGGTGGCGTGAGGCTCCTGAATCCTAAGTTCAAGAACCTCACCCTGCTTGACCGGCAGGGCCTTGACCTCGACCTCGTGCCGGGAGCCCAAGGCCTTCAGGTTCATGGTCTCAAGGTGGCATTCGGCCGAGCCCCGGATGAAGATGGTCTTTCCCGTCTCTCTCTCAAGCTCTTTTAGATTGGCACCCCCTGGCCCAATCAGTAGGGCGGCGACCGCCGGGTTGACCTCGATCAGGCAAGCCTCGTTAGTGGTATGCCGGAGGATCTTTTTGATCTCATGGCGCACCTTCCGGCTCATGGTCTCCTCTGAGAGCACCTTGCCCCGTCCCTCGCAATAGGGGCAGGGACGCTGGAGGACCTCGTCCAGGCTCTGGCGCACCTTCTTGCGGGTGAGCTCCACCAGCCCAAGCTGGGTCAGCCCCATAATGGTCACCTTGGTCCGGTCGGGGTGGACGGCCTCCTCGAGGGTCTTGAGGACGTGCTGCCGGTGGGCGGGCACCTCCATGTCGATGAAATCGATTATTATGATCCCGCCGATGTCCCTGAGGCGCAGTTGGCGAGCGATCTCCCTGGCGGCCTCAAGATTGGTCTTGTAGACGGTGTCGGCCAGGTTGGTCGTACCGACAAACTTTCCGGTATTGACGTCGATTACAGTCAGGGCCTCGGCGTGGTCGATGATGAGGTAGCCCCCCGACTTGAGCCAGACCCGTTTTTTCAGGGCCTTTTCGATCTCCGGTTCGATCTCGTAGTGTTCGAACAGCGAAGGCTCGCGCCGGGAATAAAGTTCGACTCGCTCTTTAAGATTGGGGGAAACGATCTCCAGCAACTCTAGAACCTTGTCATAATCGGCGCGGGCGTCGACGATAAAGCGATCGATTTCTTCGGTGAAGACGTCGCGAAGGATGCGGTAGGTCAGGCCCAGGTCCTTGTGCAGGAGCTGCGGGGCCGGGCTGCTTTTTGCCCGGGACTGGATCCGGTTCCAAAGCCGGATCAAGAAAGCGGCATCCTGGGCCAGATCATGGTCGGAAGCCCCCTCGGCCACCGTGCGGACGATCAGGCCGACCCCCGATGGCTTGACCGACTCGGCCAGCTTGCGCAGCCGGTCGCGCTCCTCTTCGTTATTAATCCGGCGGGAAACCCCGATATACTCGACCGAGGGCATTAAAACCAAATAGCGCCCGGGAAGAGTGACATGACGGGTAACCCTTGCCCCCTTGGTGCCGATCGGATCCTTGGCGACCTGGACCACGATCTCCTGGCCCTCTTTGAGGACGTCCTTGATCGTCAGGTGCTTAAGATCTTCGAACTCATCCCCGTGGGACGGAAGGGCGTCATCGATATAGAGAAACGAATTGCGTTCGAGGCCGATATTGACGAAGGCGGCCTGCATGCCGGGCAAAACGTTTTCGACCTTGCCCTTGTAGATGTTGCCAACCACCCTCTGGATGAGCGGTCTCTCAATGAAGATCTCGGCCAACTGGCCATCTTCAAGCAGGGCGGCGCGGGTTTCCTCATGGTCGACCGAGACGATAATTTCTTTCCGGGACACAAAGATTCATCTCCAAAATTAAAAAATAAACAAAATCAAGCATTATCCCAGGGGCTCTGCCATCCCTTGGGACCGATCTTAAACAGGCCGGTACGGTGAACCAAAACTAGTTTGGCCGGCACAAAAAGCGGCTCGACGGCCGCGATGGCCCGGAAAAGATCCTCCGGGCGCAGGCTACCCCGGCTTCCGGTAGCCAGCAGGGCATAAAGAAGGCAGTCAAAACGGGCGTGAGTACCTGGCAAATGATCAGGGGAAAGCAGCCTCAGCTCATAGACCAGCGGGCGAATATCCACCTCCCTGGGTCCGGATTTGGTCTCCTTGACGAGCTGTATCTTATCCCGGGCCAAGAAACGGCCCAGAGCGGCTTCGACCTCAGCGGCTTCGACCCCTTCGCAGCGGGGCTTTTCCCCGCCGGGGAAGGACAGCCCCAAGCGGTAGGAGGCGGCCTCAATAAGGGACATTAAGCCAGGGCCGGTGAGCGGGGCCTGGCCGGCCCGCACGACTCGGAACCCCGGGGGAAGCTGCCGGTCGAGCAGGCGGCCGAACTCCTCCGGGTCCATAGCCGGCTCCAGGTCGAATTCGACGAACTCGGCCTCGCTCGTGGTTCCAACGGCCAGGGCCGAGGCGAATGAAATGCGCGGGTGGGGATTAAACCCCTCGCTCATGGCCACGGGCAACCGTCCCCGGCGCAGGGCCCGCCCAAGCAGGCGCTGGAAATCGAGGTGAGAAATGAAGCGGGCCTCGGGCCCCTTTTTTATCTGTATTCGGACGCGCTCCATCAGACTTGGTTCTGTTTCTCCTCGGTCCAGGTCTTGAGGGTTGGCCAAACCCCGGCCTCGGGGCAGACCCCGCAGTTATCGCAGCCATCCCAACGGCAGTCGGAGACGGGTTGGCCGCCGGGCGCCCGCCGGTAGTCATCCTGGAGGTATTCCTTGGTGACGCCGGGCGAGAGGTGGTCCCAGGGAAGGGCCTCGGCGGCGTCCCGGCACCGGTTGGCGTAAAAGGCCGGGTCGAGGCCGGTGGCCTCGAGGGCCTCGGCCCAGACCCCGGGCCGGAACAGCTCGGTCCAACCGTCGAAGCGGCAGCCCCGGCGCCAGGCCTCGATCAGGCCGCGACCCAGCCGCCGGTCGCCCCGGGAGATCACCCCCTCGAGGTGGCTGACCTGGGCGTCGTGATAATTATATTCGATGCGCCGGTCCCGCAGTCTTGATCCGAGATAAGACTGGCGGCGGCGAATTTCCTCCAAAGGTATCTGGGGCTCCCACTGGAAGGGCGTGTCCGGCTTCGGCACAAAGGTCGAGACGCTTACGGTGATCCTCGGAGGCCGTGCCTTGCGCCCGGCGGTGACCTCGCGGTAGACATCGATGATCCGGTAGACGAGACCGGCGATGCCGTCGAGGTCTAGGTCGGTTTCGGTCGGCAGGCCAAGCATGAAGTATAGCTTGAGTTGGCTCCACCCGGCGGTGAAGCTCTGCCGGGCGGCCCCGAGGATGTCCTCTTCGGTCACGCCCTTATTGATCACGTCGCGCAGCCGCTGGGTTCCGGCCTCAGGGGCCAGCGTCAGGCCGGTGCGGCGCACCCGTTGAACCTGATCCGCCAGGTCAACCGAAAACGAGTCAACCCGAAGTGAAGGCAGCGACAGGCCGATTCCCTCACGGCCGTACTGGTCGACCAGCTTGGCCACGACGTCGGAGATGCATGAGTAGTCGCTGGTGGCTAGGGAGACCAGGCCGACCTCATCATACCCGGTATTCCGTATCAGCTTCTCGGCCAGCTCCATGACCTTCTCGGGGGATCGCTCGCGCACCGGCCGGTAGACGGTCCCGGCGTGGCAGAAACGGCATCCCCGGGTGCAGCCGCGGAACACCTCCAGCATGGCCCGGTCATGAACGACGTCCATGTACGGGACGATCGGGTTGGTCGGGTAGTCGATCTGGTCAAGGTCGGCGATGATCCGCCGCTCAACTGGAAAGGCGGCTTCAAAGCGGATGGGTTTGACCCGATCCAACGTCCCGTCGTCACGGTAAGAGACCTCGTAAAATGAGGGGTTATAGATCCCCCTGATCTTGGCCAGGCGAGAAAGGAGGCCGGTCCGGCCCCCGGCGCGACCATCCCCGACCTTCCACTGAATGACGGCCTCGGCGATTTCGTGGACGACCTCCTCGCCGTCACCCAGGACGATAGCATCAAGGAAACCGGCCAGCGGCTCGGGGTTGTAGGCGCACGGGCCACCCGCGATCACCAGGGGATCGTCCTCCCCGCGCTGGGCGGCCATCAGCGGTATCCCGGCCAGGTCAAGCATGTTGAGCAGGTTGGTGTAGGAAAGCTCATACTGCAGCGTAAAGCCGAGCAGGTCAAACTCCTTCACCGGCCGGCGGCTCTCAAGAGAAAAAAGCGGGATCATCTCCCGCCTCATAATTTCCTCAAGGTCGACCCAAGGCGCGAAAACCCGTTCACAGGCCGTATCCTGGCGGCGGTTCAGTTCATGATAGAGGATCTTTGACCCCAGGTGAGACATCCCGACCTCGTAGACGTCGGGGAAGGCCAGGGCGAAGGTCAGCCCGACCTGGGAGTGATCCTTGCGGATCGAATTCCACTCGTTGCCAGCATAGCGGGCCGGCTTGGCGACCTGGGCGATGGCCGCTTCGATTTTTGACTGGATATCCAAGTTTGGCTGGGTCAGTCCCTTCGGGGTGGCTGCCTGGTGAATCAATCAAATATTACCTATCCCCTATTTAGCCGTCAAGCAAACCGTAGCACAGCATAAAAATTGAAGGAAGCTTCAGCCGGGGAGGGTGACGAGTTGACGCCATCGAGCCAAAACAACTGGCTTTACCTGGTGAGCCTTTTGGCCGCCGTGTTGCTGGCCGCTCTGATCGGTCTGCCCGAGGCCCGGCCGGGGTCGGCCCCAGCCAAACCAGGACAAGAGGACAAGGTGGCGCTTCGACCGCTCGGATTGAATTGCGAGATCGACCGCCTCCTGGAACCGCGGTTCCCTTACCTGAAAGGGGATGACGTCTTGGACCTTCAGGAGCGCCTTCGTGAACTCGGGTATTACCAGGGCCCCCTGGACGGAACCTACTCCCCGGCCACGGTTGACTCGGTCCGCCGCTGGCACCGCGACCGCGGGCTGGGCGATTCGGCCGTAGTGGACGGGGCAACCTGGGAGAGCCTGGCTGGCCGCGATGCCACGGCCCAGCATGAAGCTCCGAACCCGCCGCCCGGCGAAAAGGCCACCCTCGTGATCGACGTTCCAAAAAAGAAACTTAGCCTCTATTACGACGGAGTACTGTTCAAAGAATACACGGTGGCGACCGGACGCAGCAATACGCCCACTCCGGTGGGCGACTGGAAAATCGTCGACAAGGGGGTCAATTGGGGCGGTGGTTTTGGCACCCGCTGGCTCGGGTTCAACGTTCCCTGGGGGATCTATGGCATCCACGGCACTGACAAACCATGGTCGATCGGCCGGGCTTCAAGCCACGGCTGCATCCGGATGAGAAATCGAGACGTTGAGGAGCTGTACCGGCTGGTGCCGGTCGGCACGCCGGTCAAGGTGGTCGGCGAACCGGTCAAATGGTCAATCCCGCGGAATATGGGTCCGGGATCGAGCGGGCGCGAGGTGGCCATCCTGCAAAACCGCCTGGCCCAGTTCGGCCTGGACCCCGGGGGCATGGACGGCCGGCTGGGCCCGAACACGATCAAGGCGGTCATGGAGCTTGAACACTTCTACGGCCTGGAACCTGACGGAACGGCCGGGCCGAACCTCCAAATCATCATGGGAATCAGGTAGGGGGCGCCGGGATGAACTTATTCAGGTTGAGATCCGGACCACGCTGGCCTTGGCCGGCCCGCTGGCTGTGGCCGGCCTTGATGGTCATATTGGCGCTGCCCGTGATTATGGCCTTGATGATGGCCTACCGGGAGGGCGGCCAGGGCCCGCTCGCCGGTGATCCCCCCGGACCGGCCGGACCGGTCAGGCTCGTCCTCTGGGACTACAACTGGCCCCTGCGCCCCGGGCCGGAAGGAACTTACCGCCAATGGCTCGAAGGCGCCCTGGCCTCTTATAAGTCTGCAAACCCGGGGATTGAGATCGATTACCATCTAATTCCGTGGGGCCTCGGGCCGGCTCAACTGGCCGAGGCCTGGACGGCCGGGACCGGACCGGATATCTACAGCGGCCCGCTCGAAACCATTCCCGAAGAGCTGCAGGGACTGGCCCCCTTCCGCCCGGATTCGGTACCTGGCTCGCCCTTGCCCTGGACACTGCCCCCCCTGACCACGGGAAGGCAGGTGCTGGCCCTGCCCCGGTGGGGGATACTCGAAGCCCTGGCCGGCGATCCGGCGGCCTTGAAGGCGGCCGGAGTCGACGTCGGCGAGGTGGCCTCGCGGGGCTGGACCTACGAAGAATTCGCGGCGACGGCTAAAAAAATAGGAAAGACGCGTTACCTCGGGCGTAAAGTCTGGGGGCTGGTCAGTGACCAGGACGGACGGCTGATTCACGGTTTGGTCGCCTCGGCCGGATTCCCCAGGCTGCTTGACCCCTTGGGACGCCCGGCCTGGCCGGCCGGGGCGGTCAGGGACATTATCGAACCAATCAGGCCACTGGTCTCTGACGGATCGATCGCCCTGGCCAGCCCGGGCCGAGAAAGCATGCTAGAATTATACCTGGCCAAAAGAACCGGAATGGTCGGTCCGGTCGGGCCCTGGATGCTCCGGGCCATGGAAGAGCGGAAGGCCCGCGGTTTGAGCGACGCCCGCGAAACCCGCCTGCTTCCCTTCCCGGGCCACTCAAGGGAGAACTCGCGCGCCCTGGTTTCCCTGACTGTCCTGGCTGTCAGGCGCGACCCGGCTGACCGGGGGGGCCGCAAGACGCAGGCGGCGACTCTTCTCGCCCGGCACCTGGCGGCGGCTTCTGAGGCTCCGGCCAATAGGCTGGGGGCCGTCTGGGCCTATCAGGGCGGGCAGGCGACTCAACCCGACCTGGAGGCCCTGGTTTCAAAGGCCGTGGTAATCCCGGCCCAGGCCGGGTCACCGGGCGGGCCCGGGGTCCTGGTCACCCGCAAGGATCTTTCTCAGGCGGCCGGGCTGATGCTCAAGGGCAAGATCGATCCAGACGTTTTTCTCAACCTGGTGGCTCCGCCTCAATAGCCGCAACGACTTCTCCGACCGTGTAGTCGGGGCCAAACTCCATCATCGCCTCAGCCAGGTGGGTTTCGGTCACCTGACCGATAACGGACATCGATGAATCCAGGACGGTGAAAATATGGTAGCGGCCGGAGACGAACTGGCGGGGGAGGTCGCCCAGCCGGGCCCCGGCTGAGACCACCAGAGTCTGCAAAGGAAGGACGCCCTGACGGCTCAGGGCGTCCTTTTTACCGAGCAGGTTCAGCCAGAAACGAATGCCGGCCTGAGCCTCCTCGTTCCTGGCGGCCAGAAACAGGCAGACCCCGAGGACCGGCAGGGTCGGGTAGATACGTCCGGTCATTAGGGCGGCCGCCCCGGCCGCGACCAGCAGCAGTCCAACGGTCCGGCCCAGGACGGCCAGGCGCCGGGTCGTTTCCCCGTAGCCGAGCTTTCTCCCAAGGAAGGCGCGGTAGATCCGGCCGCCGTCAAGCGGGAGAGCCGGGAGCAGGTTGAACAGGCCCATCAGCAGGTTGGCCTCAAGAAAGAAGTCCACCAGTTCGGGCTGGAACGCCCCAAACCGCTGGACCCAATAACCGAGCCCGGCCAGGAGGAAGTTGTTGATCGGTCCGGCGACCGCTACGGTCGTTTCGAGATGGGGGTCCAGCTCGCTACTGCCTTCGAGCCGGGCAACCCCCCCGAAAGGGTGGAGTTCGACCCGAGCTACCGGCAGATCAAAGCCCTTGGCCGCCATCAGGTGGGCCAGTTCATGGGTCAACAAGACCCCCAGGAGTATGGCGGCATGTACCCAAAGGCCAGTGGTCGCGGCCGCGGTCAGGATCGCCAGCAGAGGCCAGGTCAGGAGGATCTTTACTCCGAAGTACCGGCCCAGCGGCATTCAGGCCTTCCCCTCCCCTATTCCCCGGTTTTCTTCACCCCCAGAAAGGGTTCCGGATCGACCGCCTTGCCGCCCACCCTGACCTCGAAGTGAAGCATGGACGTCTCAGCCCGGCCAGTCCGGCCGACGCGAGCGACTATCTCTCCGGCCTTGACCTTCTGGCCGGGTTTAACTACCACGGCCGAGGTGTGACCGTAAACAGTGGTCAGGCCGCGCCCGTGATCAATCTCGACAAACCGGCCGATTTCCGGATCTTCGGCCACCCGGGCCACCGTTCCATCGGTAACCGAAACGATCTCGGCCCCTTCGGGAGCCTCAAGGTCAATGCCCTCATGGAGCCGGGCGGCCTGGCCGCTCGGGCCCTGGGACCATTCAAACCTGGTAGAAACCCTGATGCTTGCGTTCTGAACCGGCCAATAGGGAAAAGCTATCCGGACCAGGGTGCTGTCCGGGGGCGCCCCTTGGTTCTTCTGAAGCGAGCGGAGAGCCAACGGGCTGCCCAGCCGGTCAAGGACATCGGTCAGGTTAGCCGTTCGCAAGACCTCA